>NZ_JACEGA010000001.1:3240833-3589166 GCF_014174405.1 Variimorphobacter saccharofermentans | reverse complement strand
AAGCAGCTTATAAGATATAGTTAGAACAATAATTTTGCCGCATAAGAACGACGATGTAATGAAAGTCATCTTGTGCGGCATTATTATGAGGTAAGTGTTTAACTTATAAATCGACAGGATATCTTTGGTTATATTCAGACAATGTATGGATCGTAAAAAAAGATTGATTTTCCATTACAAGCATTGTATTATGTTACTTGACGTTTGGAGTATAAAGTGAAATGATTATTATTCACAGAATAGTTTGAAAGGATGAGGTAAAGGGTATGGATTATAAGGAGAGATATAACGAATGGTTGACAAACCCATACTTTGATGAGGCAACCAGAGCAGAATTAACTGCACTGCAGGGAAATGATAATGAAATCAAGGAAAGATTTTATCAAGATCTAGAGTTTGGTACCGGTGGACTTCGTGGTATCTTAGGAGCCGGTGTAAACCGAATGAATATATACACAGTAAGACGTGCAACGCAAGGCCTGGCAAATACCATTAAAAAACATGGTGGGGAGAAGATGGGTGTAGCGATTGCATATGATTCCAGAAGAATGTCACCGGAATTTGCTTTAGATACCGCTCTTTGTCTTGCTGCTAATGGTATTCACGCATATTTATTCGAATCGCTCAGACCTACGCCGGAATTATCATTTTCTGTTCGTACCTTAGGCTGCATGGCAGGTGTCGTTGTTACAGCAAGTCACAATCCTCCGGAATATAATGGTTATAAGGTATACTGGGAGGATGGTGCACAGATTACCGCTCCTAAGGATGCTGAAATAATCAAGGAGGTTAACTCCATTACTGATTTTTCAACAGCCAAAACAATGAAGAAGGAAGATGCGATTGCTCAGGGCCTTTTAACGATAATCGGTTCTGAAATCGATGACGAGTATATGGCCGAGCTTAAGAAGCTCGTTGTAAATCCAATCAGTGAAGAAGGAAAGAAGCTAAAAATCGTATACACACCATTACATGGAACAGGAAATCTTCCTGTTAGAAGAATTCTTAAGGAAATTGGTTTTGATCAGGTATATGTGGTACCGGAACAGGAATTACCGGATTCAGAATTCTCAACAGTGGGATATCCAAATCCTGAAGATCCCAAGGTATTCACTATTGCGCAGAAGCTGGCTAAGGAGGTAGGGGCAGATTTGATACTTGCTACCGATCCGGATGCAGACCGTCTTGGAATCATGGTAAAGGATGAAAAGGGTGATTATGTTCTCTTCAATGGTAATATGACCGGTGCTTTAATTGCGGAGTATGAATTCTCACAAAAAGCAGAGAAGGGTATACTTCCAAAGAATGCAGCATTGATTAAGACCATCGTTACAGGAAATATATCGGATCTAATTGCAGAGAATTATAATGCACGATTGATTGAAGTATTAACCGGTTTTAAATATATCGGTGAACAAATTAAGCTATTTGAACAGACAGGATCGAATGAGTATGTATTTGGCTATGAAGAAAGCTATGGATGCCTGGTTGGAACCCACGCAAGAGATAAAGATGCAGTTGTTGCGGTTATGGCATTATGTGAAGCAGCAGCTTATTATAAATCCAAGGGTATTACTCTTCATGAGCAGATGAGCAATATATATAAGAAGTATGGTTACTTTAAAGAGGATCTGGTATCTGTAACCCTTAAGGGAATTGAGGGAATGGAGAAAATTAAAGAGATTATGGCAAATTACCGCAAGAACCCTCCTAAGAAGGTCGGAGATTATATGGTAATGAAGCTAAGAGATTATCAGGCAGATACCATAACTGATATGGAAAACGGAACAGTAACGCCAACCGGACTTCCAAAATCCGATGTTCTTTATTTTGACCTGAATGACAATGCATGGTGTGCTGTAAGACCATCCGGTACCGAACCAAAGATTAAGTTCTATTTCGGTGTAAAGGGTGAGACTATGGCGGATGCAGAAGCCAGATTAAATAAACTAATGAATGATGAAGTATTTAAAGTTTGATAAGTGCTTCAATGGGGGCGGTTGCATAATATATCAACAGGGACTATGACTTACCTCACACACAGACGGAAGGACAGATTACTGATTTTGTATGCCTCATGCGAATATATATTCTTATGCGAATCTAAATATTCGCAGTGAATCTAAATAATCGCATGATTCATACAAAATACAGCAATCTGTTCTTCCGACAGTGTATTATGGTAAGTCATAGTCCCTGAAATTATATATTATGCAACCGCCTGTTTTACATGGGTATATAGGTTTGTGATGAGTTGATGAAGTATCACCAACGGTTGATGTGAAGCTTTTCCTTGATATCAAATTCATGTTGCTTATAGAGAGATGCATTCTCTACCGGATAACCTATTGATAAATAACAGGGCATGAAGTAATTGTCGGGATGACCTAGGACCTCCTTTAAATACTTAATCTCTTTATCGAAGGGGATTCTAAGAGCAACACCCAAGCCCTCAGCAGTAGCCGCAAGCAGGATATGATCAATACAGCACCAGATTGAAGCAAATGCATTTAAGTCACTAAGGGTTTTCGGTTTTAACAATGGTGTATCCTGCCGGAATAAAGGAAGAACCAATGCGCTTGAGTAATAAAGCATTTGATATTGCTTCGGAACGGCATCCATATACATTGCTCTTTGGCTGGTGTCTGACATTTGACAACGTTCCAGAAAGTCTTCAACTTGCTTTTTTGATATTTTCTTTGGTATTTTACTAATAATTTTAGCCTTCTCTACCGGATCCGTAATAACAATAAACTCCCAGTTACGCATGTGATCATTGGTAGGTGCCTTTAATCCGGCATTTAAGATTCTGTGAAGTACATCCGTTGGAACCTCCTTATCCTGAAAGTCCCGGATGGTATGTCTTTGATTGATCGCTGTATAAAGATCCAATTTAATATCTCCCCTTTCAATTTGCTTATATGCGGTTATATTCATCGATAGTAAAGGTATGGTTTTTCAGGCCATGATAATAATTGCCTGTTTCTGCTTGGAATTTAAGGACACAATAATCTTCATCGTCTATTCCTTTTGGGTAATACATCTCGGCTCCATCAAACCATAACATTTCCCTATGCTTTCGATCCCTGCATACCTCCATTGTTCCAATTAGCATAAGCCCCATGAACTTTTCGTTGTCGCTGAAATAAATACATGCCTTCGGATTGTCATGAAATTGCTTTACACGTTTCGAGGAAGTATTAGTGGAAAAATAGTGAGTTTGAATTCCGTCATGTAATACAGTTAACATGGCTTTCGTATTTGGAAAACCATTTGCGTCTACCGAGGATACGTATGTAATTTTCGATTCCTCAATAAGTGATTTGATTTCAGATTTTAGTTCTTCATTCATGTTTATCTTCCTCCTCTAAATTCTTTAATATTCGTTGTAGATATTGCTCAAACATTGTTATTTCCGGTTCCTCAAAATCTTTATAAAATAGCTGGTTCATTTCTTCTGAAACTTGGTTATACTGCTCGTTCAGGGCCTTTGCCTTATCTGTTAGTAGAATTCTAATTTGCCGCCTATCTGCAGTGTCAAAGGATCTTATAAGGATTCCTTTGTTCTCCATACGATCCAGCATACTGGTCAGTGTTGTTTTAGCTAAAGAGGTACGCCGTGATAATTCTACGATGGGAAGGTTGTCCTCCTGCCACAGAACGAATAGTATTCTGCCCTGTGCACCATTAAATTCATCGATCCCATATTGCCGTAATAAACTGCCAAAGATCCGGTCCTGCAACTGTTTTATCTTAGATATTAAAAACCCGCCATTTGTTTTTGACAAATATACACACTCCTTTCATATAGGATAATACTATATAGTACTAATATAGTCAAGAATATTGTGGTATATTATGGAAGATGGATATTATATTATGACAATCGATGGAACTTATATTTATGATAGAGGAGAAAAGGAAGAATTGAGTGTAGGATGGAATAAAGAAAGCCGGTGTAATAGCATATATAAATTAATCGCTAATACACCAGCTGGTGTTATTTTATACTTACTTGTTGCGTTATACAGTATGTTTTATACTAGTTTATGCCCACAGTTTGAACAGAAATTGGCTCCATCCGTTTTCGTTCCGCAATTCGGACAGAAGTTCGGTTTGGATTGGGAACCAGGAGTGGTCTGACTATTATTTGCCGGACTATTCGGAGTATTCATATTCTGCATCATTTGATTAGCCATATTGATTCCCATCATCATTCCGGCCATATCAGAAGCTACACCGCCGCCATGTACCTTACCGGAGGATATACCCTCTGTCATGGCAGCCTGCTGGTAACGACCCATATCACCAATCATTCCAAAGGAAGCATTCTTGTTAATCATTTTCTGAATCTCCTCCGGATATGTGAAGCTCATAATGGTAAACCCACTAACAGATAATCCGCTGTCAAAAAGCTGCATATCGAGATCGGAGCGAATACCGTTGGCAATATCAAAGGAATTTGCCTGAAGATTGAACATATCCTTTCCTTCCTTTGTAATCCATTTCATCAGAAGCTGGTCAAGGATTGCAACAATACGAAGACGTACATCCTCCACTAGGTAGCTTTGTTTTACACCGGCAATTTTATCGATTAGTTTTACGTAATCATTAACCTTAAATGTGAATGTTCCATTCGCGCGGATGGGTAATCCTCCTGGCATATTTGGAGCGGGAATATTAATAGCATTCTGAGTTCCCCATTTAGAGATGAATTCTTTTGTGTTAATAAAGAGTACTTCCGCACGGATACCGCTATTGAAGCCGAATTTAAAGCCCTTCAGTGTTGATAGGAAAGGAATGATCTGGGATTCAATATCATAATCTCCTTCATCTTTAAAGATACCCTCAATCTTACCATTATATAGAAAGATAGCGTCCTGACCTGGGCGAATGATCAGACGGCTTCCCTTCTTTATTTCATCATTATTCCATTTATAAAATATCATATCTTCACGAAATTCCTGCCATTCTACGACATTGGCAAATTGCTTTGAAAATAAACCCATGGTGGATTCCTCCTACTTAATTAGTTTTTGATACAGTTTAAAATAAAATATAACATGCAAAACATCTGAAGTCTATTATGAAATGAATATCTCACTATGCATAAAAGCGTATCGTGACAATCAGTATGTTAAAATACTTAAAAGCGACCGCCACCTGAACTATGAGACCTTCCTCCGCTGGAAACGCCCCCTCGAAAGCCTCCGGAACTAAATCCACCTTTGCCTCCGTTTGAGTTATTATTCTGAGGCTTTCTGACACGAGTTACTTGTGTTCTAATATATTGGTCTCTACGACCAATCAGTCCGGATTGGCTGGGGTCCATATAAGTATTACTACCGGCGGTCATTTTGCCTCCAGAGTTATAAGCCATAATAGCAACTACAACAGCACCGATAATCATGGCTACGACTAGCTGGACCAATATATTTGATAATATACTGTCATTAGATGAGGATGAATCACCAGGCCAGGTTTCATCGTAGTAAGCATCATTTGGATTGCTGGATTGTGGCTTTGCATAATTATAATCATGATCATAATTTAATTCGGAGTCATCCTTCATATAAGCAGATGATTGCTCGATATAGGAGACGAAGGCATCATAATAATTACCATCTGAAAGGTCTGGAGTAATATCATCGATTATCTGGTCAATTCGTTTCGAATGAATATATGTTTCTGCAAGTCCGTATCCTTCTATAAACACAACTCGATTATACATATCAACGAGAAGATATACACGATCACCCGCTGGATACTGGTCTTCAAAGTCCTCAATATAGGTTTCTGCATATGGAGCTGTCCTGTCATCATGAGTAAGTATAAGGATATCGATACCAGCTTCTTCTCCATATTCTATACACATCTCTTCTAATTTATCACGTTCACTTGTGGATAACAAATCTGCTTCATCATAGATGTGTTGATTAAATACGGTGGATGCACTGACATGTAAAGTCGGTATATTTGAGACGATAAAAAGGATTAGGAAAAGCATCAGACTGAAGTTTTTTAGTTTAATTCTTCTCATTACATTCCACCTCCTAATATCATAGTCAATACACGGAAGATTAGAAAGCTTCCGGCAGAAATTCCAGCAAACCAAGCAGCTATTTTTCCTTTACTGAGAGGTGGCTTTCCGACGATTTTACCAGTCTGTCCGTTCATAGCAAAGATATGTTCAGCCTGACGATAATCATAACATACCATCCATACGGGTAGCAGAGTATAATCGGCACGTTTTTTACGAACGTTTATATCCTTTCTGATGAAGGACACAGTGTTATAGCCGTTAATAGTAGACCTTATATAACTATCAACATAATCACTTACTCTTGATTTGATTCGAGGCAGCATCTGCTCATCATCAAAGTCATATTTTTCAGATATGTACCCTGCAAGATAAGGCATCTGAAAATCCTTTAGATTATCATAATGGAAGGGTTCTATTTTATCCATCATGTTGTCATCCATTTTCTTAGAGGCATCACAGGGAATACGAGAGTAATTAAGGTCAACCTTGCGATACACATGATAGTATTTTGTTTCGGTATAGATCCAATCGCCTTTTGTATAGGTTCGAACCCGGGTACAAGTAGCCTCTGCTTCACCTCGTCCGTTTACATCGTAAAGCCAGAACGGTACATATATACCGGTTATATTTTTAATGCGGTCCGCAGTCATAAAATCGCGGGGAGTAAGAAGTCCTTTTTTACACCATTGTTTAAATGCTTCCTGCGCCTGTTCCTTGCTTATTGAGAATGGGATTACTTTTGCTGGAGCAAGACTTCCAGTCAGACGATCCCCAATAACAACACCAGCACCGCAAAAGCTACAGGTAGTGGCAGTGGTCTGAGCATCCGTAATTAGAACAGCTCCACAGTTCTTACAATGATATTCCGTAGCTTCATCACCCTGAAAGGTAGAATGATGTGATGGTTCATCCGTATCAGAAGGATCCTCATAATCATTCTCAAAGCCGGAGTCTCTAGCAAGGATGTCTTCTTCATCCATTTCGTACTTAATGCTATCGTCATCAGAGGGATCGGGGTTCCCAGTTGCTTTTCCAATATTGTCCGTCCGGCCACAGCTGGCGCATCGCAGCATCCCGGTATTACTATCGAATGCCATATCAGCCCCACAATTGGGGCATTTATAATGTACTACCGTTGGCATTACTTTTCCTCCTCACCTGAAAAATGTCCGCAAATCAGAAAGAGCGTACTTTTCATTCGCGGACATTTCCTCTTGATATTATTTACCTAAGCTTGCTTTTAAAGCGGCTAATTCGTCATCAACAGTTGTATCAGAAGCATACTTCTTAGTTAAGTCTTCTATGCTTTGCTCAGAGGAGGAACGGTTTAATTCCGCCATAGCGTTTGCTTTATCCAATGCTTTGTCAGCCATCTCCTCATATTTTTTAAAGCTGGATATAGAGTCGTTCGCACTGACTACTGAAGACCCCATTTTGTTAATCCGCTCTTGTGTCTTAGCAACTGCAAGCTTACCTTTAATCATATCCTTACGAGATTCCAGTTCGTTAATATCATTAACCAGTTTATCATGCATCTCTCTCATGTGAGTTGCATTGTTATGTGCAAGATCATATGCTTCCTGAAGACCTGGTAATTTAGAGGATAAAGAAGCCTTCTGTTCTAAGAACTTACGAGCATCTGCTTCGTTGTTGGCCTCCAAAGCTTTTACAGCGTAAGACTGCATCTTAGCGATCTCTTCATTGCATTCATCCAGTACTCTTTTGGCTCGCTGTTCTTCAGCCATAATCGTAGCAGTTTCTGACTTTACCTTGCCGAGATCGGAATTTAAATTCCTAAGGCACTGATCAATCATCTTCTCAGGATCCTCGGCCTTATCCAATAAGGCATTGATGTTGCTTGACATAATGTCTTTAAATCTTGTTAAAATACCCATGTTCGTAACCCTCCATTAAAAAGTGTTGCCGCTGCATGATTTATAGGATCAAGTCTTTTTGTAAACATCTACTTGCAAACGGTCATCAAAATCAGTTCTTACAGTTATCAGTTTAGTATGAATTGACAACAACGTCAAGTTAAAATACGGTTAGAATAATGATAGAAAGATTATGAATAATACAGCGAAAAACCGATGGACAGTGGCAGAAATCATATCCGCCACGGAGCCGTTTGCGTTTCGTTGCACCTGGTTTGTATTGTATTTCTTTGTTGTGTGTTTTATAATGAATTAAAATTCTGAAAAAAGAAAGAGAGTTAGAGAGTTATTATGTGGATAGCAGATGAATGGAAGGAATATGAAGTGATTGATACCTCAAAGGGTGAGAAATTAGAGCGTTGGGGAGAATATATATTGGTAAGACCGGACCCTCAGGTGATCTGGGATACTAAGAAAGTGCATAAGGGCTGGAAGAAGCCAAATGCCCACTATCACAGGAGTTCAAAGGGTGGAGGTGAATGGGAATTCTTTGATTTGCCAAAGCAATGGAAGATATCCTATAAAGAACTCACCTTTAACTTACAACCCTTCAGTTTTAAGCATACTGGACTTTTTCCAGAGCAGGCAGTCAACTGGGATTGGTTCTCCGAGAAAATAAATAGCGTTAAAGGAAGACAAATAAAGGTATTAAATTTATTTGCATATACAGGTGGCGCAACACTGGCAGCAGCGAAAGCCGGAGCGGCCGTTACCCATGTGGATGCGTCCAAGGGTATGGTTACCTGGGCCAAGGAGAATGCTGTAGCATCAGGTCTGGCTGATGCGCCTATTCGTTATATTGTTGATGATTGCGTCAAATTCGTAGAAAGAGAGATCAGACGAGATAATAAATACGATGCAATTATTATGGATCCCCCCTCTTACGGAAGAGGACCGAAGGGGGAGATATGGAAAATAGAAGATAACATCCATCCGTTTATACAACTATGTACCAAAGTATTATCCGATGACCCGCTCTTTTTCTTATTGAACTCCTATACCACCGGACTTCAGGCAGGTGTTCTGTCCTATATGCTGTCTGTGGAATTGAAAAAGAAGTTTGGGGGGCAGGTAATTGCAGATGAGATTGGCCTACCCGTCAAGGAAAATGGATTAGTACTTCCCTGTGGTGCATCGGGTAGATGGGAAAAATAAAATATTGTAGTTGAAGTTAAGGCTGATGAGTATTGATAGACACTTTCAAAGTAGAGCTGGTAAATAACCAAATCTACTTTGGAGATGTCATATCAATATTCTTCAGCCTTATTTTAGTTAACACCTTTCTTCTGTTTACAATAATGATAAATAATAATATTTTAGTGTAACAAATCTATATAAGGAGGCGTCTTACTATATATAACGATGATATCCTGCTAAAAACTTTTTAAAGGGATATATTATTTGAAAGATAATTTTGGCTATCGTCATCAAGACATCTCTACGCAACATCGTTAGTTCACGTCCAATAATTACAGCATGCATGAATAGAAATCAGTAGGAAAGGAGTAGGCATGGGATTTAATCAAAACGATCAGTCAGATTTTATAGACAAACTGTGTTCAAATACGTGGAATGAATTGTATCGTTTTATATACTATAAGGTCCAAAATCGAGAAGAAGCACAGGACATTACACAGGAGACATACGTACGAGCCATCTCTTATCTTCAACGCAATAATGTAAAGGTGAGTAACAATGTAGCTTATCTTAAAGCAATTGCATTGAATATAATCAGAGACCATTGGAGAATGAAAAAACGTAGAGGATATTACTATAATATAGAAGATGTTTCGCCAGAACAAATAGCAGAAGAAGATTTTTCGGATTTCATTCATGAACGAGCAATAATCGAGAAAGCAATGAAACTGCTGACAGAGGAACAACAGCAGGTCCTAACTCTTCGAATTATTGAAGGATACTCTGTATCTGAGACTGCAGAACGAATGAAAAGAAAAGAAGGATACGTACGTGTGCTTCAATTCCGTGCGATAAAGGCTTTGACTAAAATACTGAAAAGGGAAGATAAGTGATGTTTAGAATTATTTTGATTAAAGGAGGATTAAGATGAAAGACAATATGAATAGAATATCTGTATATATCGATCAATTAAATAAAGAAGAAAAACCGAAAGAGCATGATAATGGTTACTCTTCGAACGAAATGGATGACATGGCAGAAACGGTCAGGAGACTTAGAAGTTTACGGGAACCGGCTTTTCCGGAGGATGATTTTAAGATGAGATTGATTGCGTCGCTTCGATCCGATCAATATACGAAAGCCTCCGATGATATGCATTCAGATTTACAACGATCAAAGCATTTTAAACATAAGCATAAGTATATCTGGTTCAAACGCGCGGTACTATTTACAGCAGCTACTGCAGCTGCAGTACTTCTGTTTTCTTACCCTAACATAACTTCTGGAAGAAAGGAAACGAATATTGTATATGCAATGGAACAAGCAATGCAAAAGGTTAAAGCATATCATGGCATTGTAGAAGTAGTCGTGAAAAATGGACTTGGAGAAACAACGCTTCAATCACGAAGAGAGGTATGGGCTGATGAGGATGGAAGATATTATGTCAAAGAACTTGAGGGATATTCAAAAGGTTTTATCACAGTAAATGATACGACAAGGGAATGGCAGATCAGACCAGAGGAGAAGAAGCTGTATGTCTTCGATGCATTTCCGGATCCTTACCGTTTTACTTTTGAACTTGATAATGAGGTGAAGGATGTAAAAAACGCCGTCACTGTGAAGAAGTTGAAAGAAGAAAATATCTCAGGAAGAGAAACGGTTGTATTAGAGGTTATACCGGATGGTGGAGCCGCGTATCAGCTTTGGGTTGATAAAAAGACTGAGCTCCCGCTTAAGAAACAGTCAGCTATGCAGAATGCATTACAGATTACGATAGCCTACACGGAGATTTCATTTTCGGATGAGATTCCTGATGAGTTGCTGGTTTATCAGATTCCGGAGGGGTATGATGTGGTTATGCAGAACACAGAACAACCGGTATCTACTATAGACGAGGCAGCCGATTTATTAGATTTTAATCCCGTTCTTCCAAAGAAGGTACCATATAATTATCATTTGAAAGGAATAGCGGTTATGTTGGAAACCAATACGGCAAAGTTATATTATTCCGAAGAAGCGTCGAATAAAACCGCTGTTGTTCTCCAGAGAATGATCAAGGAAAAATTTGCACCTGACTCCCAGGCGATACTGGGAAAAGTAGCGAATAATCCAGCTGAGATCCTACACAATTATCAAGATGCCACTGATGTAAAATCCATTCGTTGGCAGGAGAACGGCATGGAGTATACCGTATTTGGTAATGCATCGCTGGAGGAGCTATCCGTATTAGTAGAAGGATTCTCAAGTGGTGAAGTATATATACCTGATTCATCAGGTAATGACGTAAAGAGAGTACCACAAATCGAAGTTCCTATTGATCTTACAGTAGAAGAAAATGAGCAAAAAAGTGTGGATGCAGGTCACTCTCCGTGGAGACTGGACCCAGTATTTGTAGCACATGTTTTTTCTAATATATTGATATCTCCTGAAGGAATCGTAGGTGACTATCCTATATTGTATGAGGATATGGTATTGATAGAGAACAATGGTGTAGAAGCAGTTATCGAAGTAGAGAATGAGAAGTCTATTGCACGATATGTTTATCTAAAGAAAATAGTAAGACAGGATGAAACGGGCATATGGACAGTGGTTGGATATGATCCCAGAGAGTAGCTATTGGGGTATAAGATGTATGTACTTGGGAGAAATAATTAGTTAAGTTCTGTCAAATTCTAGTAATGTGTTATAATTTAATTATTAGTACAACTTCTTCCTATAATTAAGAAGTTGTAGAAGAGATTAATAACAATAAAAATATTATATCAAAATGAGTAAAGGAAAGGAGCGATTACATTGAAGCTCTGCATTGTTTTAACTCCATGCAAAGTCAGATAAGATAGTATTTGCATGGAGAAACTCTCTATCGGTTTTGACTTTGCATTTTTCAATATAAAATAATTGAAAGAGGTAGAGTTAAAATGTTTAAAGAAAAAATAAATAGTGAATTAAAGAATTTCTACTTATTCCTAATGGGACAATTTGTGTCGCAATTCGGAAGTAGGCTTACGAGCTATGGACTTATTCTATGGGCTTATAAGCAAAGCGGATCAGTACTATCCTTATCCCTGTTATCAATATGCTATCTGGTACCAGAGGTATTCTTAAGTTTTATTTCGGGTACCATAAGCGATCGATGGAATAAGAAGATAATAATGCTGGTTGCAGATACGATTTCAGCTGTTTTTTCATTAAGTATATTTATTATGCTGTTAACAGGAAATCTTAAGGTCTCCTATCTTTATATTATTAACTTCATGATGGGTGTGATGGATTCATTTCAAAATCCAGCTTTTGAAGTAAGTGTTTCTGCAATGGTTGCAAAGGATGATTATATTAAGACAAGTGGGATACGTACATTCTGTAATTCCTTTATCGGAGTTCTGGCTCCTTTTGTTGCAACTTCACTTTACGCAATCCTGGGTATGGAGTGTATTGTACTAATTGACTTGGCCACATTTGTATTTGCCTTTGTTACATTAGCATTTGTAGTGAGAGTTCCACATATCTCAAATAAGGACGCGGAAGCTCAAAGTCTATTGGAGCAATGTAAGTTTGGAATACGGTACCTTATTAATAAGAAGGGAATTCTAAACTTGATTATGTTTATGGCATTTGTCAATTTAATTGCTGCAATTTATAACGTTAATCTTGCTCCGATGGTTCTGTCCAGAAATGGGAATAATGATATTCAACTGGGCATTGTAAGCAGTACTGTTAGCATAGGTGGCATATTGGGAAGTATTCTGGTGTCAAAAATGCCACAGACAAAGAAAAGGGTTCCCCTGATACTTAACATTATGTCCTTTTCCTTCCTTTTTTGTAATGGTTTGCTGGGAATAGGGAGAAACTATTATGTTTGGACCCTTGCGGTATTCGGTGGCAATATTCTGATTCCGTTTTTAACAGCCAATGTGGAATATATCATGCGAACAAAGGTACCGCTTGAGCAGCAGGGAAGAGTGTTTTCCGCTCGTAATACTCTTCAATTTGCATCAATTCCCATTGGAAATCTACTGGGTGGTTTTTTCGCTGACAAGGTATTTACACCATTTATGAGTAACCCTAATGATGTTCCTGCCTTCTTTTCCATTCTTGTTGGTAAAGGAGAAGGTAGCGGAATAGGACTTTTATATGTATGTATTGCCTTAGGTGGACTGTTAGGCTGTTGCCTGTTCCGTGGGAATAAGAATCTGTTATCCTTGGATCATGAGGAAACTGTGGCATAATGGAAATGAATCACAATAAGTAGGAACATTACATTAATGGATAGGCAAGTTGATTTGATACTTGCCTATCCATTATAATTTATATTGGGGAAAGAAGTCTCTCGAAGCGTTTCGTGGTGAAATAATGTGAAATTGTAATATTATCATAATTTATATAGAAACTGGTAATAATTAATTTAACTACTCATTTGAAGTGATTTATACATAATAGTTCTATACAAGATTGAGTTCAGACATGAATACGGTTTTAACGAAATTTGGACAGTGGATCAGGAGATATATATGGTGACAGAGCATTAATGACAATCGGTACTTAAGCTCTGTTTTATAGAGCTTTATGTACGATGAAGAAGCGGTGGGAAGGTTACTGGCCGGAGGCTGGGAATATATCCAGAGCGGAGTATTTGCACTAGTCGGTACTTAGGCTCTGTTCTGTAGAGCCTTACGTACCGCTACTAAGTGCAACTAAGCGCGAGCGGCTCCGCAGCGGATATATCCCCAGCCTCCGGTCAGTACCCTTCCCATCGCTTCTTCGTATTTATAAATTATAATAAAATAAAAAAAGTACTTGCAATGAAAATATTCTTGGTGTATAATAACCAATGTTGTGACATTGATAGCGTAGAAGCGTGAGGTTGCTGCCGAATCTGGCAGGTTTTCCGTGGAGCGAAGGTCAAGTTATGAAACTGGCGACAAGTCACTGTACAATATAATGTTCTGCCGTTGGGCAGATAAAACGTGTGAGGAATTTCATAGAAGAGCGATAAATGATGAATTTATCGATGCTAGTCCGGTTCTCCGGATTATTCCTATGAAGCATTAAGATACACACGGACGAGTGTACAGTCACCACTTGTCGTACTGAAATTAAGTGCGAAAAGGAGGCGGCTTTTTTTATGGCAAGTCAAGTAATGAGAATCACATTGAAGGCATATGATCATCATTTGATCGATCAATCTGCAGGTAAGATTATTGATACTGTGAAGAAAACAGGATCTAAGGTGAGTGGACCGGTTCCGTTGCCGACTAAGAAGGAAGTTGTAACAATTCTTAGAGCGGTTCACAAATACAAAGATTCCAGAGAGCAGTTTGAGCAAAGAACACACAAGAGATTGATTGACATCATTACACCTACCCAGAAGACGGTAGATGCGTTATCCAGATTGGAAATGCCAGCAGGTGTGTATATCGACATTAAGATGAAAGCAAAATAATCCGCAAAATGGTGTGTTAATCAGACAACAGGGATGGACAGAATAATCAAATAATAATTAATTAAGAAGAAATCCTTAGGGTTCATATATGATTGTATATAACCATCTAGGATGATTGCTACACAAAACACGATATTACACAATATCGTGCGGCAATCCGCTGTAGATTAAACAGGAGGTAAAAAGATGAAGAAAGCGATTTTGGCTACAAAAATCGGAATGACTCAGGTTTTCTGTGAAAACGGTGTACTTGTTCCGGTAACCGTATTGCAGGCAGGACCTCTCTATGTTACACAGATAAAGACAGTAGAGAATGATGGCTATGCTGCAGTACAAGTTGGTTTCGGTGATATCAGAGAGACTCTGGTAAACAAACCAAGAAAAGGACACTTTGCAAAAGCAGGTGTTGCGAATAAAAGATTTCTTAAAGAGTTCAAGTTTGAGAATGCCTCTGACTATACAGTAGGTCAGGAAATCAAAGTTGACATCTTCGCAGAAGGTGACAGAATTGATGCTACTGCAAAGTCAAAGGGAAAAGGCTTCCAGGGTGCTATTAAGAGACACAACTTATCAAGAGGACCGATGAAACATGGTTCCAAGTATCACAGACATGCAGGTTCCAACGGTGCTGCTACCACACCTGGTAGAGTATTCAAAGGAAAGCACATGCCTGGACATATGGGTAATGTTAAGGTTACCGTTCAAAATCTTGAAGTTGTAAGAGTAGATGCAGATAAGAACCTCATCCTTGTTAAGGGTGCAGTACCTGGACCTAAGAAATCCTTAGTAATGCTGAAAGAATCAGTTAAATCAAACTAGAAGCTTTAAGAAAGGAGGAAGCATAAATGGCAAATGTAACAGTTTATAATATCGAAGGCAAGAAAGTTGGAACACTAGAGCTCAACGATGCAGTCTTCGGAGTAGAGATAAATCAACATTTAGTTCATATGGCAGTTGTTCAGCAGTTAGCGAATAAACGTCAGGGAACACAGAGCGCTAAAACCCGCGCAGAAGTAAGCGGTGGCGGTAGAAAGCCTTGGAGACAAAAAGGAACCGGTCATGCAAGACAGGGTTCAACCAGATCCCCTCAATGGAAGGGCGGCGGTGTTGTATTTGCTCCAAAGCCGAGAGATTATTCCTTTAAGATGAATAAGAAGGAAAAAGCTCTTGCAATCAAATCAGCGTTAACATCAAGAGTAAATGAGTCTAAATTCTTTGTTCTTGATGACATCAACTTTGACGAGATTAAAACAAAGAAAATGAAGGCAGTTCTTGATAATTTAAAGATAGAGAAGGCATTAGTTGTTCTTGATAAGAAGAATGATAACGTACAGCTCTCTGCAAGAAACCTTCCTAAGGTAAGAACAGTATTATCAAACTCCATTAATGTTTACGACATCTTAAAGTATGATACCTTGGTATTGACTAAGGATGCTGTAGCTCAAATCGAGGAGGTGTACGCATAATGGCAGATTTAAAGTATTATGATGTAATCCTTAAACCGATTGTAACTGAAAAGAGTATGAGCACTATGGGTGAGAAAAAATACACATTTTCCGTTCATCCCGAGGCTACTAAGAATCAGATTAAGGAAGCTGTAGAGAAAATGTTTACCGGAGCAAAGGTTGAGAAGGTAAATACAATTAATATGGATGGTAAGACCCGTAGACGTGGAAATATAGAGGGAAAGACCTCAAAGGTTAAAAAAGCTATCGTTCAGTTAACTGAGGACAGCGCTGAGATCGAAATCTTCTCAGGATTATAAAAAATCGTACAGAATAATGGACGTATACAAGAATAAATAGAGTAACAAATTCTTGTTACATCATTTGAAAGGAGTGCAAAACATGGGAATTAAAACATATAGCCCATATACACCTTCCAGAAGACACATGACTGGTTCTGATTTTGCAGAAATTACAGCATCTAAGCCTGAGAAGTCATTGGTTGTTTCTTTAAACAAGAAAGCAGGCCGTAATAATCAAGGTAAGATCACTGTAAGACACCAGGGCGGTGGATCTAGAAGAAAATATAGAATTATTGATTTTAAAAGAAGAAAAGATGGTATTCCTGCAACAGTAGTTAGTATTGAATACGATCCTAACAGAACAGCAAACATTGCATTGCTTAACTATGCAGACGGTGAGAAAGCATATATTATTGCTCCTTACGGTCTTACCGTAGGAACAAAGCTTATGAATGGTGAAACAGCAGAAGTTAAAGTTGGTAACTGCTTACCTCTTCAGAACATTCCTGTAGGTACTCAGATTCATAACATTGAGTTATATCCTGGCAAGGGCGGACAGTTGGTTCGTGCAGCAGGTAATTCCGCACAGCTTATGGCTAAGGAAGGTAAATATGCTACACTTCGTCTTCCTAGCGGTGAAATGAGAATGGTTCCTATCATCTGTAGAGCAACCATCGGACAAATCGGAAATATTGATCATGAGCTTATCAATGTAGGTAAAGCAGGACGTAAGCGTCACATGGGTATCAGACCTACTGTACGTGGTTCTGTTATGAACCCGAATGACCATCCTCACGGTGGTGGTGAAGGTAAGACAGGTATTGGTCGTCCAGGCCCTGTTACACCTTGGGGTAAACCTGCTCTTGGTCTTAAGACTAGAAAGCACAATAAGAAATCTAATAAGTTAATAGTAAGAAGAAGAGATGGTAAAGCGATTAAGTAATATACTTTACAACAGCATACCATTTCGTGCGATTAAATTGGATAGCGTAAGCCATTCCAGTATTAAGAATTCTAAGGAGGTTAGAATACATGGCTCGTTCACTTAAAAAGGGACCATTTGCTGATGACCATTTGTTGAAAAAAGTAGATGCGTTAAATCAGACTGGTGAGAAATCAGTTATTAAGACTTGGTCACGTCGTTCTACCATTTTCCCGCAGTTTGTAGGACACACAATTGCGGTTCATGATGGAAGAAGACATGTGCCGGTATATGTGACAGAAGATATGGTTGGACACAAGCTCGGAGAGTTCGTTGCAACCAGAACCTATAGAGGACACGGAAAAGACGAAAAGAAAACAAGAAAATAATGTGTAAGCATTGATGGAAGGAGGTTCTATCCATGGCGAAAGGACATAGATCCCAGATAAAGAGAGAAAGAAATGAGCAAAAAGACAACAGAGCATCCGCTAAGTTATCATATGCTAGAGTATCTGTTCAAAAAGCTTGTTTCGTATTAGACGCCATTCGCGGTAAGGATGTACAGACAGCACTTGGTATTTTAGCTTATAATCCAAGATACGCTTCAACTTTGATAGAAAAATTATTAAAATCAGCAATTGCGAATGCTGAGGTTAAAAATATGGATCCTGCAAAGCTTTATGTAGAAGAATGCTATGCTAACCAGGGACCGATTATGAAAAGAATTAGACCTAGAGCACGAGGCACAGCTTATCGTATTGAGAAGAGAATGTGTCATATAACTGTAGTGCTTAATGAGAGATAAGGAGGGCAATAATGGGACAAAAGGTTAATCCTCACGGCTTAAGAGTCGGAGTAATTTCTGACTGGGACTCCAGATGGTATGCAGAAGCTGATTTTGCAGACAATCTCGTAGAAGACTATAACATCAGAACATATCTGAAGAAGAAATTATACAGTGCAGGAATTTCTAAAATTGAGATTGAAAGAGCATCAGATCGCTTAAAGATAATCATCTTTACTGCTAAGCCCGGTGTCGTAATCGGTAGAGCAGGTACAGAAATCGAGAAGTTAAAAGAAGAAATTCAGAAGTTTACAACTAAGAAATTAAACTTAGAAATTAAAGAAATCAAGAAACCGGATCTCAACGCACAGTTAGTTGCAGAAAATATTGCTACTCAACTTGAGAATCGTATTTCTTTCAGAAGAGCTATGAAATCCACTATGGCAAGAACTATGAAGAGTGGTGCTAAGGGTATTAAAACAGCAGTTGCTGGACGTCTTGGCGGAGCTGATATGGCTCGTACTGAATTCTATAGTGAAGGAACTATCCCGTTGCAGACCTTACGTGCCGACATCGATTATGGATTTGCTGAAGCAGATACCACATACGGTAAATTAGGTGTTAAGGTTTGGATTTACCATGGTGAAGTGCTTCCTGTTAAAGGAGCAAAAGTAGAAGGGAGCGATAACTAATGTTAATGCCTAAGAGAGTAAAGCACCGTAAGCAATTCCGCGGTAGTATGGCCGGAAAGCCATCCAGAGGCAATACAATTAGCCAAGGCGAATATGGTATTGTAGCAATGGAGCCGGCATGGATTAAATCAAATCAGATTGAAGCAGCCCGTATCGCGATGACCCGTTTTACAAAGCGTGGCGGTAAAGTATATATTAAGATATTCCCTGATAAACCTGTTACAACAAAACCTGCTGAAACTCGTATGGGTTCCGGTAAAGGTTCATTAGAGTATTGGGTAGCTGTTGTTAAGCCGGGACGTGTATTATTTGAAATTGCTGGTATTCCAGAGGATATCGCAAGAGAAGCTTTACGTCTTGCAACACATAAATTACCGGTGAAATGTAAAATAGTTTCCCGTGCAGACTTAGAAGGCGGTGAAAACAGTGAAAATTAATAAATATGTAGAAGATTTAAGATCAAAATCAGCTGCAGAATTAAATCAAGAATTAGTAGCTGCGAAGAAGGAACTTTTCAATCTCAGGTTCCAGAATGCAACCAATCAATTAGATAACACAAGCAGAATCAAGGAAGTTAGAAAAAATATCGCTAGAATTCAGACAGTTATTTCTGAACTTTCTAAGGCTTCTAAATAATTTGGGATCGATTGATTTACCCTTTGGTAAATCTCCTCGATCATGGAAAGGAGTATCGTTGTGGAAAGAAATTTAAGAAAAGTTCGTATCGGCAAAGTAGTTAGCGATAAGATGGATAAAACAATCGTTGTAGCTGTAGTTGACAACGTAAAGCATCCTTTGTACGGAAAGATCGTAAAAAGAACTTACAAGCTGAAAGCACATGATGAGAACAATGAGTGTAACATCGGAGATAGAGTTAAGGTAATGGAAACAAGACCTTTATCTAAGGATAAGAGATGGAGACTTGTTGAAATTGTCGAGAAAGCGAAGTAAAGAATTGACGAAGCGAATTACCGGAAAGAATTTTTATTCCTTTTCGGAGTTAGTTCCATCGGTTCTATTACAATGAAAGGAGTATTATCATGATACAAACTGAAACCAGACTTAGAGTTGCCGATAATACTGGTGCCAAAGAGTTACTTTGCATTAGAGTATTAGGCGGATCAACCAGAAGATATGCTAATATAGGTGATGTCATTGTTGCTTCGGTTAAAGATGCAACACCAGGCGGTGTTGTAAAGAAGGGCGACGTGGTAAAGGCTGTAGTTGTTCGTACAGTGAAAGGATCTCGTCGTAAAGATGGTTCTTATATTAGATTTGATGAAAATGCTGCTGTAATTATTAAGGAAGATAAAAACCCCAGAGGAACTCGTATCTTTGGGCCAGTAGCAAGAGAATTAAGAGAGAAACAATTCATGAAGATCGTTTCTTTAGCACCAGAAGTATTATAGGGAGGTGTCAACTAGTGGCTACGATGAAAATAAAAAAGAATGATACCGTTAAGGTTATCACTGGCAAGGATAAAGGTAAAGAAGGTAAGGTTATTGCTGTAACTGATGGAAAAGTCCTTGTAGAAGGCGTTAACATGATTTCCAAGCACAGTAAAGCGAACCAGAATAATCCAAAGGGTGGAATTATCCATCAGGAAGCGCCTATCGATGTATCTAATGTAATGTACCTTCACAAGGGTAAGCCTACCAGAGTTGGTTTTAAGACTGTGGAAAGCAAAAAAGGACCTAAAAAAGTACGTTTCGCTAAGACTACTGGCGATGTTATCGATTAATTCAGAGAGGAGGTTCATACAAGTTGGCTAGATTAAGAGATC
Organism: Variimorphobacter saccharofermentans; assembly: GCF_014174405.1. Lineage (GTDB taxonomy): Bacteria > Bacillota > Clostridia > Lachnospirales > Lachnospiraceae > Mobilitalea > Mobilitalea saccharofermentans. The sequence goes on along the minus strand of NZ_JACEGA010000001.1, from coordinate 3,568,684 downwards.
AATACAAAAATGAAATAGTAGCCGGCATGACTAAGAAGTTCGGATATAAGAACGTTATGGAAGTGCCGAAATTAGATAAAATTGTCATCAACATGGGTGTTGGTGAAGCGAAGGATAACGCTAAGGTTTTAGAGTCAGCAGTGAAGGATCTTGAGACGATTGCTGGTCAGAAACCGATTATCACAAAGGCAAAGAAATCTGTGGCAAACTTCAAAATCAGAGAAGGTATGTCAATCGGATGTAAAGTAACATTAAGAGGCGAGAAAATGTATGAGTTTGCAGATCGTTTGATTAACTTAGCATTACCTCGTGTACGTGACTTTAGAGGTGTTAACCCGAATGCATTTGACGGTAGAGGAAATTATGCACTTGGTATTAAGGAACAGTTGATTTTCCCTGAGATCGAGTATGATAAAGTAGACAAGGTTAGAGGCATGGATATCATCTTCGTTACCACAGCTAAGACAGATGAAGAAGCACGTGAACTGTTGACACAATTTGGTATGCCATTTAGAAAATAGAGGAGGGATTTCCATGGCTAAAACGTCAATGAAAGTAAAACAACAACGTACGCAGAAATTCTCCACTAGAGAATATAATCGTTGCAGAATTTGTGGCCGTCCGCATGCATATTTAAGAAAATACGGAATCTGCAGAATTTGTTTTCGTGAATTAGCGTACAAAGGACAGATACCAGGCGTGAAGAAAGCAAGCTGGTAAGAGTTAAGAAAGGAGGTAAATTAAATGACAATGAGCGATCCTATTGCAGATATGCTTACAAGAATCCGTAATGCAAATACTGCGAAACATGATACAGTAGATATACCTGCTTCTAAGATGAAAATTGCTATTGCCGACATCCTCGTAAAGGAAGGTTATATCAAAAAATATGAAATCGAGGAAGTTGAAAATTGTAAGACAATCCATATTACATTAAAATATGGTAAAGATAAAAATGTTAAGATCATCACTGGACTAAAGAGAATATCCAAACCGGGTCTTCGTGTTTATGCAAGCAAAGAAAACTTACCTAAGGTATTAGGCGGTTTAGGAATTGCAATCATTTCTACAAACAAAGGTGTTATAACTGATAAACAAGCAAGAGAATTAAACGTAGGTGGAGAAGTATTAGCATTCATCTGGTAAAAAAAATAGGAGGTGCGGGCATGTCACGTATAGGAAGAATGCCTATCGCTATACCTGCAGGTGTAACTGTAGATGTAGCAGAAAATAATAAAGTGACCGTTAAGGGTCCTAAGGGAACATTGGAAAGAGTGTTACCCGCTGAAATGCAAATTAAAGTAGAAGGTACAGAAATAGCTGTTACCAGACCGAATGATTTAAAGAAAATGAAAGCATTACATGGTCTTACAAGAACCTTAATCGCAAATATGGTTACCGGTGTTACAGAAGGTTACCAGAAGGTACTTGAGATTAACGGTGTTGGTTACAGAGCTGCTAAGGCAGGAAAAGAGTTAACATTAACCTTAGGTTATTCCCATCCGGTTGTTATGGTTGATCCGGAAGGACTCGAATCCGTATTAGATGGACAGAACAAGATTATTGTTAAAGGTATAGATAAAGAAAAGGTTGGCCAATACGCCGCTGAAATCAGAGCAAAGAGAGCTCCTGAACCTTACAAGGGTAAAGGAATTAAGTATGCTGATGAAGTGATCAGACGTAAAGTTGGTAAGACCGGTAAAAAGTAAGGGAGGAGTGAAATAACATGGTAAAGAAGACTTCAAGATCTGAAATTAGAATGAAAAAGCATTTAAAAATCCGTAATCGTTTCACAGGTACTCCTGAGAGACCGCGTTTGGCTGTATTTAGAAGCAATAATCATATGTATGCACAGATCATTGATGATACAGTCGGCAACACTTTAGTTGCAGCCTCCACTCTGGAAAAGGATGTTAAGGCTGAACTTGAGAAAACCAACGATGTCGCAGCAGCAGCATATTTAGGAACTGTTATTGCTAAAAAAGCATTAGAAAAAGGTATTAAGGCTGTTGTATTTGATAGAGGTGGCTTCATATATCAAGGTAAAGTGAAAGCATTAGCAGACGCAGCCCGTGAAGCTGGTCTGGAATTCTAGGCAAGGAGGAAAACACATGAAACGTACAATCGTTGATGCCAGTCAACTGGAGTTAGAAGATAAAGTAGTATCAATCAAGCGTGTTACTAAGGTTGTAAAGGGTGGTCGTAACTTCAGATTTACAGCATTAGTAGTTGTTGGTGACAAAAACGGACACGTTGGCGCAGGCTTAGGAAAAGCAACTGAAATTCCTGAAGCAATTCGTAAAGGAAAAGAAGATGCGATTAAGAAATTAATCAGTCTGCCGATTGATGAAAACGGAAGTGTTCCGCATGACTATATCGGAAAATATGGCAGTGCATCCGTATTATTAAAGCGTGCACCACAAGGTACCGGTGTTATCGCAGGTGGTCCGGCACGTAATGTACTTGAGCTTGCGGGCTTTAAGAACATCCGTACCAAATCTCTTGGTTCCAACAATAAGCAAAACGTTGTTCTTGCTACTATTGAAGGATTAAGCCAATTAAAGACTCCTGAGGAAGTAGCTAAGCTTCGTGGTATTCCGGTAGAACAGTTATAAAATATAACTGTCAGAAGCATGAATAACAGATGAAGAATGAATCTCATATGAATTCATGTAACAGTCATCTTGTACAAAAATGGAGGTGTCAGAAATGGCAGGTAAATTAAAAGTTACTTTAGTGAAATCTACGATTGGCGCCATTCCGAAGCACAGAGCAACTGTTGAAGCATTAGGTTTAAGAAAACTTCATAAAACCGTTGAAATGCCGGATAATGCTGCTGTTAGAGGAATGATCGATCAGGTTAAACACTTAGTTAAGGTTGAAGAAATATAATTGCTAAAAGAAGGAGGTGCACGACATGAATTTATCAGAATTGAAACCGGCTATCGGTTCCAAACAAAGCGATAACTTCAGAAGAGGACGTGGTCACGGATCGGGAAACGGTAAGACTGCTGGTAAGGGACACAAAGGCCAGAAGGCTCGTTCCGGAGCTCCGAGAGTTGGTTTTGAAGGTGGCCAGATGCCATTATACAGAAGAATTCCGAAGCGTGGCTTCACCAATAGAAATACAAAAGAAATCGTTGCAATTAATGTTAATGTATTAAATAGATTTGAGGACGGTTCCACTGTAACAGTTGATTCATTATTAGATGCTGGAATTATCAAAAACCCGAGAGATGGTGTTAAAATTCTTGGCCACGGCGAATTAACTAAGAAGCTTGATGTCAAAGTTAATGCATTTAGCGCAGGCGCAACAGAAAAAATACAAGCTCTGGGTGGAAAAGCTGAGGTGGTCTAATGTTTAAAACACTGCGAAATGCTTTTAAAGTTAAGGATATTAGAAAAAGACTCATATATACTATGATCGCACTTTTGGTAGTGAGACTGGGAACATTACTCCCAGCTCCTGCTATAAGCAGGGATGTAACCCAAGGATGGTTTCAGAACTTAGGCTTTTTTAACAACTTAACTGGCGGTTCCCTTTTGAGAATGTCTATTTTCGCATTAAGTATTTCTCCATATATTACTGCATCCATTATCGTTCAGCTGTTAACCATTGCAATTCCTAAGCTAGAGGAAATGCAAAAGGAAGGCGAAGATGGAAGAAAGAAAATGAATGAAATTATGCGGTATGTATCCGTAGGATTAGCTGTGCTTGAATCATTGGCTTTTGCTATCGGATTTGGCAACTCCGGTGCATTAGAAGGAGGATTTACCTTCACTAATGTGGTTGTAATTGTTGCTTCCTTTACTGCAGGTTCTACATTTCTTATGTGGTTGGGTGAGAGAATTACTCAGAATGGTGTCGGTAATGGTATTTCCATCATCCTGTTAGTTAACATTGTGTCTACTATGCCAGGTGATTTTATCAGTCTGACTCAGAAATTTATTATTAATAAACCAGTTGTTAATGCAATTGTAGCTGCACTTGTTATTGTATTTGTTGTCATTTTAGCAGTAGTATTGGTATTGATTCTTCAAGATGGTGAAAGAAAAATACCGGTTACTTATGCAAAAAAAGTTCAAGGCAGAAAAATGCTAGGTGGACAAGCTTCCAATATTCCATTAAAGGTGAATACAGCGGGTGTTATTCCAGTTATTTTTGCCAACTCTATCATGACATTTCCAATTGTAATTGCATCCCTCTTTGGTGTAAGACCGGAAAGAGCTTATTTCTGGCCTAAGGTACTGAAGGTTTTAGATCAAAACAGTTGGCTGGTTACAAAGAGCTGGGGAGATTTTAAATATTCTCTTGGATTAATCATCTATATTGTACTTATTATTTTCTTCGCATACTTCTATACCTCAGTTACCTTTAATCCAATTGAAGTATCGAATAATATTAAGAAACAAGGTGGATTTATCCCTGGAATTCGTCCTGGTAAACCTACAACAGAGTATTTACAGAAGGTACTTAATTACATCATATTTATAGGAGCAATCGGACTTACAATTGTATCCATTATACCTATATTTGTATCAGGTGTATTTTCAGCTGATGTAAGCTTTGGTGGTACATCCATCATCATTATCGTTGGTGTAATCATCGAAACAATTAAACAGATTGAATCACAATTGCTGGTACGTCATTACAAAGGATTCTTGAATGATTAATCTATTCCGTTGTAAACATACTGAGATGTTGCAGAATATTCATTACGATTGTTTTGCAACATCCGTAGTGTGTTTCACAACGGGATATTGTGGTTAAATAAACATTTTCTATAAGCTTATAAAACTGGCGTAGCTGGTTAAAACAGGAGGAAATCTTACATGAAGATTATTATGTTAGGAGCACCCGGAGCAGGAAAGGGTACACAAGCTAAAAAATTAGCTGAAAAATATGGTATACCACACATTTCAACAGGAGATATTTTCCGAGCTAATATAAAAAATGGAACAGAGCTTGGTAAAAAGGCAAAGGTTTTCATGGATCAGGGTTTATTAGTTCCTGATGAACTGGTTGTAGATTTGGTTGTTGACCGCTTCAAAGAATCTGATTGTGAAAAAGGCTATGTTCTGGATGGCTTTCCAAGAACAATACCACAGGCTAAGGCTTTGGATGATGCACTTGCAAAGAATGGTGATGCCGTAGAGTATGCTATTGACGTTGATGTGCCGGATGAGAATATCATTCGTCGTATGTCAGGAAGAAGAGCTTGTGTAAATTGTGGTGGAACCTATCATATTGTAACTATTCCGCCTAAAAAAGAAGGAATCTGTGATGTTTGCGAGGGAGAGCTAATTCTACGTGAGGATGATAAACCAGAAACCGTTGAAAAACGTTTGAAGGTATATCATGAGCAGACTCAGCCATTAATTGATTATTATAAAATTAAAGGTATTTTGAAATCTGTTGATGGAACAAAGGATTTAGAAGAGGTTTTCAATGAGATCGTAAATATCGTTGAAGCATAGTCGTTAAGCATTTATATATAAATATTGTATGCCGCCACAACAGAAGTTGACGGTTATTTAGAAAGGAAGAGATGGCATGTCAATAAATATTAAGTCAGAGAAGGAAATCATGTTAATGCGGGAGTCCGGAAGGATTTTAGCAAATGTACTGGAGGAATTGATGGCTATGGTTCGTCCAGGGATTTCAACTTATGACATTGATAGAAAGTGTGCAGATATCATCAAAGGGTATGGTTGTATTCCTTCCTTTCTAAACTATAATGGTTATCCCGCATCAGTCTGTATATCCGTAAATGATGAGGTAGTACATGGAATTCCCAGCAAGAAACGGATTCTTCAGGATGGAGATATTGTCAGTCTGGATTGTGGAGTTATTTATCAGGGGTATCATTCCGATGCGGCTAGAACAGTTCCTGTTGGTGAAATATCACAGGAGGCAAAAAAGCTGATTGAAGTGACCAGACAGAGCTTTTATGAGGGTATAAAGTTTGCAAAAGTAGGTAATCATTTGCATGAGATTTCGGATGCAATTCAAACATATGTCGAGGCACATGGTTTTTCGGTAGTGAGAGATTTGGTAGGGCATGGAATAGGAAGAAATCTTCATGAAGAACCGCAGATACCAAATTTCAGGCAAAAGAGGAGAGGGCCCAGGCTGGAAGTGGGAATGACTCTTGCAATTGAGCCAATGGTAAATGCCGGACGCTATGATGTATACTGGTTGGATGATGATTGGACGGTAGTTTCTGCTGACGGATCACTATCCGCACATTATGAGAACACTGTTTTAATTACTGATGGAGAACCGGAGTTATTGACAATTTACCGTGGTTAACCCTGTTAGAGCTGTTTCTACTTATTATAATATGGGTAAGGGGTCGGTAATGTAAGCTATGAAAGAACAACGTATTCCTGGAAGGAATTAATCAATGATGAATGAGTTTCAAGTCGGAGGTTATGTAAATTCAATTGCCGGTCATGATTCAGGAAAATGTTATGTAATATTTCAAATTGATCATGAATATTTATATCTAGTGGACGGTAAAATCAGAACCCTAGATCATCCGAAAAAGAAAAAGATTAAGCATGTAACTATGTTAGCCGGAGCAGATCCGGAAATCAAAGAGAAGATACTGAACCATTCTATTAAGAATGAAGAAATTAAGAGAACAATAAAGATGCTATTAAATCGAAAGTCAAGTAAGGAGGCCAAATAATGTCAAAGACCGATGTTGTTGAAATCGAAGGTACTGTTATTGAAAAGCTGCCGAATGCAATGTTCCAGGTAGAACTCGAAAATGGTCATAGAGTATTAGCACATATCAGTGGAAAACTCCGTATGAACTTTATTAAGATCGTACCCGGAGATAAGGTTACACTTGAATTGTCTCCCTATGATTTGACCAAGGGAAGAATTATCTGGCGAGATAAATAAATCCCACTTATTATTGATCCAATGAGAAGAGATTAACAAAATATCTGTTAACCTAATCCATTGTATATAATCGTAAAAAATTATGCTTGCTATTATATACCTGCGGTGGTATAATAGTAAACGGACTTTTTTGAAAGGGGTGAATTACTGTGAAAGTAAGGTCATCAGTTAAACCAATTTGCGAAAAATGCAAAATCATTAAAAGAAAGGGTAGCATCAGAGTAATCTGTGAGAACCCGAAACACAAACAAAGACAAGGCTAATATACAATAGTTCGGGTGCCTCAATGACTCGTTATTGTTTTATATATCAAGAATTCTGAATCATCAAGAATCCTTATAAGTCTTTGCTTTTTGTGTTACAATCATCTGCTTGGAAGTATGCCTATGCATGACTGTCCATCAGAACATTGTGATATTGTGGACATCCATTCGGAGTATCTAACCGTAGTGATTTGTCTTAAGAACCGTGCCGTCATCACGGAGTCTTAGCTGCAAGCTGATTGTCTTGCAAGTTACAATTTAAAGCGGCTGATGTAATGCCATTGGCATTACATAATTAAACAAATATTTTTGGAGGTGTAAAAATCACATGGCTCGTATCAGTGGTGTAGATTTACCAAGAGAGAAACGTGTAGAGATCGGACTTACCTATATTTATGGTATTGGTAGAGTAAGTGCCAATCGTATTCTTGCTGCGGCAAATGTTAATCCTGACACTCGTGTTAGAGATTTAACTGACGAAGAAGTGGGAAGAATTAGAGATATTATTGATGAAACACAGCAAGTTGAGGGCGATTTAAGAAGAGAAGTTGCTCTTAACATTAAGAGATTACAGGAAATCGGATGCTATAGAGGAATCCGTCATAGAAAGGGACTTCCGGTTCGTGGTCAGAGAACTAAGACTAACGCTAGAACAAGAAAAGGACCTGCAAGAACTGTTGCTAATAAGAAGAAATAATATTTGAATATTTTTTGATATCATGCAGGAAGACCGTAGGCGGTTAGCGTGATATCGTTAATGATATCGCAACAGTTATTAAGAAGTTTGATAATAAGTGTCCGGAGATAGCCGGACTATGACAATGCTTATATGACACGCGTGGCGCGTATTTAAGTATTAAATAATCCAATAGGAGGGTTTGTTAGATGGCTAAGAAAATAGCAACATCAGCTAAAAAAGTGACAAAGAAGCGTGTGAAGAAGAACGTCGATCGTGGACAGGCACACATTCAGTCATCTTTTAACAATACAATTGTTACGCTGACCGATGCAGAAGGTAATGCACTTTCTTGGGCAAGTGCCGGTGGATTAGGCTTCAGAGGTTCAAAGAAATCAACAGCTTATGCAGCGCAGATGGCAGCGGAAACTGCAGCAAAGGCAGCACTTGTTCATGGTTTAAGATCAGTAGAAGTTATGGTTAAAGGACCCGGCCAGGGTAGAGAAGCAGCAATTCGTGCGCTTCAGGCTTGCGGCATTGAAGTAACAAGTATCAAGGATGTAACTCCGGTTCCTCATAACGGATGCCGTCCGCCAAAACGCAGAAGAGTCTGATTAGGAGGTAGAATAACAATGGCAAGAGATATGAGTCCAGTTTTAAAGAAATGCAGATCCCTTGGTCTGGAACCTGCTTACTTAGGAATAGATAAGAAGTCAAATAGAGCCTTCTCAAGAGCAGGCAAGAAGACAAGTGAATATGGTTTACAGTTAAGAGAAAAGCAGAAAGCTAAGTTTATCTATGGCATGTTAGAGCAGCCTTTCAGAAACTTATTTGCAAGAGCACAGAAAATGAAGCTTGGTACAACAGGTGAAAACCTGATGACCTTATTAGAGCTTAGACTTGATAATGTTATGTTCCGTTTGGGATATGGCAGAACTAGAAAAGAAGCTAGACAGATCGTTGATCATAAGCACGTATTAGTGAATGGTAAGTGCGTTAATATACCTTCCTACACTTTAAAAGCTGGAGATAAGATCGAAATCAAAGAGAAATTTAAGAATACCCAGAGATATAAGGATATCTTTGAAGTTACCGACGGAAGAACCGTACCTGCATGGCTGGAGGCAAATCACGAGGCGTTTACAGGTGTAGTAAAAGAAATTCCTACTAGAGATCAGATTGATGTTCCGGTAAACGAAGTGTTAATTGTCGAGTTGTATTCCAAATAATTAGGATTTAAGATTTTAATTATTATTTATTAAGCAACTCAAAATACCCAGAAGGAGGGTCCTGTTGTGTTTGATTTTGAAAAACCCAAAATAGAGATTGCAGAAATTTCCGAAGATAAGAAGTTTGGACGCTTTGTAGTAGAACCGTTGGAAAGAGGCTATGGTACTACATTGGGTAACTCCCTAAGAAGAATCATGCTTTCATCCTTGCCGGGTTCTGCTGTAAGTCAAATTAAGATTGACGGTGTTGTTCATGAGTTTAGCGTTGTTCCGGGTGTTAAGGAAGATGTGACAGAAATTATCATGAATATCAAAAGCTTAGCAATCAAGAACACAAGCGATACGAATGAGCCCAAAACTGCTTATATTGAGGCGGAAGGCGAAGTTGTAGTGACAGCAGGAGATATACAGGCTGACCCGGATATCGAGATACTCAATCCTGATCAGGTGATTGCTACCCTATGCGGTGGTCCGGATAGTCGACTTTATATGGAGTTAACTATCACTAACGGAAGAGGTTATGTGAGTGCAGACAAGAATAAGAATGAAGATTTACCAATCGGTGTTATTCCGATTGACTCCATTTATACTCCTGTAGAACGTGTTAACCTCACTGTAGAAAATACCCGTGTGGGTCAAATCACTGACTTTGATAAGCTTACCTTAGATGTATATACCAATGGTACACTGATACCTGACGAGGCTGTTAGCTTAGCAGCTAAGGTATTAAGTGAGCATCTTAATTCCTTTATCGACCTTTCTGAACATGCAAAGACAGCTGAAATCATGGTTGAGAAGGAAGATAATGAAAAAGAAAAGGTTCTCGAGATGAACATAGACGAATTGGAATTATCCGTTCGTTCCTATAACTGCTTGAAGAGAGCCGGTATTAATACAGTGGAAGAGCTTACGAATAAAACAGCAGAAGATATGATGAAGGTTAGAAATCTCGGCCGTAAATCATTAGAAGAAGTATTGGCAAAATTGAAAGAGCTTGGTTTATCTTTAAATCAAAGTGATGACTAAGTATAGATTGTTATTAGTAGCAAAATGATTCAAAGGAGGGAACGAAATGGCAGGTTATAGAAAACTTGGAAGAACCTCAAGTCAAAGAAAGGCTTTGCTGAGAAACCAGGTGACAAACTTATTATATAACGGAAAAATAATCACAACCGAAGCCAAAGCAAAAGAAATTCGCGGTATTGCTGAAGGCATGATTGCGCTTGCTGTTAAAGAAAGAGACAACTATGAAACAGTGACTGTTACTGCTAAAGTTGCTCGTAAAGATAAAGACGGTAAGAGAGTAAAGGAAGTTGTTAACGGTAAAAAGGTTACTGTTTTCGACGAAGTTCAGAAGACAATCAAGAAGGATAAGGCATCCAGACTTCATGCTAGAAAGCAAATGATGAAGTATCTTTATCCTATTACTGAAGTGCCTAAAGAGAATGCTGGCAAGAAGAGAAATACAAAGGAAATCAACTTATCCGATAAGTTGTTCGATGAGATTGCTCCTAAGTATGCAAATCGTAACGGTGGTTATACCAGAATCGTAAAGATCGGACCTCGTAAAGGCGATGCTGCTATGGAAGTATTAATCGAATTAGTGTAATACATCGACAAAATTGATAACAGGGAAGGCGCTACTTAACAGTTGCGTCTTCTTTTTTACTAGAAGACGCAGTAATGGCGCTCAAGAGTTTTGACTTTTGACACGCTAATTATATAAATATGAAAAAAGATATTTCATTTTTTCAGTGTATGAGGTATAATTCTGTATAATTATTAACATGACAACTGTCATGACAGTTGATCATTTATAAAACATGATACTGATTGAGGCGGAAAGAAGTCGATGCGCAATAAGCAGTGTAGAAATGAGGAAACTATGGAAATGATTAAGGTCCAGAATCTTTCATTTGAATATATAAGAAGAGATGAAGATGGAAATGTAGATTCCATTAATAAAGCAATTGATCAGGTCGACTTAGAGGTTCAAAAGGGTGATTTTGTTGCTATTTTAGGAGCGAATGGATCTGGTAAGTCAACATTGGCAAAGCATATTAATGCGATTCTTTACCCGACGGAAGGAAGCGTATGGGTAAATGGTATGAATACTTCAGAGGAGAAAAATCTATGGAATATTCGGCAGTCAGCAGGTATGGTATTTCAAAATCCGGATAATCAGATTATTGCTACCGTAGTAGAAGAGGACGTTGGATTTGGCCCTGAGAACCTGGGGGTACCTACGGAAGAGATATGGGAACGAGTTGAGAGATGCTTAAAAGCGGTTGGTATGCTGGAATTTCGTGATCAATCACCTAACAAGCTTTCCGGAGGACAAAAGCAGAGAGTAGCTATCGCAGGAATCATGGCTATGAAACCAGAATGTATAGTATTGGACGAGCCTACAGCGATGCTGGACCCCAATGGACGTAAAGAGGTTATTGCTACCATAAGAGAGTTAAACAAAAAAGAAAATGTTACGGTCATTCTGATTACACATCATATGGATGAAGTAATTTATGCAGATAAGGTATTTGTTATGGACCACGGTAATGTGGTGATGGAAGGGACACCACGAGAGATCTTTTCCAAGGTGGAGGAGATTAAGAAATATCGATTGGATGTTCCACAGGTAACGGAGCTGGCTTATGAACTCAGAAAGGAAGGTCTTCCGATACCAAAGGGTGTACTTACAGTGGATGAGCTGGTGGAAGCACTGACAAAGATAAAGAGAGTGTAAACATAATATTAGTAAACTCTTAGAATATGTAAGAGTTAACGAAGTCATGTATCATAATATAAATATATAAGAAGGATTCAGGCGCGATGCTTGCCTTCGGTTAGTAGGTGACTATATTGCAGATTATATTTGATAAAGTGAATTATTTATATGGAAATGGAACGGCTTTTGAAAGACATGCCATTAAAAATGTCAGCTTTTCCATTGAGAAGGGAGAGTTTATTGGACTTATCGGTCATACCGGATCAGGGAAGTCAACTTTGATTCAGCATATGAACGGTTTAGTGAAAGCCACCAGTGGACATATTTATTATAACGGTGAGGATATTTATGACCCAAAGTATAACTTGAGACAGCTTCGAAGCAAAGTGGGGTTAGTGTTCCAGTATCCGGAGCATCAGTTGTTTGAGACTACTGTATTTAAGGACGTAATCTTTGGTCCTAAAAACCTGGGATTAGATAAGCTGGAATGTGAGCTTCGCTCCTATGAAGCTTTGAAAATGGTTGGAATCAGTGAAGATTTACTTGATGCTTCTCCCTTCGAGCTGTCTGGTGGACAGAAAAGAAGAGTAGCCATAGCCGGAGTATTGGCTATGAAGCCGGAGGTACTCATTCTGGACGAACCAACGGCAGGTCTGGACCCTAAGGGTAGGGATGATATTCTTGAGCAGATCAATAAATTACATCAAGAAAGCAACATGACGATAATTCTTGTTACTCATAGTATGGAGGATGTAGCTAATTATGCTGATCGTCTCTTTGTTATGAACAAGGGAGAGCTTGTATATCAACATCATTTAAAGGAAGTATTTTCACATTATAAGGAATTGGAAGCAATGCAGCTGGCTGCACCACAGGTTACTTATGTAATGAATGCATTAAATAACAGAGGCTTCAAAATTCCTACGGATGCAACGACTGTGACAGAAGCAAAGGAAGCGATTCTGAAGCATTTTTCTTAAATAAGAAACTGTAATGAAGGATATCAGAGTTCTAGAGAAAGTAATTCATATGATTAAACATATATGAATGGAACATAAATAAATGTTTATACAGGAATGAGGAAAAAAATGATTAGAGACATTACCATAGGGCAATATTATCCATCCGGTTCCATCATACACCGGCTGGATCCAAGAGTGAAGTTAATCGGAACCTTTTTATTTATATTATCGCTATTTTTGTTTGACTCTTTATATGGATATATTGCAGTAACTATATTTCTATTTACTGCTATTAAACTGTCGAAGGTCCCTGTTCTGTACATTTTAAGAGGTCTGAAAGCGGTTATTGTACTGCTACTCTTTACTACGTTTTTTAATCTGTTTTTTAAGACAGGAAATCGAATAATATTTGAATATGGAATAATCAAGATCTCTGATAAAGGTGTATATGACAGTGTATTTACGATAATCAGGCTTACTTACCTAATCATAGGGTCATCCTTGATGACATTTACCACAACGCCTAATCAATTAACAGACGGTCTTGAAAAGGTATTACATCCGTTAAATCATATAAAAGTACCGGTTCATGAGATTGCCATGATGATGTCGATTGCGTTACGATTTATTCCGATACTACTTGAAGAAACGGATAAGATTATGAAAGCGCAGATGGCAAGAGGTGCTGATTTTGAATCAGGTGGATTGATAAAAAAGGCAAAGAGCTTAATTCCTTTATTAGTGCCTCTTTTTGTTTCGGCATTCCGTAGAGCCAATGATTTGGCAATGGCTATGGAGGCTAGATGCTATCGTGGAGGAGAAGGACGTACGAAGATGAAACCACTGCGATATCATTCAAGGGATGTGGTTTCCTATGTAATCATCCTGACATATCTTGCTACAACGATTGTGATTGGTATTTTTGATAGAAATCCGTTTATATAGTATAGGATTAGGGTGTCAAGAATCTGCTTCATGACAATGAAATGAGTATTAGAGCATATATAATCATCTGGACTCGCCTTACCTTCAAGCAGGATATACTGTATCAACCAGATTTAGATATCGGTCGCTTGATCCGGTACTCGCGATCTGTATATATATGCTCTATTATTTATTGAATTCAAATTTGACGACTTTTAACACCATACTCTAACTAACATTAAGTAATAGTAGGAGAAGGAGGAGACCTGATATGAAGCGTATTAAGTTGGTTGTAGCGTATGATGGAACAAACTATTGTGGCTGGCAGCTTCAACCAGGGATGCCTACCATTGAGTTAATGCTGAATAACGCATTATCCGAGCTGCTTAAGGAGGATATCAATGTAATCGGTGCAAGTAGAACTGATTCGGGAGTCCATGCTCTGGGAAATGTGGCTGTATTTGATACAAACAGTGCGATTCCGGCAGAAAAGATATGCTTTGCCGTTAATCAGAGATTACCGGAGGATATACGGGTCCAAAGCTCTGTGGAGGTGGAGCCATTCTTCCATCCACGCAGGGTAAAAAGCAAAAAAACCTATGAATATCGTATATACAACCGAAAAATCGAAATACCCACTCAGCGTTTATACTCTAATTTTATATATTATGATCTGGATATCGCAAAGATGCAGGAAGCAGCCAACTATTTAGTTGGAGAGCATGATTTTAAAAGCTTTTGCTCTGTAAAAACCCAGGCATTGGATACAGTTAGGACCATTTACAGGATTGACATAAATAGGATAGAGGATATGATATATATAAAAATTACTGGTAATGGTTTCCTTTATAATATGGTTCGCATTATAGCAGGAACTCTTATCGAGGTCGGCAGAGGTGCGTATCCGCCTGAAAAAATCATAGAGATTTTAAAGGGTAGTGACCGAAATCTTGCCGGCCCTACTGCATTAGCCAGAGGACTTACTTTAATATCGATAGAATATGAAAATGATTACTCATTTTAGAAATCGTTAAGTAATTCCGATTGCATATTATTGTATAAAGAATGATAGCAGGTATTTTTTATCATATATATAGTAACATTATTACAATTGTGGGGGATGCATATGTTTGAATTAACAACAGATTTAAGTTCCATAAATGACACCACTGTGGTATTACGACTTGCCTTAGCTGTTATACTAGGTGGAGTCATTGGATATGAACGAGGAAGAGCCGGACGTCCTGCTGGATTAAGGACGCATATACTCGTTTGTCTGGGCTCCACTTTGGCAATTATGACAAATCAGTATGTATTTGAGAGGTTTGGAGCAGGAGATCCGACCAGAATAGCAGCTCAGGTAATATCCGGTATCGGTTTTCTGGGTGCTGGTACCATCATTGTAACAGGAAGACATCAGGTAAAAGGGCTTACAACAGCCGCAGGACTATGGGCAACGGCATGTATGGGATTGGCAATTGGAATCGGCTTTTATAAAGCAGCTATTATATCCTGTATTCTGATTGCTTTCGCTACAGTGGTGCTCCATCGACTGGATAATCTTATGCTGTCGAAATCAAAGGTACTAGATGTTTATGTGGAATTCAACAAATCAGTGTCCGTTACAGCAGTGATTGATACGATTAAAGGTTTAATGATTAATATTGATTCAATAGAATTGGTTAAGCCTACATATGGGACTAGTGCGTCTGTTGCAGCTATCATGACATTACGTTTAAAGCAAAAGAGACTTCGATTAGATGTCATTGCGAAAATATGTGCAATTGAAGGCGTAGATTTTGCGGAAGAGATATAAGAACAAAATAACTGTATATAAGCAAATATACTAAAAAAATAAAAAAAGGTATCAATTGGAGATTGACAAATAATTACTAATAATGTATTATTATAACAGCTTATACAGAAGCTAATATCCCCCAATAGATGCCAATTAATTGGTGAACCTAATAACACAAAAATCGGCTTAAGTTACTCGGACTTAAGCCGATTTTTGGTTAATTCCATTGTAATTGTGACGATACTGAATATTCTGGAAAAAGCTTGACACACACGGCAACATGTTATATAATAATGAATTGTGACGTGAGAATACTTAACCAAAGCCCCGGTAATAGTATTTGAGATCGTGATTAGAAAAAACCTGCATAGGTAATGTTATTTATGATATGCAGTCATTCGATAATAATGAAATTGGTGAATACATTTTCATAAGGAGGTAAACCGATGAAAAGCTTTATGGCTAGTCCGGCAACAATTGAAAGAAAATGGTACGTAGTTGATGCTACAGGACATACATTAGGCCGTCTCTCTTCAGAGATTGCCGCTATATTAAGAGGTAAGAATAAACCTACTTTTACACCTCATATTGATACAGGTGACTATGTAATCGTAGTAAATGCTGATAAGATCAAAGTAACCGGTAAGAAGATGGATCAGAAGATCTACTACAACCACTCTGATTACCCAGGTGGTATGAGAGAGACAACCTTAGCTCAGATGATGGCAAAGGATTCTGCTGAGGTAATCCGTCTTGCAGTGAAAGGCATGCTTCCTAAGGGACCTTTAGGAAGAGATATGATTACAAAATTACATGTATATGCAGGCGCTGAGCATCCTCATGCAGCTCAGAAACCAGAAGCATTACAGATTAAATATTAATCAGAGAGGTTGAAAGGAGGAAATTACAGTGGCTAAAGCAAGATATTACGGAACCGGAAGAAGAAAGAGCAGTATTGCTAGAGTATATTTAGTACCCGGTACAGGTAAGATTACAATAAATAAGAGAGATATGGATAACTATTTCGGTTTAGACACCTTAAAATTAATCGTGCGTCAACCGCTTAACATCACTGATACAATAGATAAGTTTGATGTTTTAGTAAATGTAAGAGGTGGAGGATTTACTGGTCAGGCAGGTGCTATCAGACACGGTATCTCCAGAGCTTTATTACAGGCAGATGCAGATTACCGCCCAATTCTTAAGAAGGCAGGTTTCTTAACAAGAGATCCAAGAATGAAGGAAAGAAAGAAGTACGGCTTAAAGGCAGCTCGTCGTGCACCTCAGTTCTCAAAGAGATAATAAGAAGAAAATTGATTTTTTTGAAGAATACCGAAAAAGCCCCGATTTTTGGGGCTTTTTCTTATGTCTTGAAATTTTGAAAAATTGCGAGTTTAGTATCTAAAATAAAGTTGTAGCCACACCATAGCCACATATTAGCCACACTAGATGTTAATCCAGCCATAATCTGATGAAAAACATTGTTTTTCTACTATGTATCCTTCTTGTTTTAATTTGTTCAAAAAATCTTTTAAATCATCATAATCAATACAATCATCATCAATATAATCCCATTCATCTTCTATTAAAAATCTATAAATCATAATATTACCCCTTTCTATCTAATTCATTCATAAGTATGCCGTTGTGTCGGTACAACATATCAACCTTGTTTTGCAATGAGCGTTCTTTGGCTGTTAGTGGGTCTTTATCTTCTTCGGCAGGGGCTTCAACCTTGCCAGTTAGTTCAGCCCCAGTAACTAATAAAGTGTTGATGTAATTAAGTTTTTGTTCGTCTGTAAGTTCTATCTTTGGGTACATTGTTGCAACTGGATTAACATATTTGTATTCTTCGGAGTAATCACCTTTTTTATCATCAAAGAGGCTTGCATAGTAATGGTCTTGTTCAAAACGCAAATGTAATTTACATCTTCGTTTTAACTGAACGATTGGTTCTTTTTGTTCCTTAAATACACCATTGAAAAATTCATCAATCTTTAATACTGATGTTACTATAATTAGTTTGCATTCCAAAACCTTGTTTTTGTATCGGCTTTTTACAGTAGAAGCCGTATTATTGTCTAACATCTTTAACAAGTCGCTTAATCCCATACAACTTGGTCTTAAATCATCAAGAATAATGCAATCTTGCCCTGCATATCCGTCAAGTACATCATTAGAGCCACTTGATACAAATACACTATAACCTTTATCTTCGCACATCATTTGTGCATATGTACTTTTGCCAGTTCCACTTTTTCCAGTAATATAAACACATTCCATATTTCTTTTTGCCCCCTTTATAATATCGGTTCTATACTTAAATGCATTGTCGATAGATTTCTTGTATCTATCGTATTCGTCAATAGTTATGTGTTCGTGATAGTTAAATTCACGAATAACACCACTTACAATGTCATTTATGATTTGGATTTTTCTTGTTTCGCTATTAGATTTGTTGATTGCTTTAGTCTTTTCTACTTTCCAGTTATAATTACTGGTTACTTCGTCTTCGGTGTATTGGTATTTGGTTGGTGCATTTTCGTGGGTAAGATATTTTAACATATCAACCCATTTTCCCTTTACCTTATTTATGAAGTTTTCTTTGATACCTAACCAGTTAGCGATATACTTGGTATCTGTACCATATTCCAGTCTAATTGCAATATGGTAGTGAGCCTTTTTAGGTGTTCCTGCTTTATGCTCGGGATTTTTTGTTTCATCAGCTTCATTATAAGTATCTTTGTCGTGCAAGATATAGGCATAATCTTTGAATGGTTTTTGATTGTCTAATACCTTTACAATTTCTTCAATGTTGATGTGTTCTACATCTGATACGATTTCACATAATCTTACTTGCATATACATACCTCCTATAATTTTACTACATACGACAGTAAAACTACGCCGAACAGACAAGCCCACTGTTCGGCTATTTTTCAAGCTTTTCAATGGTTTTACTACGTACTACATTGTTGTTTCATAAGTAGCATGCAAGTTAGAAATCGGTTGTGTTCTTTCTGTATAGCCTTTTTCATTTAAAAAATTTCAATTTTTGATATTTTTTGGAGGAATATAAAAAATTGATTTTGTGAGGTAGGATCAAAAATCACACTTTTTATAAGGGAGGTGGAACGAAATGGGAAAGATAATAGAATGTGATGATGACACTTTTTATAATGCTTCTATTGATTTTTTAATTGAAGCATTAACACAAGATGGCATTGAGGAATGTCAAAAGCAAATATCAGCAGATACCGATGATGATTATGCGAAAGTAAAACCATACGAAAGAAAGACAACGGAGGAAAGATAAGAAGAGCCCCACCTTGCTTGTCAAGGTATAGGGGCTTACACCTTGGAGCAAGATTTAGAAGCATAGGCGGTCTTGCTACTGGTGTTTGAGAGGAGGGATTTTATGGCGAAGTTCAGTTTTCATTGTCAATGCTATAAGGCAGGGCAACTTGGAGGAATTGACAAACACAACAGACGATTAAACAAGAATTATATCAGTAATCCAGATATAAACTTGGAACGAAGCAAAGAAAATCGTATTTATATTGCACCGAAGCAATCACTTTATCAAGATTGTAAGGACATTATAAATAAAAAGGTAATTGCAAATGGTGGCAGGGTTACAAAGGCTTCAAACTGGATATGTGAATGTATATTTTCATATCCTGAGGAATTACCGATAGAAAGGATTGATGAATATAACGATTTAGTAATTAAATATATGGGTGCAAGGCTTGGTAATGATAATATAGTAATGGCTTGTTGTCATGTGCATGATGAGGCAGGTGTTCCCCACCTACATTTAGATATAATACCCATAGATAATGGAAAATTATCAAGTAAAACTTTGATAACAAGGGATTTCATAACATCAATACATAGACTAATGCCTATGGTGTTACGAAATCACGGCTTCAATGTAGAAAGTTATGAAGAAACCGAAACCCGTAGAACTGGAGGTTTAAGTGCAAAAGAATATAAAAAGCAAATGGAAGAAGAAAGCAGGGAACTAAACAAGAAACTTGATGAAATGGTTAAGGAATATAATAACTTGGCTGATAAGTATAACAAGTTGATTGAAGATAAAGAAGCATTGGAGCGAACGAACAGAGATAAGGCTTATGAAGTCATAAATCAGCAGGAACGTAACCGATAAAGGGATTGTGTAATCTGTGAAATTTGATATAATGGAGTATATTAAATTTTTGGAGGATTGTGAAATGGAGTGTGTGTTTTGTCACAAAGAAAAATTAGTAACCGATATTATTTATGAAGATGAATTAGTAATGGCTTTTATGGATATGGAACCTATAAATGAAGGGCATGTATTACTTGTTCCCAAATCACATTATTTAGATGTTGATGAAATACCCGATGAACTTCTTTCGCATTTGATGATAATATCAAAGAAAATTGTATCTGCGTTGAAAGAGATATATAAACCTAATGGATATAGTATTATGCAAAATGGTGGAGAATTTAATGATGTTGGACATTATCATCTACATATTTTTCCAAGATATATAAGAGATGGTTTTGGTTGGACTTATGGTAAAGAAACAAAAAATGTAAATAGTGAAATTGCAAAAAGAATTAAAGATAGAATTAACTAAATTTGAAGTTGTGGAGGCAAGTCATAAATGGATTGTATATTTTGTAAAATAGTAAATGGAGATATTCCTAGTTTAAAAGTGTATGAAGATGAACATACAATGGTTTTTATGGATATTGCAAAAGATGTTGATGGTCACATGGTTGCAATACCTAAAAAGCACATTAAAAATATTCTTGATTGTGATGAAGACATTCTTAATTATTTAATGGCTACAGTAAAAAAGGTTGCAAATTATTGTGTAGATGAATGTGGATATGACGGAGTGAATTTGCTAAATGCAAGTGATGAAAGTGCTGGTCAATCTGTTCCGCATTTTCATATACATATCATTCCACGAAGAAAAAATGATAATGTGGATGCTTGGCCTAATTTTACTGGTGCAAATCATGAAATAGAAGAAATATATGAAAAGTTGAAGATTAAATAGAACCCATTTTTTAAAATGTTACAAAGATACTGGACATAGAGCCAGTATCTTTTTTAGTCTTAAAAACACCGAAATATTTAGATAAAATATTATATAAATCACACTTTGCAAAGTGTGGCTACGGAGTTATAATATTTATATCAATTTACTTCTTATTATTCAGCGAAAGGAGGACATTATGAAACTACCTAACGGATATGGAAGTGTTAGCAAGGTTAATAGAAAGAACTTGCGAAAGAAGTACATAGCAAGAATTACTACGGATATTGAAATTGATGAGCAGGGTAAGAAACATCAGCACAAAAAGACAATAGGCTATTTTGAAACAAAGGAAGAAGCCTTAAATGCCTTGACGAATTACAATATGAATAAAGATGAAGTTAATATCTTGTATAAAAATATTACTTTTGCTAAATTGTGGGAAGATTGGCAGAATAGCAAGAAAGTACAAGCATTAAAGCCTGATACTATAAAAGGTTATGAATTTACTTATAAGCTGATTACCGATAAAATCAAGAATATGAAGTTTATCGATATTAAGTTTAACGACTTGCAGAATATGATAAATGAATTATTAGGAAATAGAAAAGGTTATCAATCGGTAAGAAAAGTTAGGAATTGCCTTAAACAGTTATATGATTATGCTATTAAGTGTGATATTGTCAGTAAAAATTATGGCAAATTGCTTGATATAGGCAAGAGCCCACGAAAAGGACAGGCTTTAATATTTACTGATGAACAGATAGAACGCTTATGGAAGTTGTATTACGAACAGAACGAAGATACAAGGCTGACTATCGAGATTATGCTTATGTTGATATATAATGGTTGCCGAATAAGTGAGTTCTTAAATCTAAAAATAGAAGATATGAATTTGAAAGACCAATATTTCAATGTTACCGATAGCAAGACAGATGCAGGAATAAGACAAGTTCCGATTAGTGACAAGGTTATTAACATCTATGAAAGTATTGTAAATGAAAGGGAAAAAGGATATTTCCTTATTAACCCGAATAACAAAAGGAAATTTACATATGCTAATTTTAGAGATAGTTATTGGGATAGAATGATTGACTTGCTTGGTTGGGATAAGAAGTTAACGCCACATAATTGTAGAAAGACTTGTATTTCAAAACTTACAAAGGCAGGTGTTAGACCTACATATATTAAGTTAATTGTCGGTCATGAGGGTGCATTGGATTTGACAGAAAGAACATACACTTATGTTGATTTTGAAGAATTGTTAAAATCGGTTAATGAAATATAGCCACATTGTAGCCACACTAAGGCTGAAACATTAGTAAAATCAATAAATCACAATAAGCAAAGAGATAATTTTCTCGAAACGAGAATATCAAGAAAAGCCCGATTTACAAGGGCTACAGAAGTTGTGGGAAGTTGCAAAATGGGTTGGAAATTACATCGTATGCAACACATATGCAACAAGTATGCAACAAATATATCAATGATATGTATAGGACATTTTTCAGTAGAAATACTGGGGAATGTCCTTTTCTGTTAAGCTCCATAATCAAATTGCTTCGCAATTTACGTGCTCCGCACTTTAAGATTCTGTCACTATTTCCTCGGGTGAAAGTAAGGTCTCGCTTTGCTCGACTTTCCTTTCCTTCCTCGTCATATTTTATTAATCGCATCTACTAACTCCTTAATATCAAAGTGGGTATATACCTTTTCTGTAAGTGTCATAGCTCCGGAGTGTCCCACAATCTTCTTAATGATCGTCTGATCTACACCAGCTTCTGCCAACATGGATACACATGTGTGTCTGCAACAGTGAGGTGTGCGATTAATCTTTAACTGTTCCATTAATGGATGGAAGTAGCTGTCATAATAGTTTCTGTAAGTGAAATGCTTTCCGTCTTCCGTATGAAGCAGATATTCACAGTCAGGACAGGATTCGTACCAACTTTTGTAGAATGGAAGAACCTTATCTGCAATGGGTACTTTACGGATGCCGTTTTCTGTTTTACTGCTGATTACATCAAAGTATTGTTCATCGAGGTGAACATGTTCCTTTTTCAAATCAAGCAATTCTGAAATTCTGACTCCGTTGTAGAGAAGCATCAGAACAATCTGATAATACTTATCATCTTTCTGTTCCCAGATTCTCTCAATTTCATCCTTTTCAAATTTGTTTCTGTCATACTTATTCGGGTTGCGGTCTTTGTACTGTGCTACATCCACAAAACTTGAATAATCTTTGTTGCAAATATCGTTTTTCAAGGCGTAATCGTAAAGCTGATTGAAAAGCACTTTGATTTTCCTGAGAGTAGGATAATTCTTACCACAGGTATCAATGACATTTTGCAAATCCACTAATCGAATATCCTTAAAAACTTTGTTGTAGAGGGTACCGCAGGCTTTATAGGATGCGGTATATCCTTTGACATTGGATTCGGATACAGTAGGATACTTACGCTTGGACCATTCTTCATATACATCAGAGAAGGTCATCTTGGCAGCTTTGGTATCGAATGGATTATTGTTGTACTCTGCAAGCATCTGTAAGCCTTCAGCTCTTGTAACAGCGTATCCAACTGTAATCATATCCTGAACCTGTCTGTCCTTTTCCTTATCGTAGTGCCAGCCTGTTGTCTTTCTGACCTGATAAGGCTTTCTTCTTTTTCCGGAAAGTTTTACAACGCTTCCGTATCCGTTGGGTAACTTCATAAGCACCATTCCTTTCGCTTTAAATTCAGCAAGCTGATAGCGAAACAGAGTAGTTGCTAATCCTCGTGGATTGTTTTTGTTACACTTGGGCGTATGGTTTTCCAAATCTCATAATTATCTTCCGTCTGACTGCCGGATGAAAGTAATTCCTTCATTGCCTGCCAGTCTTTTAAAAATTGTACAAGACTCTTGTTGTCAAAAAATATTCCCGGTTCGCCATCTACCTCTTTAATTGATACATTGAATGCTTCATCAATGGCAAAGAGGAGAGGGAGTACATCACCATCAGCCTGAATGTCGAACTCAACTAATGAGTTTACATTGACATTAAGTGCTTCGGCAATTTTCCTAAGTTGTTCAGGTTTTGGAATATTCTTGCCTAATTCATACTTGCGGATGGCAACTTCGTGGATGCCACATGCTTCTCCAAGTTCTTTTTGCGTTAATCCTCGAAATGTACGGATTAGCTTAATCTTTTTACCTGTATTCATCTTACCAACCTCCTGTACCGTCAATCTAACATATCAAAAATGAATTGTCAACATTATTATTAACACTATTGACAGAGCAAACAAAGGTCTGTATAATACAAAACACAAACAGAGCAAGAGATGCTCTATAGATAGGAGGTGGTAGAGATGCCAGAGGTACAATACAAGGTTGATTTACCAGCTTTTACAGGACGGAATGTACCAATCAAAGAAATTGCGCAGGCAATGGGGAAGGATGCACAGTATGTAAGGGTTGGACTTCAACAGGGGATTCTCAAATTCGGAACCGCAATTAAAGTAGGTAACTCAAATGAGTTCAGCTACTATTGTCCGGATAAGAAGGTTTGGGAAGAGACAGGTTACTTCAGAGATGTATCGGAAGCGGTATAGATTAGGTTAGGAAAGGATGTGGTCGCGATGGATAGATATATCAGTATGGAAGGTAGCTAATATACACCGACGAAGTTTACTTCTTGTCGGTGTAACCCTCGGAGAGCCACCGCAGATTTGGCACAGACAATGGCACATTGGATGTGACAAATCTGCTAGGGGGTTATCATCTTCGGCAGAGCCGAGATGATAAGCGAGCGGGAAATCTGATTTAAGAAGGAAGGAGAGGTGCCTATGGGTAATGTTTCTTACTCAGCACACATTAGCAATGGAAAGAGTGCCATAACAAGTAAGAGTAAATTGCTTGGAGTGGCAAAACACAATTTGCGAAAGTATAAATCGCCGGAATACAGTTCCGATAATATTTTACTTTTGAGAGGAACGGAAGATTTGTATCAGGATGTGAAGAATGTCTATCATCAGGAATTTGATGAAGCGGTACAACAATATAATCAAAAGCAAAAGCGGGCTGACAGACGGATAGATGATTACTTTGAGCATGTAGCCAATCTGGATCAGGATATGGCAGTCGAGATTATTTTTCAATGCGGAGATAAGAAATTCTGGGAAGAACATACGGATAAAAAGGAAAAGATGTACAATGTGTATGCGTATCTGTTATCCACAATGGAAAGACTTCTTCCGAATTTTAAGGTGGCAAATGCAGTGATACACTTTGACGAGGCAAGCCCTCATATGCATGTGGTAGGAGTTCCGGTATGGGAAGGTGCTAAAAAAGGACTGGCAAAGAAGGTATCCAAGCGTAATGTATTCACGCCGGAAAGTTTATCTGTAATATTACAGGATAAATTAAGGGAAGAAGCAGGTTCGTGTTTCAAGTTCAATGTGAAGGAAGAACTTGCTGAGAAAAAGAAGGGACGAAATCATGATTTGTCTGTTATGGAATATAAGGTTGCCAAAGAAACAGAGCATTTGGAAGAATTGCAAAGGGATGTTGTGGATACAGATAATGAATTATTTGCATCAAAACTTGCTTACCGTCAGGTGCAGCGTGAGAATGAAGACGAGCTTAGAGAAATCAAACAAGAGATTTCTGAAAAGCAAAGTGAAAATCTGAAACTGGATTATGCGATTTCTTATAAGAGGGATAAGTTGGAAGAATACGAGGATGAGATATCTAGGTGGGAACAGTTTAAGAATACACTGAAAACGCTGAAAGAGTATATTTCGGCATATCTTCCCTTATCACCGCTAATTGAAGAATTTGCAAATTGTGTAGAGCATAAGAAGGATATTGAAGCCGGAAACAGTTTCAGAGGTCTGCTAAATGCGTTGGGACAGTTCCTAAGAGCATTTAAGGAATTGATTGTTGATGGCATGTGTTGGTTTCCAAGACTTATGCGATGGAAAACGAGTAAAGGAGAAGTTGCACCGGTATTCTCGGATTACAGGAATGAAGGTTATGACTATCGACTGAAAGCTTATATGAATGTTGTAACAAAAGAAAAGTACAGCATAGACAGCATTCAAGAGGAAATTAAGCTGGAGAACCGAATTGGTACGCTGGAACAGTTGGAACAAGGGATTGTGGCAGCAGAGGAGATGGTACGAGAGATGGAGAAAACGAGGATACGGGAGAGGTAATGATAGCCCTAAGAGAAGTTGCTCAGGGCTATTAATGTATTAAGTATCATTGGTACCATAAAGGTTGAGCATTTTTGCTGTGTTTTTTATGGTTTTTGTTGTCCTGACATGTGTATTTTACGGCAGGAGGAGTGTTTCGACAGATTCTATAGACTATCTGATCGATTTCTTGTTCAGAGGCAATAAAAGTTCTTATCCATCCTTGAATGTATAAGGCTGGAGGATTAAAGGTGCTTTTCCCACCATATCCGATATTTTGTTCTATAATAAATAATTGAGCAAGCACAGCGGTAATATCGATTGGGTTAATAAATTGCGTATAATTGATATTTTCTATGTGTTTAACAGCTTCTAAAGGGTCTGCACCATAGAATATCTCATCAAATGTTAACAACAAATCATTTACGGTTGCTGGAAGCTCGCGAGAACGGAGCTTAAGGTCCATAAGTAATCTTAAGTGGTTTGGGCGAAACGGTTTATCGTTTCCGATTTGTAAAAATATTTGGAAGTTAGTATTTACATCATAGTCTTTAAATCTTGCTGATAATGTACTCGGACGGAATACAAGAACTTTTTGAGTATCATTAGCATACACTTCGGTCATTGTGTCAAATGGTAAGGTTAATATCTTGTCTAACATTTTATCATATTGCATGGTTTATACCTCCTTAAAAAATTCCATTATTTCAACACCAAGTACATTTGCAATCTGATTGAGTACAGATATAGAAAGGCTCTTATCACATCCGGCAGCTTCAATTTTAGATAGATAGCTAATGCTGATTTTAGCCTGCTCTGCAAGTTGTACCTGTGTTAATTTTGCTTGTTCTCTGTAATGTTTTATATTTGCACCTATAACACGATATAGGTCTGCATCATTGTTGAAATACATATAAAAACCTCTTTCACTATTTGTGAATATTATCGCATGAGAGTAAATAGATATAAATTCACTTATAGTGAAAGAAAATAACTGTGGCATTTTGTGAGATTATGCGTTACAATGATATAATCAAGAAAGTGAAGGAGGCATGACTTATAAGTTTACAACCAAATAATTTTCAGCTTGAACCAACAACGGTCTGGTCATTTCCAGACAGAGGAAGTTGGGCAACGCATTCAGGGAAGTATCGAGGTAATTGGTCACCGTATGTGCCGAGAAATCTGATACTTCGTTATTCAAATCCGGGAGACTGGGTCTTAGATCAATTTATGGGTAGTGGAACAACCTTAGTAGAGGCGAAGCTACTCAATCGCAATGCGGTAGGTGTTGACATCAATCCGCAGTCCGTTTCAATCTCTGAAACAAATTTACAATTCCAATGTGAAACAAATACAAAGATATTTACGCGAAATGGAAATGCTACTGATCTGCATTTTATCAAAGATAGTCGTATTGACTTTATCTGTACGCATCCACCATACGCAAATATCATCAAGTATAGTAAAGGTATCGAAGGAGACATTTCGTTACTTGGTGTGGATGAATTTTTGTCAGAAATGAAGAATGTAGCAGAAGAATCTTTTCGTGTACTAAAGAAAGGCAAAATGTGTGCTGTAATGATTGGGGATGTAAGAAGGTATGGGAAAGTAATACCATTGGGCTTTCGTATGATGGAGTGCTTTCTTCAGGCAGGATTTACAAATAAAGAGATTATCATTAAGGAGCAGCATAATTGTCGTTCTACGGACTATTGGGAGAAACAGAACAATAATTTTCTATTGTTGGCACATGAGTATATATTTGTGTTTCAAAAGTAACAGAAGTTTGCTGATGGTACAACAAACTTCTGTTAGATTCTAACGACAATCGATACACCAACTTTGGTCACGATCAATAGTTGTGCGTAGCCTAAATGCTTCTGTAGGAAGAGTTCGATTACAATGAGGACATACTTTTAAAAAATCACCATTTTCATATCCAACAATATTTGTAATACGAAGATTATTACCATCATATCCATTACATTTTTGAAAATGAATAGGCTCTGTTGGTGGTTCAGTAAATGTCATGGAATTTTCCAAGTAAATCGGATAACGATAAATCATAAAATCACCCCTTTTTATTTTATACTATCACAGTTGATGGATTACTTAAATTCACAAAGAGTGAAAGTTTTGGTTGTTATTTATTATGTTTGCAAGTATAATAAATGTGTGAAAGTTTGTACTTGGTTGAACATAGAGAAGAGGAATCAAAATGAGTAATTCGTGTATCGCTCCATTTGTGAAATGGGCTGGTGGAAAGCGTCAGCTTTTACCACAGATAAAAGAGCGTATGCCAGAACAATATAATAATTATTTCGAGCCATTTGTAGGTGGTGGTGCGGTAACATTTGAATTGCTACCTGCAAATGCTCTGATAAATGACATTAACAAGGCATTGATTAACACATATAAGCAGATTCAAAATGTTCCGGAAGCATTTCTAAAAGCGGTAAACAAGCTGGATGAGGAAATGGGGGAGGATGGTAAGGAATACTATTATTCCCTTAGAGAGCATTACAATGATAAGCTTATGAAAGCAGAATATGATGTAGAACTGGCAGCATTGTTTGTGTTTATCAATAAGCATTGCTTTAATGGTTTGTATCGGGTTAATGGCAAAGGACTTTTCAATGTACCATATAACAATAGTCGTAGGGCATCGGTGGATGAAAAGGCTATCAGAGAAACTTCGGAGTATCTTCAGAAGGTAACTATAATTGATGGTGATTTTGAGGCTGCTTGCATGGATGCTCAAAAAGGTGATTTTGTATTTATTGATAGTCCATATGCACCATTAAATCCAACTTCTTTTGAGTCTTACACAAAAGAGGGATTTGATATTGAAAGCCACAAGAGATTGGCGAGGTTGTTTGATGAATTAACTGCCAGAGGGTGTTACTGTATGCTTACGAATCATAATACAGACTTGATAAATGAGTTGTATGGTGGCAAAGGTTATAAAATAGATGTTGTAAGTGTTAAACGTATGATCAATTCGGATGCATCCAACAGGGTTGGAGAAGAAGTGATTATATGCAATTATTAGAGGAGTCGAGATAGTGGAGAACTTATTTACAAAGAAAGTGCCATTATATTTCGAGACTGATGAATCACAATTAGTGTTGGGTGATTCATTTAAAATTCTAACAAAAATGGAACCAGAATCTGTTGATATGATATTTGCAGATCCACCCTACTTTTTAAGTAATGATGGCATTACATGTCAGGGTGGGAAGATGGTTTCAGTAAATAAAGGCTCATGGGATAAACTTTCGGAGAGTGGAACCGGCGTCGAAGAAAAACACAAGTTTAATAGAAAGTGGATCAGGTTATGTAAAAGAGTATTAAAGCCGAATGGAACGATTTGGATATCGGGAACATTACACAATATATATTCAATTGGTATGGCATTGGAGCAGGAAGGCTTCAAGATAATCAACAACATAACCTGGCAAAAAACAAATCCACCACCAAACTTAGCATGTCGATGCTTCACACATTCTACGGAAACCATTTTATGGGCAAAGAAGAATGATAAGAAGTCTCGGCATTTTTTTGATTATCAGAAAATGAAAGAAATGAATGGCGGAAAGCAAATGAAAGATGTGTGGACCGGTGCATTGACAAAGCCTTCAGAAAAGAAAGAAGGCAAGCATCCAACACAGAAACCGGAATATTTACTTGAAAGAATCGTATTAGCTTCAACGGAGGGAGGACAGGTTATTTTGGATCCTTTTTGCGGTTCTGGCACTACCGGAGTGGAAGCTGTTCGATTAGGTAGGAAATTTATTGGGATAGAAGTGAGTGAAGAGTACTTGCAGATAAGCAAGAAAAGATTGGAGAAGGTAGAGCGGGATGCGAAAGAACATTGAAATATCTGATAAAAAAATAAATGATTTCTTAGAACAGTTTTATGGGTATTTTGAAAGTGGTTATGCTTTTGAAGAATTCTTGAAGGTGTATCTAGAAAAAATTGGTCTTGATGAAGTTGTAGTAACACAACGTTCTGCTGATGGAGGAATTGATTTAGAGGCTATACGATATGGAGTTGGAGGTTTTGCAGGAGCAGATGCTGTGGATTATTATGTTCAAGCGAAAAGAAATAAGCCAGGAACTACTATTCCGATTGAAAAGGTAAGAGCCCTCAGAGGAGTGATGCCCTCTGGTAGTAAAGGTATATTTATTACTACAGCAAATTATTCTAAGAGAACAGAAGAATTTGATGATGTCGACCCATCACGCCCGATTATTCTTATAGATGGAAAGGCACTAGTTGAGAGTTGTATAGATAATGAAATTGGATTTGTTTTTACACCTGTTTTTAGTAAGGATGCTATGGATGCACTAAAGGATGAATCTGATGATATAGTGCAAGAAGACGGTTCAATATGTGAAGAGAATAAAGATGTAAAACTAGTGGTTGATAAGCAGATATCGGCAAACGACATAAGAGCAAGGATATTAAGATTGCCAAAAGCAATTAATAACTTGTTACCGGACGATGCACATAAAGCTAAGGTGATTTTTAATGGATTACCAGTCAAAGAATTGACTATTGCAAAGAGTAGAGGATACCTTGCAGGAGTCACTGATTTATATAAAGAATCGGGACTCATAGCTGAAGATGGGTCATATAATCCGTGCAAGGCAATATGGAAATATTCAGAGGATAAAATTGAGATTATTATAAAGGAGCATTAACATATGAGAAATTTTGATGAGTGGTTGAGTAAGTTTCGAGCTAGTATCTCAAGCTATGACTATTACATAGATTTTGATAAGGTTGTGAAAAATGTAGATGAAATTAAAGTAGGACTGAATATTTTGAATTCCTTGATAGGTTCAAAAAATATAGAAGAAGATTTTGAAAGAATTGTTGTAAAATATCCAGAAACATTACAGTGTGTACCTCTTCTTTTAGCTGTTAGAGGGTATGAAATATATGCTCAAGATGAAGCAGGAGCATTCTTATATAATTTTAAAAAAATGAATTATGGTATTGAGCAGTATAAAGTGTTCATGAGAAAAACGGGATTATTTGATATGATCGCAAATCATTTGGTTAATAATCTGGTGGATTATGCGTTAGGCGTAGAAACTGGATTGGATTCAAATGGTCGTAAAAATCGTGGTGGACACCAGATGGAAGACTTGGTAGAAAAATATATTATGGCAGCAGGATTTAAGAAGAATGTGAATTATTTCAAAGAAATGTATTTGAAAGATATAGAAGCTAAATGGAATATTGATTTATCGGCACTTTCTAATCAAGGAAAGGCAGCAAAGAGATTTGACTTTGTTATTAAGACAGATAAAATGATTTATGCTATTGAGACTAATTTCTATGGTGGTGGTGGCTCTAAACTTAATGAGACTGCAAGAAGTTATAAGATGCTTTCGCAGGAGGCAGATACTATAGACGGATTCACCTTTGTGTGGTTTACAGATGGAATTGGATGGAAGAGTGCTAGAGGTAATTTGAGAGAGACATTTGAAGTTATGGATGCAATTTATAGCATTGATGATATGGAAAATGGGATTATACAAAAATTTACAAAATATTAAGAGCCTTTGAAGGAGATAAAAATGAATCAGAGAGATATAGAAACATTTAATAAAGCGGTTGAATCACTTAGACAATATAGACGGTATGAAATTGTTGACGAAAATAATAATAATCTTTTAAATGATATATACGTTGACCCGATTGAAGGAGATGCTTTATTGAGATTATGTCTTAAAGATAATACTACAGTGCTTGTTGGAAGAAAAGGAACTGGTAAATCAACAATATTTATGAGAATGCAGAATGAATTAAGAAAGTCAAAGGATATTATGACATGTTATATTGATGTTAAAACAATATTTGATACTGCAAAACGTAATTACATGACGATAAATTATCTTAAAACAAGTAATTCAAAAGAAATTGAAAACTATTCGGTACAAAGGCAATTTATATTAGATTTTGTAAGTGAGTTAATAAATGAAATTAGTGAAAATTATAGGACAAAATTTGATCAATTTAAAGATAGATTACATATTCCTTCAAGGATAAACAGTTCAGTAAAAAAATTAGAAGAAATAAAAAATAGAATTCAGAATAATACTCATTTAGGAAGCATTGAACTACAAACTTTACAAGAAGTTAATTTATCGTTTGCTGAAGAAAATAAATCTGAGAAGATGTTAAGTGGTGGTATTGAAAGTGGTATCGCATTGGAGGATACTGTTGTAAAAGCTAATATTTTAGGAGAAAGAAGAATTAGTAATGCAAATGAGAATGAAAAGAAATACAACCGAGTATTCGCTAGAATATTTGAAATTACAGAATTAGTTGAGGAAATAAAGAAAGTTTTACAGGAATTATCGATGAAAAGATTATATTTAATTTTAGATGACTATTCTGAAATTGATCAAGATTCATTGAGAATGTTTTGTGATTTGATTGTTAATACATTAAATAATACTTCGGATAATTACATTAAATTAAAAATATCGGCTTATCCTGGTCGAGTGGAATTAGGAGAATTAGATAGACAAAAGATTGATATAAGATACTTGGATTATTATCAATTGTATGTGAATGATAAAAGAACAGATATGGAAAGAGCTGCTGTAAATTATACACGAAGAATAATAGAAAATAGACTGAGTATTTTCACTCAACATGGTATGGATTATTATTTTGACATAGAAAAAACTAGTATTGAGGAATATTGTACATATTTGTTTAGAATGACATTAAATGTTGTTAGACATCTTGGACTAATACTTGATTATGCACAAGAATATTCCATTGCAAGAAATGAGAAAATAACGATGGTGGTATTGAATGAAGCTGCCAAGAGGTTTTATAACGAAAGATTATCATTGTTTTTTGAAGAAGGCCAATCAGCACAAATGACATATGATGAGAGGGTGGAAATATTTCATCTTCGTACATTGTTATTAAATATATTACAAAGAGAAAAGGATATAAAAACTAGTATAAGAACAAATAAATATACCGCTAAAATATTTGATTCAGACAGAACAAATCCATACACTAGCCATTTTTATATATCAAAAAGAATTGAACATATTCTTGGAACTCTAGAGTTGAACTTTTTTGTGAATAAATATAATGAAATGTCAAGCAAAAATGGTGAAAAAGTTTCTGTATATGCATTGAATTATGGATTGTGTTTGAATGAGAATATTCGTTGGGGTAAACCGGAGGGAAACGAAAGCAGAACTTATTTTATAGAATCTCCTTTTAATTTTAATAATATAGTAATGGATTTTTTGAAAGATACAAAAGAAATCGTTTGTGATGTTTGTGGATATGTATATTCGGAGGATGATTTAGATTTTTTGAACAGACATAATATGAATTGTTTAGAATGTGGTGCAAAAAATAGTGTTGTTGAAAAGAAAAGGATTTCTGAGAATTATCAAAAAGAGATTGAGGAGATTGAAAAAAAGGGAAATTTACTTGAAAGAGAGCAATTCGAATTTATGAAAATAGCGATAATTAAAGGCGGATGTGTGACTGCAAGAGAAATGTCGTTTGAATTAGATGTTACATCTCAAAAAATAGGGTGGATTGCAAAGAAACTAGAAGAGGGATATTATTACCTGACTAAACACAGAGAAGCTGGAAATACAATTTATACAATAACTGATTTAGGTAAACAGATGATTTAATTATGCCGTAAAGAGGGTAATATGATATATGTGATTTATTGCATGTGAAACACTTTAAGTATGTAGGCGTAGTACTTTAGATAGTAAAGGAAGATACGATATGCAAGAAATATTAAATACATTGTTGGTTTCATGTATACCAGCAATAATTACAGGAATTGTTACATATTTAACTGCTAGTAAAAAAGCAAAATCAGAAATAGCCACATTGCAAGAGAGTAATAAACATGATATTGACAAATTGATGAAACAACATGAGGTGGATATTGAATCTCTTAAAGAGAAGCATCAGCTTGAAATAGAAAAAAGTGAGCAGGATCACCAACATAAAATTGAGATAATGCAACTTGAACACAAAAATGCATTAGAAAGTAATGAAAAGCAGCAAAGTAATGCGGCAATGTTTAGTGTGATGTCTGATGTGATTGCCAATCCACAAAAATTGCAAGGGTTATTGGACTTAGCAAATAACCCTGCATTCAAAAAATAATAGATTTTACGGACACCAATCCTCATCCATAGCATCAGCCCATTCCTGCAGCTCTCCGTCGAGAGCTAATGCAGCATAGGTAATCGGCTCTTCAATCGCCAGATTGTCAATTAATCTCTGTGAGTTAGGCGTAGTATGTAATCCTTTTTCTGCTTCAGCGCAGGATAAAAAGAGTAAGGTGTTATCGGCAAATGCTATATCAATGCCATTCTGGAATTGGTTGTAGTAAGCAAAATGTATTTTCATAATCAGAGTCCTTTCTTTATGCGTTGTTAATTGGTATCAGGAGTGTTTTTGGGTAGTCCTGGACAGCCCTAGGCAGTCTGCAGTATACAACAGGTATGCAACACTAATTTTCATAAACCCTGTATTTATGGGCTTTTCAGGATATCAAAACGTTAATTTTGGTTCTCAAAGAGATAATCAGAACATAATGGGGGTGTTTCATAATGTATCAGCGGGGATAATTACTTACCATAATACACTGTCGGAAGAACATGTTGCTGTATTTTGCATGAATCAGGCAAATATTTATTGTTTATATGCAAATATAAATATTCGCCAGAGACATATAAAATCAGTAATATGTCCTTTCGTCTGTGTGTGAGGTAAGTAATTGTCCCCGCAAATGTATTGTGAAACATCCCCAGCAATCGTATCTATAATATTGGACGTAATTTTTCTTTATTTAAGCAAAGTAACATGATATACTTGATAGAAAGCAGATTCCATTTTACAGAATAATGGAGGAAAAGTTGTGTGTATATCATATAAAGAAGAATGATTAAGTTCACTGGAGTATATTGATTTTTAAAAAGAACGGATCTTGGCTCACAGTATCCCAAAGAAAGATTTCTTGAACGAATTGAGAAATTGGTTAAGAATGTATCAATTAGTCTTGTTGCCCGCGATGATGAGAATAAAGTGGTAGGAGTTTTATTCGGACTTACTGACTTTTGCTATTGACTATATGTTAGGGATTTAGGTGTCGACAGAACCTATGAAGGACAGGGAATAGGTAAGACATTAATGAGAAAAGCTCATGAGATAGCAGGAGGGGAAAAAGATATAGCGGTATATCTTATTACAAATGATGATGCAATTCCATTTTATGAAAAGCTAGGTATGAAACTGGCAGATGATGTAATGCAATATAACAAAATTGAATGGACAGAGTTTACAGTTGAGTAATCATATCTAGTAAAGGAGTCTATTATGATACAAGAAATATATATTGATGGAAAAGGAAATAAAATTTTAGGTAATAATCCTATACTAGAAAGATCATCTGTGAACTTCTTTGGAAATAACAATATTCTATTTTGTGATGATCATGTAAGACTAAACGGAACTACAATAAATTTTAATGGTAATAACTCTCTGATATTTTTGGGGAGCTGCAATAAATATAATATAGATATTGATATATTTAATAATTCGGTCATCCATATAGGAAAATCAAGTTATTTTAATAAAAACCTTAAGGTTATTATATCAGAATGTAAGCATTGCTTTATCGGTGATCATTGTATATTTTCAGCAGATGTAATAATTAGAAATTCGGATGCACATTTAATATATACCTGTGATACAAAAATGAGAATTAACATGACAGAAAGTATCTATATAGGTGACCATGTATGGATAGGACAGTACGTTAATATTCTAAAAGGTACTCAGATTGATTCTGGTAGTGTTATAGGTGCAAGTAGTGTTGTTGCTGGAAAAAAGATACCACATAATACGATATGGGCAGGCAGTCCTGCTAGACAGATTAAGGAAGATATCTTTTGGGATAAGTCGTGTGTACATGGGTTTACCGAGGAAATGACAGAAGCGAGTATGAATTATACTGATTTTCTCTCAAAAAAGATAGAGGGTTGTCAAGTAGATTATTGGACATATCAATATAAGGAAGATGAGACTATTGAATGGTCAACATTAGAGGCTGTTTTTTCAAAAGGTAACTGCTTAGATAAATGTGATTTCTTGATTATGATGAACAGTAACAGAGCAAAAAATAGGTTTGTACATTAACATTAAGACTATACTATCCCTTGTTATACGAGAGCAGTATATTTCGGAATAAGGTGTAAGAATTGACAAAATTAATATTAAGGGAGAGTATAATCATGAATACTATGAAAGGCACACATTACAGCATGGTAAATGTAGGAGCACTAGGTAATTTTACAGGAAAAACCTTTGTAAAGGAGATGTTGAACACAACTGGAATGGAAGTTTCCCTCGGAACACTAGGTGTAGGGGAATCCGTACCGTTTTTTCATCATCATAAGGAAAATGAAGAAGTTTATATCGTATTAAGTGGTAAAGGCGAATTTACAATTGATGGAGACAAAATTGCTGTGGAAAGTGGAAGCGTAATCCGAATTGCTCCGGTGGCAAGCAGATGTACTCACAATACAGGGAATGAGCCATTGATTTATATCTGTATTCAGGCAAAGGAGGGTTCCCTTGGTGGTTACACTGTGACAGATGGAGTGATAGAAGAGTAATAAATATTTGAATATTCTTGTTGGTTAATGGATTGGGGTTGTTGATAGCGATATCAGCGATCCCTTTTTTGTAGAATTTTTACGTTTGAGATCAATGGAAAATAGTACAAAAAACTTGGCAAATTTTTAACAATAATAGTATAATGAATAAAAACACTTATGGAGAGTATGTATGAATAAAATACGGAAGGCAATTATATCCTCAAATGAAGTATCGGAATTGAAAACCTATACCTTAGGAGGATATTCTCAGAAGGTACTTATTGAAGGAAAGAAAAAAACGAATCCGATTGTCATTTTCCTTCATGGTGGACCAGGTGCGCCGATACCTTTTTGTGAAGGGTGCCGGGGAATGTTTCCGGAGCTGACTGGGAAAGTAACCATGGTTTACTGGGACCAGTTGGGATGTGGAATTAATAATCATAAAATAGACGATACATTTACGGTAGAATCATTTGTCAAGATGACAATTGATTTGATAAAGAATATTAGGAATGATTTCAAGGCATGTACGGTTAATATTTTCGCTGTATCCTGGGGAAGCATTCTGGCTGCTAAAGTAGCGGAGGCAGAACCAAAGCTATTGCATAAAGTGATGGTTTACGGACAAGTATTGAAGCAACTTACATTTAATGATGAAGTGTTCGAGGTCCTGAAAAATTCAAGTATGCCACTTAAGAATAAAAAAAGATTGACCGCATTAAAACAATCATCGGAACGTACCTTGAAAGAACTGAGAATGGTGATGAGATGGATTGGTAAATATACCGAAGGATACCAAGCGAAGGACACGGAAAAATCTCCTATAGGAGCAATTATACGAGGAATATTAACTAGTCCGGATTATTCCTTGAAGGATTTTATAGCAATATTTGCAAATGGATATTTGAAAAATACATCTCTATTATATGAAGTAATGAACATGGATCTTTCAGATACATTAAAAGGAATAGAAATCCCATATCTTATTCTACAGGGTGATACGGATATAGTAACGTCTACCCAGATGATTTCACGATTTGTAGAGAATGCAGGCAATCGAAATCTGAGTTGTATAAAGGTTGAGAGAAGTGGACATATGCCAGGATCAAAAGGTATGGAATCTATTATTAATACCGGATTTGAATTTTTGAAGAAATAAGTGAATAAGTAAAATATTAATAGAAAGAAGTGAGGATATATGATTAGAGAAGTCCTGGAACAAGACTTAGAAGGATTATTAAAATTATACACACAGTTACATAACAACACTATGCCGGAAAAAACCGAAGATTTGAAAAGTCTGTGGAATTATATACTAAGCGATAAAAATCATCATATTATCGTAGCAGAAGAGGATGGACAAATTGTTTCCTCCTGCGTATGTGTCATTGTTCCAAACCTGACGCAGAATCAACGACCATATGCACTGATTGAAAATGTCATAACCGATCCAAGCTTCCGAAACAGGGGATTGGCCACTGCCTGCTTAGATTATGCAAAGGAAATAGCAAAGAAAGAAAATTGCTATAAAATGATGCTGTTAACAGGTTCAAAATTAGAAAGCACATTAAGATTCTATGAACGTGCCGGATATAACAGAAATGATAAAACTGCGTTTATTCAATGGATAAAGTGATGCGCCTAGACGTTATATTTTACTATCCACTGAAATAACTCGTTAAACATAGGGAGTAGGCCAAGACCTCGTTCGCTTAGGGAATATTCAACCTTCGGAGGTATTTGGGCATACTCCTTTCTTATGATTAATTGATCTCTTTCTAGCTCCTTCAATTGTGTACTAAGCATTTTATGGGTAATGGGAGCTGCTTGTCGTTTGATCTCACCGTATCGAATTACTTCATGATATCCAATGATATATAGGAGCTTAAGTTTCCACTTTCCCGATATCATGGCAAAGCTTTCGTAGATTTTATCAGCACCGAGTAATTCATAAATACATTCTTCCGTATCGTTCTGGGTCAAATATGATTTCTCCATAATAGGCCTCTCCTTCTTACAGATAAATTACTCTCCTTTTTGATAGTACCTTACATTATTGTGCGTACTTGTTGGATTAATACATATTAATTATAATCGAAGGGAATTCAAAGCACAAGGATAAGGAGTGAATTATTATGAAAACAGTATTTATAACAGGTGCATCCTCCGGCATTGGAAAAGAAACTGCGAAGCTGTTTCAAAAAAAGGGATGGAATGTAGTTGCTACCATGCGTAAACCGGAATTAGAAAAGGAACTCAATACGTACCCCAATGTTAGGATATTAAGATGTGACGTAACAGAAGTGGAAAGTATACATAATGCAGTAGAAGCTACTATCAAAGAATTTGGAATGATTGATGTGCTCATAAATAACGCCGGATACTATACGGTGGGATCATTGGAGGAGTCATCCAGCGAGCAAATAAGACGGCAGATTGATACTAACTTACTGGGATTAATTGAAGTTACGAAAGCAGTCATTCCCTATTTTCGAAAGCAGAAATCAGGCATTATTATAAACCTGTCCTCCATAGCAGGAAAGCTCTCCATCCCATTACAATCACTTTATAATACAACGAAATTTGCAGTAGAGGGATTTTCTGAATCTCTGCAATATGAGCTGGAGCCGTTTCATATTAGAGTAAAGCTGATTGAGCCGGGAACGATAAAAACAGAGTTCTGTGGAAGATCAATGATTGTTACGACAAAGGATGATATAACGGAGTATCAAGATTATTCTAAACGGGTAATCGGTAATCTGATTAAGAATGGAAATAGTGGATCAGATCCCAAGTTCGTCGCAAAAACCATATATAAGGCAGCTACTGACGGAAAGAAACGGATGAGATATATTACAGGTAAAATGAAGGAGCTTGTTATAATCAGAAAAATCCTACCATTACGCGTATATCAAAAACTAGTGAAAATGATTCTTCAAGCATAATAATGAATCTTGATAACTAATTTATGCAGTTTCCTATTCAACTTCTACCAATTTGGCCGGTGTGATAAGGTAGGATACGATCGATACTACATATGCATATATAGAAATGAAAAGCTGCCAGAAGGAGCAGACAATCCCTTTTCAAGTGTATCAGCCAGAGCTTTCATTTTCATAAAGGATTGCTCAGATGTCCAAGTGAATATGCCGGGATCCAATAAAAAAGTAAATACGGACAGAATAAACTCGGCATACTCTAGCGGATATTCACAACGAAAAATGCCTTCATTAATACCCTGCTCAATAATATGTGAGATAATTTTTGATAGTGACAGTAATATTTTAGCCAGGGATTTCTGATGAATTCCTGCGTTTTGAGGCATGTGAAGATAAGCATCCAGTGATGGATCCACATAGGAACTTTTATAGGTTTGCATTAGAAGAGCAAACTTCTCCAGAGCATTCCCGTTGCTTTGATCTATAATATGATTACAGTTCTGAATAATATTCTCGTATTCTCTTTCTACCAATGCATCCAATACTTCCTCTTTGGAACGAAAATAGTAATATAGTCCGCCCTTGGCTATTCCGGCTCTCTTGGCAATGTCGCTAACAGAAGCGGTACCGGCGGTACCTTCCTTAAACAATTCTTGCATTGTATTCAGTATTAATTCCTTTTTGTTCATAGTAATCCTCTATTCTGCCATAATATCATATATTAGTGTGGAAACACAGTATCCGCTGTATGAATTGGCTATAGGCATCATCTTAATATATATAAAATAGCATATAAAATAAAAGTTGACCAGCGTTTAAATATATGTTACCATAATTGTGAAAAGTTGACCACTGGTCAAAAACTGGAGGATAAAGATGAGTAAAATAATTATTATGCTTATTATGATTGTATGTTTTGTACTATCACTTGTTGTAGTGTTTGTGAATGGTATTAGATGTGGGGTAAGCTGCTTACAGCATCGGGATAGCTTCTTAAGAATACAGGCATTAAAGAAAAGTGGAATTGCGTTTCTAGTTGTACTTATTTTAATTTTCATTGTAACCTGGATCTCACAACTCGCGGTATATACACCGAAAATCAAAGGAAACGATGGGAAAGTGTTAGAAGGAAGTATCGCAGAACTAAGAAAGTTAACTGTGAATGGACATAAAGAGTGGATTAGTATACGTGGCAAGGATAAAACGGCACCCGTTCTTTTGTTTTTAGCAGGTGGTCCAGGAGGCACCCAAATGGCTGCTACCAGACATGAGCTAGCGGCTTTGGAGGAGCATTTTGTTGTAGTTAACTGGGATCAGCCCGGAAGTGGTAAATCCTATCGTTGTATGAAACGCAGCGACATCACTGTACAAACCTATATAAATGATGGTGTAGCACTAACAGAATATTTACTGGAACAGTTTGGGCAGAGTAAAATTTATTTAATGGGTGAGTCCTGGGGAAGTGCGCTTGGAATATTCCTCATTAGTAAAAAACCGGAGTATTATGCTGGATTCATTGGTACGGGGCAGATGGTAGACTTTGAAGAAACGGAACGAATGGATTACAATAAGGCCTTGGAAATTGCATCAGAACGTAAGGATCAAAAGACCATAGATAAGCTTAAAAAGCAAGGAGAACCCCTTTACTATAGTGGCAATATAGCGATGCAATCTGCCACCTATCTCAATTATCTGTCAGCTTATATGGGAACCGATCCTAATATCACCAATGGCGGTTATAATACCTTTAGAGACATGTTTTCTTCTGAATATGGTATGATGGACTCCGTTAATTATTTACTTGGTATCATGAACACATTCAATGCGGTCTATCCTCAATTGTATGAGATGGATTTGCGAGATCAATATGTGAGGGTGGATGTTCCTGTCTACTTTTTCCTTGGAAGACATGATATCAATGCGCCGATTTCTATTGCGGAAGATTATTACGACAGATTAGAGGCTTCTAAGAAAGAATTGATTTGGTTTGAACATTCCGGACATAGTCCATGGCTCAATGAAACAGATTCCTTTATCAAAGAAACAGTAAGAGTATTCTTAGATTAATGAAGTAGTAATCAAGGTTTCCCCATAGAAATAAGAGATACCGGCTGGAAACTTGAAAGTCAGATAATCGATCACTGATACAGCCAGCATAAGGAAAGAAACATGATTTTATTCTTTGGAGACCAACTATGAAAAGTCAATAGTAAAAGAGAAATTTTCTTAAGCTTATTTATTATAATAAAGTGCATAACAAATAAAGCATCATAAAGGTGCTTTCTGAAAATTAAATATAGTTGATAGGTAAGGCTAAGCTAAATTGAATTCAACGTTAGAGTTCATCATCTTATGTATAACACGGACTAATTTATGAGCTACATGGCCAAGAGCATTGTAGTGACGACGACCTTGAGAGACTTTTAAATCATAATATTCCTTGAAAGTTTTATTTACCAAGGTGGTTTGCCATGCTGCATTTATTAGTGCATATCGAAGTAGTTTGGAACCTCGTTTGGACATTCGTGTTCTAGCGGCAGTGAAATTTCCTGATTGATATACCGATGGATCTAGCCCTGCATAGGCGAGCAGTTGGCATGGTTTATCAAAACGTGATATATCACCGATTTCTCCAATAATCATGGCACCGTTTATTGCTCCAACACCAGGGATAGTCTTAATAACAGAATCCATCTTATCCATGATTTCATGAATGGATTGATCTACTTCGGCAAGCTGTTCTGTGTACATTTCAATCTGTTTTATCGATTGCAAAATCTGCAAAGATAGGGTATCATTTTTAATACCGA
Source organism: Variimorphobacter saccharofermentans (assembly GCF_014174405.1). Taxonomy (GTDB): domain Bacteria; phylum Bacillota; class Clostridia; order Lachnospirales; family Lachnospiraceae; genus Mobilitalea; species Mobilitalea saccharofermentans. The sequence goes on along the minus strand of NZ_JACEGA010000001.1, from coordinate 3,526,546 downwards.
CAGATTGCGATGCAAGCTCTTTTAAATGTACAGCTTTAGACTGTTTAAAGTGTCCGCGAGAGGACTTTGATAAAAGGTTAGTTAACCTTGTGAGATGCATTTTCGCAATTCTGTCGGGATTTGGTTGCTCTTTTAATAGAGTATAACAAGCTTTTCCGTGAATACCAGATTTAAAGAAATACTGGAGTTCCGGGAATAACAAATCCACATAAGTCACAAGTTGAATTTTAACCTTTGTCCTAGCCTTCATAAGTTTTTGACGGAAGCGACATAGGTTTTTTAATTGCAAGGAATTGTAATCGCGTTCCGAATATAAATGATAGTGGTTTAAAGTTAAAGCTTTGATAATGAGATAAGTATCCACCGAGTCCGTCTTGGTTTTACGGATATTTGATTTCCTAAGAGAGGAAGTTTGAATAGGATTGATTATACAAACCTGAAATCCCCTTGTGAAAAGGAAGCTGGTAAGATTTTCTGCATAATGGGCAGTAGATTCCATACCAATATAAAGCTCTTCTTTAGAATAGGAATCTAAATGTTTCAGTAGTTTTTGAAATCCACTATGGTCATTTGAAAAGGCAAATGGTTTAACAAGGACTTCACCATCTGAATTAATAATGGCTGCATAGTGTGTTTGCTTGGCAATATCAATGCCAACGTAAATCATAAGATCAACTCCTTAGTAAATAATCACTGTGTTTGTCCACCGAGTTTTATCATCATAGACTTGCGTGACATAAAAGTTCTAACGATTAAATCGTATTGACTTATCCAACTATAAATGATTCAGATAAAACTGTGGCAATACACTCCTAAAAATAGTCAAAGCTATAGGATAAAATAAAAAGTCCACAGTGTTACTATTGATTATAACAAAGTTGAAAAGAAAGGAGAGTATTGATGTATTTGTTACTAAATACATCATACAAGATAAAATGATGTTTCTTTTTTCTATGATGATGAAGTTTATATAAATACTTATTGCATATATATGGTAACCGTGTTATAGTGTCATCAATGAATGAAAAATTATTCATTGAAAAAGGGAGAGTTATCAACATGCCAAAATCAAAAGAACAGTGCGAAGAAATTAGAGAGGCAACAAAGCAGAAAATTATTCGAGAATCCATCCTTTACTTTTCAAGAAATGGTTTTGCAGGGACAAAAATCAGTGAATTATCCAAAGCGATCGGAATCGCCCAGGGCACCATATATAACTATTTCGAATCGAAGGAAGATTTATTTATTGAGATTAATAAGGTGATTAACCATCAGGATCTCAATCAGTTGAAGCGTCTCGCTAAGCTCCCTATCCCGGCAAAAATGAAGATACGGAAGTTATCCGAGGAAGTCTTAAGAAGCCTACAGGAGGAGCCGGGATTTGCAGAGATGATTACACTTGGCACTCAGCAAACCTATGGATCTGGTGAGAATGTGTCAGCAGAAGCATCCTACCAAAGTGAGGTATTTAAGCTTCTTGCGAAAATAGTAGAACAGGGTCAGAAGGAAGGAAGTATCGTGCAAGGAAGTGTTATGAAACTGGTGGATTATTATTGGGGTGTGGTATATTTATACGCTTTGAAAAAGCTATTTACCAAGGAGTATGAGATGATTAATGCAGAAGATTTGGATAGAGTTTTACTAAAATAAATGGTATAGAATTTTTAGGGATGGAGGCTTTTATGAATTTATTTGATTTATCAGGAAAAGTTGCTGTAGTAACGGGTGCGTCCTCGGGAATAGGAGCTGACGCGGCAATCGCTTATGCAGAAGCGGGAGCGGATGTGGCTATTCTGGCAAGGAGAATGGAAAAACTAGAGGTAGTAAAAAGAAAAGTCGAGGAATTAGGAAGAAAAGCACTGGCAGTTCCCTGTGATGTGTCCAGTGAAGAAAGTATAAAACATGCGGTAGAAGTAGTACTCTCCGAATACCCGAAGATTGATATACTATTGAATTGTGCAGGAATTGCTGTACGGGGAGGGGTCGAGGACGTTACGATTGAAGACTGGGATAAGAGCTTTGATATCAATGTTCGTGGGTACTTTCTCATGAGCAAATACATATTACCGGTAATGGTTAAAAATAATTATGGAAAGATAGTGAACATCTCGTCAGTAAACGCGATAATCGCTGATAAATATGACAAGCTGATACGAATACCCTATAATTCCTCGAAGGCAGCAGTTGTAGGGCTAACAACAGGTATGGCTGCTGCTTATGCAAAATATAATATTACTGTGAATGCGGTAGGGCCAGGTTTTTTTATTACTGAGATGACCACTGAGATGGCAAAATCCTTTGTATTCAAGAAGATGTACAATGCGATTGTACCTGCAGGAAGAGCAGGTGAGCAGGGGGAGGTGAATGGAACCATCCTTTATCTTTCCAGTGATGCATCGAAATATGTACAGGGCCAGTTTATCTGTGTAGATGGAGGGGTTTCTATTGTCTAACGATATCATAACGGAACGAGCGGATTTATTTGAACCTAATATTAATATTGTTATGGTTGCTGATATTATCGGCCTGACATCTGATGAGATTCTGATCGAATCTGTGAAAAAAGCATTTGAGGTAAACGAGGCATTACACTCCAGGATTATACTTGATACCTCGGGTAAAGCCTGGTATGAGAAAAGCTTTACTCGGGAAAATACCGTCTATGTATCAGATAAACCCTGGCAGGAGATTCAAAAAGAGCAGGAGAAAATACCATTTCGAATCTGGGAGGGCGAGCTGATTCGTGTCTTTTTGCTTCATGTGGGAAGAATTATAAGACTTCTGGTTATTGCACATCATCTTGCGGGTGATGGAAAATCGATTGTTTACTTTATAGAAGATATCATGCGCGGGCTGAACGGAGAAGTGTTGGAATATAAGCCGTTAAGATTGATTTATCCCCAAGAGCTTCCAGCAAAAAGTAAGCTTCCGTGGTATGTAAGACTGCTGACGATGAGCTATCACAGGAAATGGTTACAGAATGCAAGAGTATTTCAATTTACTGATTATCAGAGGATGTTCACACAATATTGGAATCAAAGGAGCTCCATTATATATCTGGAGCACTTTGATAAGGATGAGCTGAATAAGCTGCATCAGCATGCAAAACAGGCTGGTGTAACTATTAACAGCTTTATTGCCACCGCATTTTTATATGCCTATCAAAAGAATGCGGATATTGGAGTTGCAGTTGATATCAGGGAAGATCAGAATAGGAATATGGGGAATCAGACCACGGGAATCAGCATTAACTATGGTTATGCTGAAAATAAATCATTTGAAGAAAATGCCCGAGAAGTACAGAGTCGAATACGTAAGAAGATCTCGAATGATTATCATAAGCATTTTATACTGCAATTTATAGCCGCTATGGATGGGACATTAATTGATTCTGCTTATATGAAACTGTATGGTGACTATCACAATAAGATTTCGGGGAGATTTGCCGAGCTGATGCAATACTCCGGCAATTCTAAGGACTTTGGGATAACCAATTTAACAAGACTTGATATTCCCAATCAATACGGAAGATATAGGTTGGAGAATTTTCTTTTTATACCACCGATTATGTCCTATGTAAAAAGAGTGGTTGGAGTTGCTACCTTGGGTGATGAAATGAATATTACTTATCATATCCTGAAGGAAAATGATTGTGATATGGAACTTGCGATGTTCAAAAGGGCAATCAGCTGTCTTCGGGATACCGGTTCCCAATAATGGGAAGAAAGTACTTACCGCTTTCTTTTTATTTGAACAGGGATCCAGATTTCACTTTCATATGTATCGGAAGATGTATCACCGTCCGTATAACATTCTATATCGTGAGTATTAAGAAACTCATATTTGGCCTGTGGGAGCCATTCGGTATAGATGCGATTCCACATATCTTGTATTGCATGGGGCATGGGACCGATGCACCGAAACACTGCCCATGTATAGGCAGGTATTATCACCCGACGGAAACCCGGCGGCATCTCATTTGCTAATTCTGTACGACATCCGATACAGTATTCGAATTCTTGATTACATTCCGCCGAAAAAATACGGATGCCGAATTCACCACATACCTTTTCCAATAGTCCTGCTTCCTGATACTCCTTCCAATAGAGAGGAATTTCTATGCCATAATTCTCGCCAATAAATTTACGAGAGGTTACAACCACTTTAAAGGAAGGCTTTTTTACTATACTGTAATCTATGGTGCTGCCACCTTGCACTGTGAGTTTAAGATAAAGGCGATTGAATGATTTGAGCTTAGCACCTGATTTTTTGGCCTGTATGGGAGAGATGCCATGGAAACGCTTAAAGGCTTTGGTAAAGCTTTCTGGAGTATCGTAACCGTATCTTAAGGCAACATCAACAATTTTATTATTACTGTCCAATAATTCCTGCCCAGCTAGTGAAAGTCGTCGATTGCGAATGTACTCGCCTACCGTCAGTCCTGTTAGTAATGTAAAGGATCGCTGAAAATGAAAGGAAGAAATATGAATATGAGAAGCCACAGAGTCACAGGTAATCTCGGATAAAAGGTTTTTTTCAATATATTCAATGGCTTCATTTAATGCATATACCCATTCCATATCATTAAGCTCCTTTACAATGCATTTCTATTTGATTACACTCATTCAATCACATTATAACAGAATAGAAATATATGACAAGACACGGAATAAAGTATTAAAAGATGAGATTACCGGAAAGGTATGATGATAGCCGGTAATCTCTTTTCATGTCTGTTATTAGGCAATTGCGAAACTCTGCAGATATCTTATTTGTGTATACTGCAAATACATATTCCTGCGCAAACCCGCTCCTTCCGCTATGGTTTGCTTCGGAGTATGTATCCACTAGAAAGGAACTACTTCGAAGAACTCCTTGTTCCCGGGCTCATTGATTACGGTTATTTCCTTCTCGCAATTTCCAATTTTCTTATCAACGTAGTAATCATCCCAGCCATTCTCTTCACGGCCACCCCAGCAAATGGAATATTTTCCTTCGTTAACATCCATTACGACGGACTTAACCGTACCGAACCAGTCCTTATAATACCATACGGTCATGCCTTCCGGATACTTGGTGAGAAGAAACTTCTTAAGTCCCTGTTCCGTAATGCTTTTAGTATGCTCTACATATTTCTTTATGGTTTCATAACGAACCAGGGAGTTACGCATCGCAAAGCTTTCCCTGTTCTTAAAGGAATCAATGGCAATATGATTAGTAGCGCATAAAAAGGTTGAGTCGCCCAGGTTTCCACCCTTTTGAATAGCCATCTCACCATCCATAGTTTCCACCAGAGCGATGTTCTGCTCCCGATCGGCAAGAAGCAGATTCATGTTATATGCAATCGGTATTTCCTGAAGCTTATTCAAAGCTTCTTTAATATTTTTACAGTTGTCAAGCAGACTTCGTAAGACAATCCAGAAGTGCAGACCCTGAATTGCTGGCTCGCGCATACCGGGGATGTTGCTTACAGGAAAACCACAAGAGGATAAAGATACTGCTAATCCGCATTCGTTAATTCCCTCTGAACGTCCAAACTCTATAAGGGAACCACCAATATGAGCATATTTTCCGGTGGGTGCAATCCGGTATACATGAAAGTCTTCATCTTCTATGCTGAATTCGTAGTTACGTCCCAGTAAGATATGTCCATTCTCTGTATGAGGTGGAAGTAGAGCGAGTCCGGAACATCTTGGAACCAAATGGCTCATCCATGTGAAGGCATTTTCACGAAGAGGCATACCCACTTCATCACAGAAGCCGATTAACTCCTCCTTAATCCCAGGGCAGTGTTGATCATAGAGTGCGAGTGCTTTCTCAATTTCTTCTTCATTAAAATGCTCCGGAGGAGCAGCACGAAGATCCTTTCCTGTTAACTGTGCTATCTTACGTCCGATTTCATAATGCGATCCTTCGATTTCATAATAAGCGGTTTTAACGTTTTGCATTTGAACTACATCCTTTCTTTTATTGCTGCCAATGAAGCGTATGATATAGCTGATAGCAGCGGCAGGGTTATTGTAGCTATATTATAGCTTGATACATCATTGGAATCCTGTCATTTTCTGCTTTTATTTGGCAGATTTTATAATGATTCTTAAGGTTTAATTAGAATTTAGTAACAGTACTTGTTTTATTATTTTTGCGTTGGTAAAATAATACAGACGAACTACTGTAAGGGTTCCTAAACTCTATCTGCTTGCAGCGGTTTCGCTGTTATTGACAGCAATATTATGAAAAAGAAAGAAGGTTAAGCATGAAGAAAAGAGTCTATTTAATACTGGTAGCAGTGTTTCTGTGTTTATCAGTAGTGTTAGGGTCATCCCGGTCAGCCTTAGCAAAAGAAAATGTAAAAAAAGGAGATAAGATCTCAGGTTTTACGGTGAAGAATATTGATTATGATGCGCCGACCAGTTCAACCGAGATTTTATTTGAACATGAGAAAACCGGTGCGAAATTACTTGTAATTCAAAATAATGATATTAACCGGGGATTTGCAATTAAATTTAATACGATTGCTGAAAATGATAAGGGGATTAATCATATCATAGAGCACTCCGTATTAGGAGGAAGCAAGAAATATCCCAGCAAGAACATTTTATTTGATGTGTCAAACACTACATATAATTCCTTTGTAAATGCTTTTACCTATAAAAATATGACGGTATATCCCATATGCTCGAAAAGCGAAGAGCAGCTACTGAAATCAGCTGATATTTATCTGGACAGTGTATTTAATCCGTTACTTTTATCGGATAAAAGAATTTTTGAGAGAGAAGGCTTGCGTCTTGAATTAAAGGATGAGTCTTCTGATCTGATCTATAACGGTATTGTATACAATGAAATGCAGGGAAGCTTGGGAAGCATTGAAAGTGCTGCTGTCAGTAATGCGTCAAAAGCCATATTCCCTGATTCACATCAGGGTAACATCTCTGGAGGAGATCCCGATGCAATCCGTACATTAACCTATGAGGAAGTACTTAAAACATATAAGAAGAACTATCACCCATCGAACTGTCTAATCGTTCTTTATGGAGATTTAGAGTATAAAGCATTCTTAAAAATGATCGATAAGGATTATTTATCTTCCTATAACAAGAAGAATTATAAAGCAGATCGTGGTACACAAAAGGCATTTAAGAAGTTAGCGGAGAAGACGTATAGCTTCCCGGCAGCAAAAGGTACCGATAGCAATAAGGCCGTAATTGATTTGGTTTTTGCATGTAGCGATAGCAAGAAAATGGGCTTTGAGGATTATGTAGGCCTTAATATTGCTATCTCCCTACTCAATCTTGATAACTCAGAATTAAAAAAGGCTTTAATGGATAGTAAGATAGCAGAATCCTATAGTATTGGAATTGATACGACAACCTATCAGCCTACAATACATTTTATTGCACAGAATGCAGATGCCTCAAAGAAAAAAGAGTTCTATAATATAATAGTTAAGGAATTAAAGGCAGTTGTGAAGAAGGGCTTCGATACAGATCTGGTAAGGTCCTCCCTACGTACCATGGAATTTGAACAAGCGTTAGGAAGTACAGAAGGCAGTGCAGTAAATGCAATAATACAGGCATGTTTGTATGATGATATCTTTGGAGACTCTCAGATCGACTATAGTAGCTACTATGAAAAGATTGTATCTAAGCTTGATAAGAAGGTTCTTGAAAAAACAGTTGATAAATACTTGGTTAAAAACAACTTTGCTGCATTGACTGTTACAGAAGCAAAGCCAGGTCTTTTAGAGAAAAACCAAAAAGCATTGGAAGAGAGCCTTGCAAAAATGAAGGCGTCCATGTCTAAGAAGGAAATAAAGGCTCTAGTGAAGAAAACGGAAGATTTTAATACATGGAACAATCAGGAAACACCGGATGATATTCTTAAATCCTTAAGAGCAGTATCATTAAAGGATATTACCTCTGAGATTAAGGAGCGTGAAATTAAGGAAACTACTGTTGGCGGAGTGAAGCTTGTTACCGCAATGGCAGACATTCCGTCCGTTAGTGCAATCAGGATGAACTTTAATTTGAGTCATCTGACCATGGAAGAGTTGCTATATTTGAAGTTCTACTCCGATATGCTAAGTTATGGTATGGCTACCAAAAACAGAACAGAAGGCCAGATTTTAAGCGAATCTACCGAAAAGCTTTATAGTGGCTTGCCATCAGTTGGAGCAATAATGGAGGATGACAAGGATACCAAAGCATATCCGGTCATTACTTTCAGCTACTATGGCTTTAAAAATGAATATAAGGATACCTTTGATTTAGTATCTGATATTTTATTAAATTCGGATATCGAAAATATCACAACCTATGGTTCGAGAACTATTTCGAATTTAAAATCGTACTATCAATATATGTTTGCTGAACCGTTGTCTTTGGCTGCATATCGTGCTTTAGCATATACAAGCCAAACCTATAGATATTATAACTATCTGAATGGATTGGATTACTATAATTTCATTCAGAAATTAGAAAAGAATCTGGCTTCAAATCCGGATGAGGTAGTAAAGAAATTAAGCGAAGTACGTACGAAAGCATTTACGAAAAATAACTTGGATGTTCTGTTTGTCGGAGGAAGTAATGCTCAGGCAGCATTCCAGGATGCAATGCCTGATTTTACAAGCAAGCTGCCGGATGAGAAGTACGAGAAGGTGACACATAACCTTCCGGTACCGTCTAAGAGAGAGGCATTAACCAATAACTCAACTGTTCAGTACGTTATTTCCAATTCCTCTATGTCGGAAAATGGTGTACCAACCAGTGCTAAGATTAATGTAATAACCAGTATACTCAACAATCTTATGCTTACACCGGAAATTCGGTTAAAGGGAGGCGCTTACGGAGTAACAGCCTTTGCAGAAAATGATAATTATGTTACCTATACCTATAGGGACAGTAATTACGTGAATTCTTTAGCAGTTATCGGTGGCACGGACGAGTTTTTACTGAATACTCAATCATTTATGACGGAGGATGCCTTAGAAAGCTATAAGATGACGGCCTATGCAGCAGCCAGCCCAAGCTCCAATGAGATTACAGACGCAATGGTTGCATTACAGAGCTATTATCTTGGTATCAGCTTACAGGATCGTCTGAATGTGTTAAATGAGATTAAGGACACATCCCTTGCGGATATTAGTACCTATGCAGATTATATGGAGAAGATAAATGGAAACAGCAATTATGTAGTTGTTGCATCCCCAAGTGAGATAGAAAAAAATAAATCCATGTTTGATAAGGTAATTCCACTTCAATAATGCTGTAAAGAATGGTCTGATGCATAATGTATCAACAGAGACTATGATTTACCTCACACACAGACGGAAGGACATGTTACCAATTCACAAAATTGCCAATATGTTCTTCCGACAGTGTATTATGGTAAGTCATAGTCCCTATTATAAAATATGCAACAGACCATTCTTATTCTTTTCCATTCCAGCAATAGGTACATAGTTTACATGGACTAATACCAACGGATTTCACCATATCATCCAAACGATGGTAACGCAAGGAAGTGAAATTCAATTCTTCTTTTATTGTTTCTAACATATTTTTATAACGATCCGAATCCGGATTCGAATATTCTTTTAAGACTTCCTCGGACTGAGTTCCCTCAAGCTTTTGAATCACTCTTCTGGTGATCAGATCCATATCAGAAGTGGAACGGGAAAAATTCAGATATTTACAACCGTATAATAAAGGTGGACAGGCAGGACGAATATGTACCTCTTTAGCACCACTTTGGTATAAAAACTCCGTTGTTTCCCTGAGTTGGGTACCACGTACAATGGAGTCATCAATCAATAATAAGCTTTTATCCTTGATTAAATCATGAACCGGAATAAGCTTCATTTTTGCAATGAGATTACGTTTGCTCTGGATGGTCGGCATGAAGGAACGCGGCCAGGTAGGAGTGTATTTAATAAACGGTCTGGAAAAGGGAATATTGGAAGCATTGGCATAGCCGATGGCATGCGCAGTTCCGGAATCCGGAACACCAGCAACGATATCCGGTCTTACATTGTCACGTTGTGAAAGCAAAGCACCACAGTTATATCGCATTTGCTCTACACTGACTCCCTCATAAGAGGAAGAAGGATAACCATAATATATCCATAAAAAGGTACAGATTTTCATATCGGTTCCAGGCATGCTTAAGGTTGTTACTGCCTCCGGAGTCATAACTACAATTTCACCCGGTCCTAGTTCTTTATAATTATTATATCCGAGATTCAAATAAGCGAAACTTTCAAAGGAGGCACAGAAGGCCTCTTCCTTTTTGCCGATTACCACAGGAGTTCTTCCTAAACGGTCCCTGGCAGCAAAAATACCTTTTGACGTCATAAGAAGGAGCGACATGGAACCATCGATGATTTCCAGAGCATATTGAATTCCTTCAACGATATTATCCTTTTGGTTAATGATCGCTGCAACCAATTCCGTAGCATTAATATCGCCACCGCTCATTTCTAAAAAATGAGTATTTCCTTTGCTGAAGATATCTTTCACAATAGCATCTGTATTATTTATTTTTCCTACGGTTGTTATGGAGTATGTCCCGTGATGGGAGCGTACGATGAGAGGTTGTGATTCATAATCGGAGATACATCCGATTCCGAAGTTGCCCTCCATCTTATTAACATCCTTTTCAAATTTTGTTCGAAAAGGAGAATTTTCAATGTTATGGATTGCACGGTCAAATCCCTTTGGGCCATAAACAGCCATTCCGCCACGCCTTGTTCCTAGGTGTGAATGATAATCCGTTCCAAAAAATAAATCAAATACACAATCTGTTTTTGACGTTACTGCAAAAAATCCGCCCATTTGACATCCTCCATCATTTACGATTAAATCATAGTGCAGCTACTCATAAGAGAAACTGACAAAAGTATCATATTACATGGAATGATGTTTGTAAACGTGGTTATATATTAGTAATTTTAATGTGATTTATTAGTAGAGTAGGGTGTCAAAAGTCTGGTTTAGCTTTTAGAGGAATATTAGTACATATATATTCATTGGTGTAATCTGCCGACTTTTGAAACCCTAATCTTAGTTCATATTAAATCCACCCGCCGTCCAATCCGATGATCTGTCCTGTAAGATATTCGTTCTTATAAGCAAGATGATATACCAGATCAGCAACCTCTTCTGCTCTTCCCAGACGACTTGCAGGGATTTCATTTATTAATTGCATGAGCTCGTCATCGGTTAGGAAGCGGTTCATTTCGGTATCGATTGCACCACAGGAAACTGCATTTACTTGTATATTACTGGGTGCCAGTTCTTTCGCCAGTGCCTTTGTAAAGGCATTCATTCCACCCTTAGAAGCGGAATATGCGACCTCACAGGATGCGCCAACTGCTCCCCATACGGAAGAAATATTGATTATTTTTCCGTATCTGTTTTTCACCATGTCTGGGATAGCTAGAGAACAGCAATTAAATACGGAGGTTAGATTGGTTGAGATTACCCGATTCCAATCCTCCGGCTTCATGTCGGTAAGAAGGCCGATATAGGATATACCTGCATTATTAACTAATACATCTATGCTGCCATATAGCTTTTTTATCTGCCTGAATAATTCACTGGCAGCATCATAACTCCCCATATCACCCAGGTAAGCATGGCAGGAGATCTGATAGGTCTCAATTTCGGCCTTGGTCTTCAAAAGCTCTTCCTCATTGTGTGCGCAATTTATAACTACGTTATAACCTTTTTTTGCGAATTTGACTGCGATTGCCTTACCGATGCCACGTGAAGAGCCGGTAATTAACACCGTTTTTTTATTCATTGATATCAACCTCCAGTACTATACTACAAATGTAAAATATTGTATATTAAGAATAATCAGACGATATATGACTTGTCTTAAGATGCTTCTAAAATAAAAGCTTTTCACGGCCAACTCCTTATATTTAGTATAGCATAATTCTAACAGAGTAGTCATCTCTTAAATCTCGTAACATCACGAATAAATATGTGGTATCGCAGGAAGAAAGATGCGTTGATTAACGGAGAAGGGTATGATAAAATGACACCAAGATGGGAGTGAGTCGTTTGGCACGTAACAAAGGGAAAAGCACAGTTTCCAAAATCCTAAAGTATGTCATAATTATCTTATTTTTATTGACGGCTGGAATCTGCGGTTATGCATTTACCATATACTATTTTTCAGATCCGGATGCTGACATCCTTGTGGCAAATCAAATACAGCAGGAACAGGAGCCTATAACAAAAGCGAGTATTGATGACATTTCGAAGAACCTCATATACGGATATGATACTAAGACGGGTGAGATTAATAATATCATTTTAGAAATATATCATTGTAAAAAGAAACAACTTACCTATATTACAATTCCGACAAGAACACAATTTACCATGTCGGATACCTTATATCGGAAGCTGGTACCAGTTTATCCATCGATTCCTCAGGTGATTAAACTGTCTGCCATATCAAAGTATCTGGATGATGATACAAGGTTTGATTATGGTGTGTTAATTCTGGAGGATCTTCTGAGAATTGATATTAGCTATTATACAGCCATTCCCCAGGAAATCTTTGACGAGATTTTTACAATGGATGAGATAACCCGTTCAAAGGATGTTGCTATTGATGATGAGCAATCAGAGAACGATGACAATGATGACAATAAAGAAATGGTACATGCAGCCGTATTCAAGACTTCCTATAAAAAGAAGATGGGGAAGCTGAAAACAAAAGAAGATCTCAGTAATTATATTGAAGAGCTTTATTCTGAGATCACTTCAAACCTTTCGTTTCATGATAAAATGAATTATCTGGACAGCTACTGCAGGACATCAATCGATAATGTCAGCTTTGATCTGATCAGAGGAGATGACAGGAACAGTGCTTTTGTGGTGAATACAACGCTAGTAGAGATGCAACTGGCGCAATTAACTACTGCTGATATTGTAGAATAGAAGAAGTAACATAAAGGGAAGTACAAATATTTGCATAAACTAAAGTCTATATGCGTACCATAAAAACGTACAGGACAAAGATTGGTAACGAGGCGGATAAATGGTTATGGCTAAGAAATTAATGAAAAATCGGAATATATTGATTTTACGAAAGTACCTAATCATTATTGTAGGTGCCATTTTAATGGCAGTGTCTGTCAATTTGATATTTGAACCGATGGAGCTGGTAACCGGTGGGGTATCCGGTCTTGCGATTGTTGTAAAGCATCTGACAAAGAACATCATTGAAGGGGGCTTTCCCCTTTGGCTGTTTACCATCCTATGCAATGTACCCTTATTTCTTCTTGCCATAAAAATTATGGGGAAGAATTTTGTGGTTTCGGCACTGTTCGGAACCATAGCCTTTGTCCTGGCGTTAATGGTTATTCCAATCTATGATTTAAAATTAGATGATTATTTACTGGCATCCATTTTGGGTGGTGCAATTGGCGGCGCCGGAATTGGTTTGATATTCTCGGTTCAAGCCTCTACTGGTGGAACGGATCTGATCGCAACCTTGTTTCATTATTATAAAAGGCACATTACAGTGCCGCAGATATTAATCATAATAGATGGTATTATCATTGTAATTGGTGCCATCGTATTCGGGCTGGGGAATGCATTATATGCCATTATTGCTGTGTATATTAACGGGAAGGTTTCGGACGGTATAGTGGAAGGCTTAAAATATGCGAAAATGGCGTATATTATATCGGATCATTATACTCAGATTGCAGACTCCATTCTTCATAATCTGGATCGAGGTGTCACTGGTCTGAGCGCGACTGGAATGTATTCTAATAAGGAAAGAAAGATGTTATTTTGTGTTGTATCCAAGAAAGAAATCGTGAAAATCATAGCAATTTCGAAGAAAATTGATCCGAGTGCCTTTGTTATTATCAGTGATGTCAGAGAGGTAATGGGGGAAGGTTTTATTGAATATAGACAGTAAAATAAGCAAATAGCATTAAGATTATCGGTAAAAATACTTATTTTAATTTTTTGTATACAATTTAAACAAAAGCCTAAAATCTATTTTGTTAAAATGGGATATGGTTTCAATATAGGAAATGGTGTATTATACTGATATGGTAATAGTACAAGAATTATGAATGTAGAAAATTGTAGGAGGATATAAAATGGCAAGTTTATCATTAAAGAACATTACCAAGCAATATCCTAACGGAGTTGTAGCTGTTAAAGATTTTAATCTTGAAATCGCAGACAGAGAATTCATCATCTTCGTAGGACCATCTGGTTGCGGTAAATCAACAACACTTCGTATGATCGCAGGTTTGGAGGAGATTACTTCCGGCGAATTATGGATCGGAGATAAGTTGGTTAACGATGTTGAACCTAAGGATAGAGATATTGCGATGGTTTTCCAGAACTACGCTTTGTATCCGCATATGTCAGTATATGATAATATGGCATTTGGTTTGAAGTTAAGAAAAGTTCCGAAAGATCAGATTGATAAATATGTTCATGAAGCAGCTAAGATTCTTGATATCGAGCATTTGTTAGACCGTAAGCCGAAGGCTCTATCCGGTGGTCAGAGACAGCGTGTTGCTATGGGTCGTGCTATCGTTCGTAATCCTAAGGTATTCCTTATGGATGAGCCGTTATCAAACCTTGATGCTAAGCTGAGAGTACAGATGCGTGTTGAGATTTCTAAGCTACATCAGAGATTACAGACTACCATTATCTACGTAACACATGATCAGACAGAAGCTATGACACTTGGTACCAGAATCGTTGTTATGAAGGATGGTTTAATTCAACAGGTAGATACACCTCAGAACTTATATGACAGACCAAAGAATTTATTCGTTGCTGGTTTCATGGGTTCACCTCAGATGAACTTCATTGACGCAACAATTACAAAGAAGGGTTCCGATGTATACGCTAATTTCGGTACCAATTCGATTAAACTTCCTGAAGGAAAAGCTAAGAAAGTAATCGAAGGTGGTTATGAAGGAAAGACTGTTGTTATCGGTATTCGTCCAGAAGATATTCATGATGAGGAAGTATTCTTAAGTAGCTCTCCTGACAGTGTTATTGAAGCTACAGTTAAGGTATACGAGTTATTAGGTGCAGAAGTTAACTTATACTTCACAGTAAATGACACCTTCGAAATTACAGCTCGTGTAAATCCTCGTACAACAGCAAGACCGGATGATACATTGAAGATTGCATTTGATATGTCAAAATTACATGTATTTGATAAGGAAACAGAAGAAGTTATAACAAACTAATTAATGAACATAGTATATTATCAATAGGGAGCATTATTGCTCCCTATTTTTTAATCTTATTGGCACAAACGAAACTCTGAATAAGCATCTGTGAAGCACTAAAAACTCTGCAGGATAAAAGTTTTGTGAATAAACTAAATCCAAATGCGGTAAATTTGATACTATTACACGAAAATTATTGTGAAAATTTTATAAATTTAGTTTACTTCTGACGAAAACGGTGCTAAAATAGCATTCGGACATATGAATTTTATGAAATAATAGAAATATAATATAAAGGGAGTGAATGAATGATTTCCAATCAAATTCTTCAAAGCACCATTGATGGATTAAAAGGCATTACACGTATTGACATCTGTGTTATGGATACAGAGGGTAAGGTGTTAGCTACTACCATTGAGAATGCAGAACAGTATGAGAATGCAGTGTTAGCATTTGTGTCTTCTCCGGCGGACAGTCAGGCAATTCAGGGGTATCAGTTTTTTAAAGTTTTCGATGAACATCAATTAGAGTATGTGATTTTGGCAAAGGGTGACAGCGAAGATGTATTTATGATTGGTAAGATTGCTTCCTTCCAGATTCAAAACCTGTTGATTGCGTACAAGGAAAGATACGATAAGGACAATTTCATTAAGAACCTGCTTCTGGATAATCTTCTGCTGGTTGATATCTATAACAGGGCTAAGAAGCTTCATATTGATACAGAAGCTAGACGTGTTGTATATATAATTGAGACGAAGAATGAAAAGGATGCGAATGCGCTTGAGACTGTTCGCAGCCTGTTTTCTGGTAAAACGAAGGATTTCATCACTGCAGTTGATGAGAAAAACATCATTCTTGTGAGAGAAGTAAAACAAAATGAGACTTACGAAGATTTGAATAAAACAGCAAAAGTGATACTGGATATGCTGAATACGGAAGCCATGACAAAGGTTCATGTTGCTTATGGTACCATCGTTAACGAGATCAAGGATGTATCCAGATCTTATAAAGAAGCGAAGATGGCTCTGGATGTAGGAAAAATATTCTATAGTGGAAGAAATGTGGTGGCATATAATAATCTGGGAATCGGAAGATTAATCTACCAGCTTCCTATGCCATTATGTAAAATGTTTATAAAGGAAATTTTTGAAGGAAAATCACCAGATGATTTTGATGAGGAAACCTTGACCACGATCAACAAGTTCTTTGAAAATAGCCTTAATGTATCAGAAACCTCCAGACAATTATATATTCACCGTAATACCCTGGTATATCGTCTGGATAAACTGCAAAAGAGCACGAATTTAGATCTTCGGGTATTTGAAGATGCCATTACATTTAAGATTGCTCTTATGGTTGTAAAGTACATGAAATATATGGAGCAATTGGACTATTAAGAGAGCTTTATATCCGGGCAAGACACTCTCCTTAGCTTGCATTAGTTCCATATCGGACGATACTTATGCTTCTAAATAGTTATAAGGTGCATAGCTATAATAATAAGTCAAAGAATATAATATACAGACGGACAGATAGGAGGGACAATATGAAGAAGAATTTCATAACCGGAATGATTACTGGAATATGCGGAGCAGCGCTCTTATTTTCCGTTTTAGGAGCTGTATTGTTGTTCGGTAATGGTATGGCAGATGGAGATTCGAAGGATTATATAGCCGAAGCGACTGAAGAGAGGGAAGCTGACGATTCAGAGGAGATCTCGGCGGCGCAGGGAGAGCATAAATATGATGAAATAGTGAAGAAGTTAGCATTTTTAGAAATGCTGGTGGATAATTACTATTTGGAAAAAGTGGACCAGGTGAATTTTGAAGACGGAATATATAAAGGATTTATCAGCAGCCTGAAGGATCCATACTCTACCTACTATACCCACGAAGAATATGAGGCATTGATGGAAGGCGCATCCGGAGTATATTGTGGTATCGGAGCTACGGTAAGTCAGAACATTGACACTGGTATTATAACCATCGTTAAGCCTTTTGTTAATGGGCCAGCATATAAGGCTGGTTTACTTCCAGGTGATATTATATACAAGGTTGAAGGGGAAGAAGTAACAGGAAACGATTTATCTGAAGTAGTTAGTAAAATGAAGGGAAAAGAAGGAACGAAGGTGAATATATCGATCGTTCGCGAAGGAGAGACTGATCCCATTGATTTTACCATAGTTCGACAGGAAATCGAAGTACCCACTATAGAATATAAGATGCTGGAGGATGGCATCGGTTATGTTGTGATTACCGAGTTTGATGAGATTACCGTAACACAGTTTAAAGCAGCCATTGATAAATTAGAAAAGGATGGTATGAAGGGACTGGTAGTCGACGTTCGTAACAACCCGGGTGGATTACTGGATTCTGTTGTAAAGATACTGGACCGTCTTTTACCGAAAGGTTTGATCGTATATACCGAGGATAAGTATGGAAAGCGGGATCCAGAAAATGCTGAGGACGATATCAAGCTCGATATTCCTATGGCGGTGTTGATTAATGGAAATAGCGCCAGTGCTTCTGAAATATTTGCCGGTACACTTCAGGACTATAAGGCAGCAACCATTGTCGGAACCACCAGCTTTGGAAAAGGAATTGTTCAAAAGGTTATTCCACTTTCAGACGGAACAGCTGTAAAGCTTACCATATCAAAGTATTATACGCCAAAGGGTCGAAATATTCATAAAACTGGTATTACTCCAGATGTTGAGATTGAACTGGATGAGGAAATGAAAAAAGAGGTAACAATTCCGGTTGAAAAAGACAACCAGTTACAAAAAGCGATTAAGGTGTTAAAGAATAAAATTAAAAAATAAGTAACTAGATAACTTAATGAAAATACTATAATTTGTTGTGTTCAGCAAAGGGGGCTGTCGCTTTAACGATTAAATAATCGTGAAGCGACAGCTTCCTTTTTCCTGAAAATAGCCTTTTATTATCTGTTTCATCTTAGTTCCATCTATGTTTCTTAAAAATGATGTAATTTAATAGACCTAATAATAGGCCTTGAAATTTTATTTAGACATTTTAAAATCTATGCACTTTTAATTGGGAATAAATGCATTCCAGTTTTTCCATTTTGAATCTTATTATGTAGTTTGTTTATGTTTCTCGCCATAGCAAGAAGCACACTTTCTGCCAGAACATTTGATGTGCCTTTACTTAGATAACGTCTGAATTGCATGTCTTGCTTTAAATCTCCAAAGGAACCTTCTGCTTGTATACTACGATTCATTCTTAGCAGTATCCCTTCCTCTGAAAGTATTCGCTCAAGACCTTCTTGCCTTTGTTTTATAAACTTTTTTGCTACTTGAAGAACTTTATTTCGTTCTTCAAAAGGTGTTTTGCAATTATTTCCTTTGATACAATCGTTTTTGTAGGAACATCCACTACAATCACTACTTGTATAAATTGTTTTTTCGCTCATATATCCTGTTTTTGATTTGGAGTGTTTGATATATTCAACGTTTAATTTTTTTCCATTACGACAAATATAAGCATCCTCTTCTTTATCATAATCCATATTTTCGATTCTTCCTATATCTTGTTGATACTTTCGTGTTTTGGATATTTCATAATTAGCAGGTTTTATAAATGAAGTTTGTCCATTACTTTCAATAAATAAGTAGTTTTCTTCACTTTCATATCCAGCATCTGCTATGATTTTTTTATATTTAAATTTCAAGTATTCCTCAGCCTCTTTTAAAAATGGAATAAGAGTTGTTGTATCTGTTGGCTGTGGCCCAATGGTAAGCCAAGTGATATATTCAGAATCAACTCCATGCTGCAGATTGTACGCAGGTTTTAATTGTCCATTTCTCATAGCATCTTCTTTCATTCTCATAAAGGTAGCATCATGGTCTGTCTTAGAATAACTATTTCTTTCACCACAAATATATATCTTTTGATTGTATTCTTTTAACTTTGCCAGATACTCCTCCAATGCTTCAATGCTTTTTTGAAGCGGGGACTTTCTCTTGCCGATTCCATGAACAAAGACAAGGTTCTCACGTTCTTTTAATGTGTAAAGATTCTTGCGCAGCTTCTTAACGTGCTTCATTTTTACAGTATTTCCATAAACTATTTTTATATCATACAGTTGCTCGCAATCAGCTATCAAATCCGCCAGTTTTAGAAGTAGCTTTGCCTGATTTTTTGAAACAGCTTTTTTCCATACAAATGTATATTTATTGGAACTTGCTTCTATCTTTGTACCATCGATAAAAATAGTCTCACCTGATATTTCACCTAGATTATAAAGGCGGTTAGACATTTCAGCAAAGATACGCTTTGAACAGGGTGCAAAATGAATACTTCGAAATCTTGCAAAAGTTGCATGGTCAGGAGCATTTGCACCTTCTAATAGAAACATGAAATTAATATCCCTCTTACAATTAAGCTCCATGGAGCGTGAAGAGTAATCACCATTCATGTAAGAATAAAGTACAATCTTTAGAAGTGTTCTAGGCGATACAGAATTTTCTCTTACTCTTTCGTAAGTAGAATATAAGTCAGTCAAATCCATTTCCTCCACAAACTGACTTAGTAATCGAACGGAATCATTTTCTGAGATTATACATTCGAGATTTAGTGGAAGTTTTAATTGATATCCACTCTGAAATGAAGTATAATTTTTATGTAAATTATTTTGTATTAGCAT
This sequence comes from Variimorphobacter saccharofermentans, assembly GCF_014174405.1. Taxonomy (GTDB): domain Bacteria; phylum Bacillota; class Clostridia; order Lachnospirales; family Lachnospiraceae; genus Mobilitalea; species Mobilitalea saccharofermentans. The sequence goes on along the minus strand of NZ_JACEGA010000001.1, from coordinate 3,506,649 downwards.
ACTAATATTTTACCATAAATCCCTTACTTTTCGAAGTTTGGGATTTATTTTATTTGAAAAAGGAGCTACGCACTAATTACTTAGTGCGACAGCCCCTTTTTACATTATCTTATAAATTTTTTTTGAAATTACTCTAATGATAATTACAAAACGGCCGATAAATAAGGTAGAGTTATAAAAAACCATTTGGAAAATCCTATAGATAGGTGGTGATTAGGATGCGCATAGATGCATTTAACAAGATTAGTAAAATTTACGAAGCAAATAATGTAAAGAGTACTTCTAAGACGAAGGGGCGCAGCTTCAGTGACAAATTGGAAATATCCCAGACGGGAAAGGACTATCAGATAGCAAAGCAAGTGATTGCGCGTGTTCCTGATGTACGAGAAGAGAAGATCAAAGAAATCAAAGAAAAAATGAATGCAGGAACATATAATATCAGCATGCAGGATGTTGCAGATAAGCTGATTGAACGCTATTTTGGATAAGCGTACTACCGGAATAAAGGGCTAAGAAGTGAAAAATCCATAGAGAAGAGAGGGTTAACGTTGGCGAGCTTAATGGAAGAATTAATCGATATTCTGGAGCAGGAATACGAGGTGTACCGTCAATTGATTCCGATAGCTGATGAGAAGACTCGGGTTATCGTGAAAAATGACCTGACTTCTCTTCAGGCGATAACTGCTAAGGAGCAGTTGGCGGTGGATCAGATCAGCGCTTTGGAACACAAACGCAATGAGTTAATGCTCAATATCAGAACCGTAATCAATCGAAAAGACGGTGAGTTTACTTTAAAAACCTTAATTGGTTTAATGGAAAAGCAACCAAAAGAGCAGAGAGCTCTTTCATTAATACATGATAATCTAAAAAGCACCATTCAAAGGTTAGTCGAAATCAATAATCGAAACAAATCGTTAATAGAACAATCCCTAGAGATGATAGAATTCAATATGAATTTTATTCAGAGTACAAGGATGTCACCGGGGAACAATACTTACACTAAGGGTGCTTCTCAATATGATTCACAATCGCAGGTAACAGGGATGTTCGATGCGATGCAGTAAGAGAAAGTACTGCCGCACAGCGGCAAGATGGAGGTACAAATGAGTTCATTTGGTGGCTTATATGTCGGTGTATCGGGTTTGAATGTGAGTCAGACCGCTTTGAATATTACGTCCCACAACCTGGCTAATGTTGATACAAAGGGTTTTGTAAGACAACAGGCTGTAATTACTGATTTTCGTTATGTAAAGCTGGGTATGAATCATATATCCACATTACAGCAGGGTCTGGGAGCGGATTTTGCAACAGTAAGGCAGGTTCGAGATCTCTTTTTGGACCGTGCTTACCGTCAGGAAATCGGAAGACAGGCATATTATGAGGCTCAATATCAGGCAGTATCCGAAGTGGAAGGATTATTCGGAGAATTGGAGGGAATCACCTTCCAGAGCAGTCTGAATGAGTTCTGGGTATCTTTGCAGGAGCTTGCGAAGGAACCGGACAGCATTGCTGCAAGAGCTTCCTTAATACAGAATGCGGTTACGTTAGTGGAGCGTACAGAGAATATCTCTAATGCGTTGAACGACTATCAGATTAATTTAAACACCCAGATACAAAAGCAGGTAAACCGAATCAATGAGATCGGTGACAGTATCAAAGAACTGAATACTAAAATTCGTATGTATGAGAGTAACAAGCAGGAAAAGGCAAATGATCTTCGTGACCAGAGAAATCTGTTATTAGATGAACTTGGTAAAATGGCCTTGATTAGCTATAAAGAAGATGCCTCTGGTGTTGTTAATGTAAGTATAGAAGGAACCCCATTTGTTAGTGATGAGGTCGTATACCATATGAAGACCGAAAGGGTAAACGAAACCTCACCTATGCTGAAGCCGGTATGGGAAGCACACGGGAATATGGATGTATTTAACCTTGCTCAGGTTCCTACCTCCGAGGGTAATACGGATATCGGTTCCTTAAAGGGATTACTGATTGCCAGAGGAAATAAACAAGGAAATTACACGGATATTGCCAACTATGATGAAATAAAGAATGCTTCCACTATTATGGCAGTGCAAATTCAGTTTGATCAGCTCATACATGGTATCGTAACCACAATTAATGATATTCTATGCCCGAATAAGAAGGTTACTTTAGCAGACGGTAGCGGAGAAGTATACATACTGGATACAGATAAAGCTCCCGTCGGTTTGAATGGAATAGCCGGAGAAGCCTTGTTTGATCGTAAGACAGTGAAACGTTATGAGGAAAGATACATTGTAGGCACTGATGAATACGGTAATACTATATCGGATACGGTACTTGTATATAATGAGGAGAACCCGGCGGATAAGTATTCCCTATATACTCTTGGGGAGCTTGAAGTAAATCCGGTACTACTACAGAATAACGCATATTTACCTCTATCCAGTAACACCGGATCCGGAGATTTCGATATTAAGATAGCGGAGGAACTGGTTACCAAGTGGCAGGAGCCATTTGCTACTCTTACTCCAAACGATTTAACGAAATTTAACTTTGGTGATTATTACACCGCATTCATCTCGGAGATTGCCAATCGTGGAGAGCAATACAATACCATTAGTACCACACAGGCTTCCATGGTAGAAACGATCGATAATCAAAGATCACAAATTACAGGCGTTTCATCGGATGAAGAATTGACAAACCTAATCAAATATCAGCATGCTTATAATGCTTCGGCCAGATATATCAATGTTGTAAGTGAGATGCTGGAACACATAATAATGAGATTGTAAAGGGTAGAACATTATAAGTATTTCTACATATGAGGTGAAGGTATGGGATCTACATTTTTTGGATTAAATATTGGACAAACGGGATTATATGCATATCAGGCCGCTCTCGATACAACGGCGCATAATATAGCGAATACGGAGACACCGGGCTACACAAGACAGGTCATGGGACAACAGGCAGGTAAAGCATTAAGGGTAAATAGTACCTATGGAATGGCCGGAACAGGTGTAACTGTGTTGGGAGTTAATCAGCTTCGTGAACTCTATTATGATGAGAAGTTCTGGAAGAATAGTACATCATATGGTGAATACAATACAAAAGCATATTATATGAATGAAATACAGAATTATTTTAACGAGGTCAGTCTGGAAGGGTTTACAACAACATATAACTCTTTCAACAGTTGTTTACAGGAGTTGTCAAAGAACCCTGCAAATCTGACCGTTCGTACCCAGCTAATCAATTATGCCCAAAGCTTTACCGAATACTTTAACTCTGTATCACAAAACCTGAAAAGTATTCAGGAAGAGTGTAATTTCGATATTCGTAATAAAGTGGATCAGATTAATTCCCTGGCAAAGCAGATTGCGACAGCCACAAAACAGATCAATACTATTGAAGTCAATGGTGGCACGGCCAATGATCTTCGTGATCAAAGAGCATTACTGGTTGATGAATTGTCGGAAATAGCAAATATAACTGTTACGGAGCAGGTAATTGGACAGGGAGTTTCTTTAACAAGTTATGTTGTAAAATTGAATGGCTCAACCTTAGTGGATGGATCTGACTTCAATACATTGGAGGTTCGTCCCAGAGAACAGAAAATTAATCAGACTGATATTGATGGCATTTATGACATCTACTGGACAAATGGGCAGCATTTCAATCAGAGAAGCAGTACTCTTGGCGGAACATTACAGGCTCTACTGGAGGTTCGTGATGGGAATAACCAGTTTTACCTTCACGGGAGGGCAGATACAACTGCTGGTGATTCCACCCTCAGATTAAGCGGTACGAATATTAATTCGATTGAGAAACTCAATATTCCGCAGCAAGGAATTATAACCATCGATAATATTGATTATAAATATCTTGGTTTTCAAGTGACCATCGATGAAGTGACAAATGAATATACCTATGAATTTGAATTAGAAAAAGATATTATCAGGGATTCGGTAGATGCAGAGGTTCGAATTGGAGAGTCCATAGATTATAAGGGTATTCCATATTATATGAACCAGATGAATGAGTTTATCAGAACCTTTGCTATGACCTTCAATGGTATACATCGGGAAGGCGTGAATCTGGAAGGGGAAAAAGGAACGGATGTATTCACTGCTATGAATAAAGTGAATGGAAGATATTATACCTTTGGACCTATAGAAGGATCACCGGACGAAATGTATTATGATAAGAACGTATTTAATTCACGGACGGGAAGCTATTTTGAAACGACTCCGGATTCGGAACCAATGTATGGAAGCTATTATCTGATGACGGCAGAGAATTTCATGATTAACAGTGACATGATCCTGGATCCGAACTTATTTGCAGCATCTACTGATGTGGTTAACGGCTCGGAGAATAATGATCTGACATTTCGTTTAATTAACATCAAGGAAAGCAAATTGTTTAAACAAGGAACAGCAGAGGCATTTTTCCAGTCCCTGGTAGCGGAGGTTGGTATTGATACCTTAAAGGCAAATAACTTTTCGGATAACCAGACGAACATACTTAATATAATTCAAAATCAGAGATTATCCGTATCCGGCGTTGACATTGATGAGGAAGCCATGAACCTGGTTCGTTATCAGAATGCCTACAATTTATCCGCCAAGGTGATCTCGGTAATGGATGAGATCTATGATAAATTAATCAATTATATGGGTGTATAACAGGAAGATATACATTTAGCCTACTATTAACGAAACTAAATTCACAGTGTTTCGGCAGAATGGAGAAATGATATGAGAATTACAAATAAGATGATGACGAATAATATGATGAGCAATATTAATCGGAATAAGCTTCATATGTCAAAGCTGGAGGAGCAATATGCCACCGGTAAAAAAATTCAGAAGCCATCCGATGATCCAATTATCACTGTTCGTGCATTGAAGCTTAGAACCAATCTGACTGAGATAGAGCAATATCATGAGAAGAACATTCCGGATGCAATGTCTTGGATGGAGGTCACAGAGAGTGCTCTTGATACAGTGAATGATATTCTTCAACAGATCAATACCTATTGTGTTCAGGGTAGTTCGGACACCTTAACCCCGAAGGATCGTTCCTTTATCGTACAGAACCTGGAACAGATGAAGGAACAGATTTATCAGGAGGGTAACTCCAATTATGCGGGAAGATATGTATTTTCAGGTTATAAGACGGACAGCTCCTTAACCTTTATGGAGAATGCCCCAACATTAAATTATTCTATTACCGAAGATTTTGATGCGGAGCAGATTCAAATTCTGAATAAAGTGAACGGAAGATATCTTGGTTCTGATATTGATGGAACCTCCCCGCTAACGGATGCTCCTGAGTTGATTAGTAATTACCGTATTCAGCTTGCTTATAACAATACAAGTAAAACAGAACCGGTTGTTGTAAGACTGTATGATAAGAACCCGGACGGAACCATGAGTGAACGTCTTCCGAGCTTAACCATCGCTCCAATATCAGCAAATGATCCTTCCGCTTATAGTCCGGCAGCCACGGATGCTCATTACATCTATGAGACAGGTGAGATCATCTTCGGTGAGTCCGTATACAATGATATTCGTACTGCTGATAAGATATCAGTAGAATATGATAAATCTGGCTTTCAGAGAGGAGATTTAAAACCGGAGCATTTCTTTAATTGTACGATGAGTGATAGCCTGACTCCGGAAAAGGATCCTGTTATATTTGAAAGAGACATGAAAGAAGGACAAAAAATCCAGTATGAGGTTAATTTCAATCAGAAGCTTACGATTAATACCGAAGCAAAGGATGCTTTCTCTCCTACCATCGGAAGAAGGATTGAAGATATACTTAATGCGGTGAATGATGTGGTTGAAACGGAGAAGAACATTGCCGAATTAGAAAAACGTCTGTCTGATAATTCCTTAAGTGATGCAGATCGAGAGTATTACGAGAAATTAAAAGAAATGATGAACACTCAGTTAGGCCTCGAAAAAGAAGTAATGCAGCAGGCTTTTGCAAAGGGAATGACTGTATCAGCAAAGGAACAGGATCGAGTGAATGCAGCAGTGGCAGATCTGGGTAGCCGTTATGTTCGTTTGGAACTTACGGAAAACAGATTGTCCAGCCAGAAGGTTGACTTCGAGGAGCTGCTCTCACAGAATGAAGATGTGGATTTGGTTGATACCATAGTGAAATATAATGTGGCTGATACCATATATAAATCCTCCTTAAATGCTGCTTCCAGGGTTGTTCAGAATACATTACTGGATTTCCTATAGAATGATGGATTTGGCTTTATTATCATATGAAATACTCAGTGAAGTATGATATGTTATATAATTTGTAATAATGTTATTGCATATCTAATTAAATAAAAATCAGATTATCGAAAGTCCATAGTTGCAATGCGGACAAAGCTGTTAACTCGGCTGGAAACTGGCCTGCAACCTCCAAAAGACTTTCGATAATTTATATAATGAAAAAATAAGACAAATCGTGTATAATAATGTTGATATAAACAAATGATTCCGATGGAAGGGAAGGCGGGGAAGTTATGATAATTAATACTAAGCACTTTGGAGAAATTGATCTAGATGAGAATAAAATTATCTATTTCGAGAATGGAATCCTGGGATTTGAGAATTATAAAAAATATACCATTCTTTATGATGATGAGGATGGAAAACGACCGGACATCTCATGGCTTCAGAGTCTGGATGAGCCCTTACTTGCAATTCCGGTTATTAGTCCGTTTATTGTAAAAAGGGATTATAATCCGGAGGTGGAGGATGAACTGTTACAACCATTGGGGAATCTAACGGAAGATAATATTGTTGTACTGGTCTCAGTAACAGTACCAACGGATATCAAGAAGATATCCGCTAATTTGAAAGCTCCCTTTGTTATCAACTCAGATACCAAAAAGGGAGCGCAGATTATAATTGAGAATTCAGATTATTTGATTAAGTATGAATTCTACCAGCAATTGATGGAATATAAGGCAGCAAAGGAGGGCAAATAATATGTTAGCCCTATCAAGGAAAATGAATGAATCCATAATCATTGGCAACGATGTCGAAATCACCATACTGGATATAAAGGGTGATCAGGTGAAAATAGGCATCAGTGCTCCTAAATCCGTGCCGATATATCGGAAGGAGATCTATTTGCAGATTAAAGAATCCAATAAAGAAGCGGCGGAATCCACAGGTAATGAGGAAGCACTAAAGAAATTATTCAAGTAAAAACGGAATAAGTAAAGGTGACATGACGAAATTTTGCTGATTGCTATAAATAATTTTAGAAAGAAAACCGATATAAGAAGTAGATGTTAATGCAATTAACTGATACAGTCAAGGATGGCAATATGCATTATCGGTATATAGATATTTTATATGGCACATGGAGGTGTTAATAATGGCATTAAATTCATTATCGGGAGCAGGACATCAAAATTCTGCAAAGCCAATTCAAAGTTCAGTGGTTGAAACCAATGCACAGGCAATGGCTTCGAAGGATTTAAGTATAACCGAAGTTGCTACTGAGAACAAACATATTAGAATTGAGAAGAACAGAGGTATGAAAGAAGTAATTGCATCGGAGCAGCAAATTCGTGATGCGATTACAAGAGCTAATAACAAGATGAAAGCCCATAGGACCAGATGTGAGTTCGCTTATCATGAGGAGACGAATCGAGTAACCATTAAGGTATACGACAGGGAGACAGAAGAAGTTCTTCGGGAAATACCCCCGGAGGAATCGCTTGAGGTACTGGAGAAGATTTGGGAACTGGCAGGATTACTGGTTGACGAAAGAAGATAAGGAGGTAAGCTTATGCCAATGAGATTATCGGGATTAGCTTCCGGTATGGATACGGAAAGTATCGTTACCGAGTTAATGAAAGTACAAAGGTTAAAATCTACAAAGATTGAGAATAAGATCACAATGCTGGAATGGAAGCAGGAGAAATGGAAGGCATTAAATTCGAAGATTTATTCCTTCTATACAGGCTCATTATCTAAAATGAGAATGCAAGGAAGCTTTTTAGCTAAGAAAGCAACCTCTTCCAATGAGGCAAAGGCTACCATAACAGCAGCAACAAATGCACCGGAGGGAACCCATAGCCTGCAAGTTAAACAATTGGCTAGTGCACAGATCATGACAAGTGGTCAGATGGGGACAGATATAAACGGTAAACAGATTACCTCAGCAACCTTATTAAAGGATCTTGGATTTGATGCAAATGAAGGGTCTACTATTACTATCAATGCAGGACAAAAGACAGTAACACTTGATGTTGGTAAATCTACTACCGTGAATGACTTCCTAACTGCATGTAAAAATGCAGGCTTAAACGCTAACTACGATACATCACAGAAGCGTTTCTTTATCAGCTCGAAGGAAAGTGGTGTTAATAATTCATTTTCTATAACCATGAATTCCTCTGAGGAAGCACAGGATCGGAATGCGATTCGAGACTTCCTTAATTATGGCAGTTTGGGGTCGACTCAGAAAAGTACAGTTGACAAGCTGTTACAATCCTATATTGATCCAACATTGGTAGAAGCGGACAGGACCGCGATTAAAGATAGCTTATTAAAAATCAAGCATGATAGTGTACGTCAGTCATATATAAATTCCTATATTAATAATCAGGATAATATCGATGCGGTAACAGCGGAAGAACGTGAAAGATTAGAAGCAGAATTACCCGAGGGAGAAACCTTGGATCAGAAAGTTCTTGATGCTGCAGTAAAGAAAAAGCTTCAGGAAAAGGCAACAGCTGCTGCCAATGCAGAATTTGAAGCATGGAAGGCTGGTTCAGCAGATACGTCGAATGTGTTCGAATCAGCGGAGACAGATCTGGAAAATTTGCTGACTTCTTATTCCACAGATGATTTTGATGACAACACAATCGTAAAAACGAATTCTCTTGGTTTATTAAAGCTTGATGAAGTTATTAAAAATGCGGATGGATCTGTTACCAGAAGTACATCAAACAGCACCTTAGTTGAAGCCAGAGATGCCGTAATAATTCTGGATGGAGTAGAAATGAATGGTTCATCCAATGATTTTACGGTGAATGGACTTACCATTACATTAAAGGGTGTAACAGCAGGTGCAAATACTGCAGATCCCTCTGATGATGAGATTATTACAGTAGGAGTTACGGGAAATAGTCAGGCAATATATGATTCTATTAAGGATTTCATAAAAACCTACAATGAATTGCTGAAGGAGATGAATGAGGCATATAATGCTGTTTCCGCAAGAGGTTATCAACCTTTAACTGACGATGAAAAAGAAGCTATGACGGATAAACAGATTGAGAAATGGGAGGATAAAATTAAAGATTCCTTACTAAGAAGGGATGATGTTATAGGATCTCTTGTTTCATCAATGCGAACAATCCTTAGTGGCTCGGTAACATACAATGATAAATCATATTCATTATCTTCTTTTGGAATTCGTTCTATGAATTATACTGAAAAAGGACAATTACATATATACGGAGATCAGGAGGACAGCTTATCTGGCGCCTTTGAGGATGAACTGATGAAGGCGATTAATGAGGATCCGGATAAAGTTATGACGGTTTTCAATAAACTGGCTGGTGATTTATATGAAGATATGACGAAACGAATGAGCAGTACAAAGCTCAGAAGTGCGTTAACATTCTACAACGATAAAGAAATAGCGAAATCAATTACGGATTATCAATCAGAGCTTAAAAGGTTGGAAACGAAGTTGAATAAAATGGAAGATCGATATTATAAACAGTTCACTGCAATGGAGAAGGCTATGGCTGAAATGAACTCACAAAGCTCCTCTGTATTATCTATGTTAGGGATGAATCAATAATTATTGTTATGTTTAAGATGAGTGCTATTTATGGCACTCATCTTGTACTCGAACAACAGTGATTAATTATAATTGCAATGTTAGTGTAATTTTGTAATTGGAGGAAGGATAATGGCTATAAACGCGGCTTCAGCATATCAAGATAGTAAAATACTTACTGCTACCCCTGCGGACCTTACCTTGATGTTATATGAAGGGGCTATAAAGTTCTGTAATTTGGCTTTATTAGCGCTTGAAAAGAGGGATTATGATAAAGTTAGTAAGAATATCATTAAGGCGGAAAAAATCATTCAGGAATTTCGTGTTACCTTGGACTTTAAGTATCCGGTAGCAAAGAACTTTGATGTGGTCTACGATTATATTTATAGGAGACTCATTGATGCGAATATAAAAAAAGACAAAGAGATGCTTGAGGAAGCATTAGGCTATATTCGTGAGATGAGGGATACTTGGAAGGAAGTAATGAAAAATAGTAAAGCAAGTAGTAATTAATATGTAACAAGATGTGAGAGGATAAAACTATGGAATTAGAAAACCAAACTTTAAAGCATACGTATATTAAATTACTTTGTGATGCATTACAACGAAAATATGAAGTTCTTCAACAACTGATGAGGCTTACAGAAAAGCAAGAGGAGATTATTTCATCTGAAGCTTTTGATGAAGATTCATTTCTTGATATCATAGATCAGAAAGAAGAGCAATTGCAAACCCTTAATTCACTTGATTCTGGTTTTACAAAGCTGTATGAAAGTGTAAAGGAGGAGCTAGTGGTTGGTAAATTAAACTATTCCGTAGAGATATCTTGTATGAAAGAATTGATTACTAAGATTACTGATCTAAGCGTTAGACTTCAAGCGATAGAAAAAAGAAATAAGGAAAAATTTGAGGCTGTAATTGCTTCTAAACGCATAGAAATAAAGAAATTACGTATTAGCAATCAAACAGCAACTAATTACTATAAAACAATGGCTCAACAGCATGAATCTCAATCATATTTTTATGACAAAAAAAATTAAAAAAGTATATAAATCACTATAAAGTTTTATAAATTATTGTCGATATATATAACAAGTAAGAAATTATCTTACGGATTATTCTTCTTGATGGAGCGTACGGCCAGATAGAAGAAACTTACAAAAGTTTTAGCAGCATGGAAGTTGCTAATACAATATAATTTCAAGGAGGAATTTTATTATGGTAGTTCAACACAATATGGCAGCAGCCAACACAAGAAGACAGTTAGGTATTACTACAGGAAATCTTGCTAAATCTACTGAGAAGTTATCTTCTGGTTACAAGATTAACCGTGCAGGTGATAATGCAGCTGGATTAACAATTTCCGAAAAAATGCGTGGACAGATCAGAGGTCTTGATCAGGCTTCTGTTAACGCTCAGGATGGTATTTCCTTAATTCAGACAGCAGAAGGTGCTCTTAATGAGACTCAGTCCATTCTTCAAAGAATGAGAGAGTTAACTGTTCAAGCAGCTAACGATACTAACGTTACAGAAGATCGTGAAGCTATTGAAGAAGAACTTGTTGCATTATCTGCTGAAGTAACTCGTATTGGTAATGAGACTGAGTTCAATACCATGAAGTTATTAGATGGTACTTTTACAGGAAAGAACCTTCAGGTTGGAGCAAACTCAGGACAGAATATTGCATTTAGCATTAATACAATGACAGCAACCGCTCTTGGAGTAAACGCTATTTCATCTGAAGTTTCTAACTATTCTGATGCTACAGCAGCTATTACAACTATTCAATCAGCTCTGAATCAGGTTTCTACACAGAGATCTGCACTTGGTGCTTTACAGAACAGATTAGAGCATACCATTGCTAATGCTGATAATACTTCAGAGAATTTACAAGCTGCTGAATCCCGTATCCGTGATGTTGATATGGCGAAAGAGATGGTTAAATACTCCAAGGATAACATTCTTCAACAGGCTGCTCAGTCTATGTTGGCTCAAGCTAATCAATCTACACAGGGTGTTCTATCATTATTACAGTAATCGTAGTTTATTTATTAAAAATAGGGCTGACTTAACGGTCAGTCCTATTTTTAAATCTAAAATAATGAGGTAATTATGGATAATTTTATTAGTAAAATAAATGAAATTCAGAATTTGATAAAAAATACAGCATTCTTGTTCTATCAGCAAAAAAATGAAATGGGATATGCACAATTAGGAGAAACGTTAGAGGCTTTAATAGTTGGTGTAAATGAACTTATTAATTATGAAAAGAACGAAGAAGATATAGAAAAAAAAGAGAAGAGAATTAATTTGGTTTTATCTGAAGCGATGAAAGCAATTGAGGTAAATGATACGATTTTGCTATCGGATATATTATTGTTTGATTTATCTGATTTAATCAAAGATTTATAAATTTTTAAAATATAGATATGTTAGCTATCACGTAACAGGAGAGAACTATGAACTATTTGGAAAATAATATGGAATGTATAAAAAAAAATAGACCATATATGTATAAAAGACTTATTGAAACTGAAACAAGAGATACCTCTGATCAAATTAGTGAAATTAAATCAGTCATAACTAAGGATAATAGTAAGACGTTGTATATAAAGAAAGGGACAAAATATTACCGACTTAACAGCATATATAGTCCTTCTAATGAAGCGAATATTTGGGCGGACCAATTTGAGCTTAAGAGTTTAAGTTCAATAATATCAATGTTTGGATTTGGAAATGGTGAGTTCGCACGATCTTTAATAAACAGGATAAGAGACAAAGATATTTTAGTTATTTATGAGCCTAGTATAGAGGTGTTTTATCATGTGATAGAAGAATATGATATTACTGATATACTATCAAATATGCAAGTTTCGTTTACTGTTGAAAAAATAAATGATATCGAATTTCATAACACTCTTAGAGTAGTATTAGATATAAACAATATCTCAACACAAATTATATGTACGCATCCATTTTACGATAAGATATTTCCTGAAAGTGGAGTATCATTCTTTAAGGAGCTAAAAGACTCCTATTATAATGCTAAAATTAATATAAATACGGAAATTGCTTTCGGTAAAAGGTTTATTGAAAATACTTTACATAATATTCGATACCTACGTGATAGTATTTCAATACATGAGCTAAAAAGCATTGTTCCAACAGATATACCAGCGATGATAATTGCTGCAGGACCATCCGTATCGGAACAAATAGAATATATAAGACAAGCAAAGGGAAAAGTAGTAATATTTGCAGTTGACAGAATTCTGGAGTTTTTACTTGAAAACGGCATTGAACCAGATTTTGTGGTTACATTAGATCCGATGAAACCAGTGCAATTTTTCTCTAACCGTACAGATGTTACAATACCGTTATTATGTTTTATAGAAGCAAACCATGAAATATTGGATAGACATATAGGTAAAAAGATATTTTGTAATTGCACAGATTTCTTAAAGCAAGTATATGAAAATATTAATAAAAAGCCACCTATGGTCTTAAGTAGTTCTTCAGTTGCAACATTATCTTGCTTAGTATGTGTTGAATTAGGTTTTACTGATATTATTCTCGTGGGTCAAGACTTGGCTTATGATGGTAATAAGAGTCATTCTGGCAGAGAAGAGATATCACCCAATACTAATAGAGATATAGAATTAGAGGATATTGAAGGTAAACCGATACGCTCAAGATATGATTGGAAAAGTTTTAAGATTTGGTATGAAGACTTGATTGCTTTAAAACCCCATATTAATATTATTGATGCAAAAACAAAGGGAGCTAAAATTAATGGATCAACTATTATGCCATTAAAAGATGTTTTGGTCAAGTATTGTAATCAAGAATTTGATTACAATACTATTGCCAATATAAATATAAATACATTCGATCAAGAAGGTATTTATGCGGTAAAACACTATTTAGATAAGAACTATAATAATATTGAGAAAATAATAAAGAAAGCGAAGGGATCGATTAAATACTGTAATATTCTTATAGACGAAATAAATCATAAAAAATTCAATTCAGGGATAGAATTGCAGTATGTTACGAAAATAAGAAAAAATAACCAATTTATTCAAAAATCATCTTTATATAAGTTAATAGATATTTATGTTAAAGCTGTTTCTATGCAGGATATTTTGGAAATGAATAAGTTGTCAGAAGATTATTCTGAGAATAAATTGATTACTTATATGAAAACAAAGAAAATAAACGAAGCTATTATTGAGGCAGCTGATTTTATAAAGCCAAAACTTGAAGATGCAATTAAACAAGTGGTACCTATGTAGAAAGAGGAATGTTGTATGAAGATAATGGTAATCATCCAAGCCAGAATGGGTTCATCAAGGTTACCGGGCAAAGTATTGAAAAAGCTATATGATAAAACTATATTGGAGCATGATGTCGATAGAATTAGGCAATGTAAACAAATTGATGATATCATCATAGCAACTACGACAAATAAAGCGGATAATGAAATAGAGGAAGAAGCAGTACGGCTAGGCGTACACTATTATAGAGGAAGTGAAGAGGATGTTCTAAGCCGCTATTATTATGCAGCGAAAGAATATAAAGCTGATGTGATAATACGAATTACATCGGACTGTCCGCTGTATGATCCTAAGGTTTTAGATGAGATGATAAGTTTTTATAAGAAGAATCAATATGATATCGTTTCTAATGCTGGAAATGATATAGTTAATAGAACATATCCAAGAGGTTTAGATACGGAAATTTTTTCTTATAATATACTTGAAGAAGCATTTTACAAAGCAAGAGAAAAGTATCAAAGGGAACATGTAACACCATATATATATGAAACATCAAGTAAAATATATTATTATAAAGCTGATACTGATAATTCAAAATATAGATGGACATTAGATACAAACGAAGATTGGCTAGCAATATCAAAAATATATGATTATTTATATCAAGGTTCTCATGATTTCTATTTAGATGATATATTATTATTAATGCAAAAACATCCCGAAATATATGATATTAATAAGAATGTAGAGCAGAAGAAGCTGAAGTAATAGATTCATAATTAGAGTGAAGGTGTAATATTGAGAAATATAAAGATTAAAAACAGAATTATTGGGGAGGGTTATCCAACTTATATCATTGCTGAGATGTCGGGTAACCATGCTGGAAGTATAAATCGAGCTAAAGAAATAATCCATATGGCAAAGGAATGTGGAGCCGATTGTATTAAATTGCAAACCTATACTCCTGACACGATAACAATAGATTGTGATAACAAATATTTCCGAATAAATGAAGGAACATGGTCAGGAGAAAACTTATATAAACTATATGGTAAAGCTTATACTCCTTGGGAATGGCAATATGAATTGAAAGCAGAAGCTGACAAAGTGGGAATTGATTTTTTTTCTACCCCCTTCGATAAAAGTTCAGTAGATTTTTTAGAGGATATAGGTATTGAGTTTTACAAAATTGCTTCATTTGAGTTGACTGATATACCATTAATTGAATATGTGGCTTCAAAGGGTAAACCTATTATTATGTCGACGGGTATGGGAAGTAAAGAAGAAATTTGGGATGCATTAAATACAGTGACTATGCAAAATAATAACCAAGTTGCAATATTGAAATGTTCTAGTGCTTATCCAGCAATATCAGAAGATATGAATTTAAGAACAATAGTAGATATGAAAAATACGTTTCAAGTACCGGTAGGATTATCAGATCATTCAATGGGATCAATCGGTGCCATTACTGCGGTTGCATTGGGTGCTTGTATCATTGAAAAGCATTTTTGCTTAAATAGAAATATTGTAAATCCGGATTCATCCTTTTCAATGGAACCTGAAGAGTTTAAAAATATGGTTAATGATATTCGTAATGCAGAAAAAGCCCTAGGAAAAATAAGTTATGAAATTACATGTGGTGAAATGTCAAATCGAAATTTTCGCCGTTCCATATTTGCCGTTGACGACATAAAAGCGGGTGATGTTTTTTCAAATAATAATATCAGAGTCATTAGGCCAAGTTATGGTCTTGAGCCAAAGTATTACAATTCTGTATTAGGGAAAAAGGCATTATGCGACATAAAAAGAGGTACACCATTAAGGTTGGATCAAGTAGAGCAAGGAGAGTTAATGTGAAAGATTGTTATTTAAAATCAGTTCAATTGGAAGATAAAAAATTACTATACAAATGGGCAAATGATGAAGAAACAAGGTTAAATTCATTTTCAACTGATTTTATACCATATGAGACACATGAGAAGTGGTTTAATAACGTGATCAGGTCAGAAGATATTTTGCAGTTTATTTATTATATGGACAATATTCCAATTGGACAAGTTCGTCTTTCTATTAATAATAATATAGCATATATAAATTATAGCATTAGTAAAGATCATAGGGGAAAAGGACATGGAAAGAATATCTTATTACTCGTTGAAAAAAAATTAAGAGATGAGTATCCCTATATTACACAAATTAATGCTCAGGTTAAGGTAGATAATGTACCTTCAAGAAAAATATTTGAAGGTCTAAATTACAATCAAATGTACATTGAGTATTCAAAAAAAATATAACAAGAGTTAATGAGGAGAATTACTTATGTATATTCCATATGGAACGCAAAGTATAGATGATGATGATATACAAGCAGTGATTAATACTCTAAAAGCAGATTATTTAACAACTGGGCCCAAAATATCAGAATTCGAAGATTGTGTAGCAAAATATGTTGGAGCAAAATATGCTGTTGCTGTTTCAAATGGTACTGCAGCACTTCACGTTGCATGCCTTGCTGCTGGAATAAGTAAAGGTGATGAAGTTATTACAACTCCGATAACTTTTGTGGCATCAGCAAACAGTGTTTTATATTGCGGAGCTACCCCAGTGTTTGCAGATATTGATCCGAAAACATATAATATAGATCCCAAAGACATTCGAAAGAAAATAACAGCGAAGACAAAAGCGATAATTGCAGTTCACTTTACAGGACAGCCATGTGATATGGATGAGATTAAAAAAATAGCGGATGAATTCAATCTAATTGTTATAGAAGATGCAGCACATGCTTTAGGCGCCGTGTATAAAGGCAGAAGAATCGGAACAATTTCAGATATGACTACATTTAGCTTCCATCCTGTTAAACACATTACAACGGGTGAAGGCGGCATGATTGTAACAAATAATAAAGAGCTATATCAAAAACTTTCCATAATAAGGAGTCATGGAATTACCAGAAATCCAGAATTGATGAGTTGTAATGATGGACCATGGTATTATCAACAATTGGAATTAGGATATAATTATCGAATGACTGATATACAATGTGCCCTAGGTATTAGTCAGATGAAAAAGTTAGATTTCTTTATTTCTAGAAGATTAGAGATTGTAGATAGGTATAATAATGCTTTTAAAGATAACGAGAATATTCTAATTCCATATCAACTAGACGGTTGTTACAATAGTTGGCATTTATATGTTATTCAAGTGATGAATAGAGATCGCAGAAGAGTGGTGGAAGCATTGATTGCAAAAGGGATTGGAGTTAATGTACATTATATACCTGTATATACACAACCATATTATCGTAGCCATGGATATTCGGATGTTGTATGCCCTAATGCGGAAACGGCTTATAGTAGGTTTATTAGTTTGCCTATTTTTCCCAAGCTTTCTAAAGAAGAACAAGATTATGTAATTGAACAAGTGATAAAAATTGTAGAAGGTGATTATTAGTGATAGCATTTCGTGCGGATGCTAATTCCGAAATTGGTAGTGGTCATATTATGAGGTGTTTATCAATTGCGAAAGCACTTCAAAAACTTGAACAAGATATTGTTTTTATAACTGCTGATGATAATGGGAAGGAGCTAATTCGTAGAGAACATTTCCCTAGTATTAGTCTAAATACTCAATGGACTAATATGGAGGGTGAATTACTAGAATTAGAAAAGGCAATTATTAAATACAAGATTCAGGTATTAATAGTTGACTCATATTATGTTACACATAATTATATGAAGAGGGCGAAAGATTTGGTTAAGATTGTTTATTTGGATGATCTTAACCAATTTGTATATCCAACAGATATATTAATCAATTATAATATCTATGTTTATGATATTCAATATTCGAGCTATTATTCTGAAAATACAACATTACTTTTAGGATGCGATTATGTTCCGTTAAGAGAGGAATTCAGTGGTCGAATTAGAACGATAAATCCTAGTGTAAATAATATTTTAATAACAACGGGAGGATCCGATAGCTATAATATGGCAGGTCAGTTGCTTTCGTACATTCGTAAGTTTAGTAAGTTTGACAGCCTAAATCTTCATATTATAGTTGGAGCATTGAATAAGAATGTAGAAAATCTAAATAAACTATCTAAGTTATATCCCAATATAATTCTGCATCGGGCAATCAACAATATGGCGGATATAATGATGGAATGTGATATAGCAATTTCTGCAGGAGGTTCAACGTTATATGAACTATGTGCCTGCGGTCTACCTACCATTAGTTATTCATTCGCTGATAATCAGTTATGGATAGTAAATAAATTTAATCAGGAGCAAATAATCTATTATTCTGGTGATATTAGAGGAGATATTTCTGCATGTTTAGGAAAAGTTAACGATTCATTAAGTACATTAATGAAGGATGCTTTACTTCGCAAGGAACTTTCATTAAATATGCAAAATTTAACGGATGGACGAGGAAGCTATAGAATAGCAGAAAAAGTGTTAAAATTATTATGAATAATGTCGATATATAATATAATTGTATTACGTAACAAGAATTTTGGAGGGCGCATTCATGTTAAACGGAAAAAACATACTAATTACTGGCGGAACAGGTTCTTTTGGTAAGAAATTTTTAGAGATGATATTTGCGAAATATAATCCTAATAAGGTTATTATATATTCCAGAGATGAGTTTAAGCAGAGTATAATGAAAACTGAATATGCAAATAAAGTGGATATGACAAAGGTTAGATTTTTCATTGGTGATGTCAGAGATAAAGACCGTCTTTATCGAGCATTTGAAGGAGTGGATTATGTAATTCATGCAGCCGCAATGAAACAGGTTCCTACATGTGAATACAATCCATTTGAAGCAATTAAAACGAATATTCATGGTGCACAAAATGTGATTGATGCTGCATTAGATAAAGGAGTAAAAAAAGTAATAGCTTTATCTACAGATAAAGCTGTAAATCCAATAAATTTATATGGTGGAACTAAACTGGTATCGGATAAGCTTTTTATTGCAGCTAATGCATATTCAGGGGAAAAGGGTACAAGATTTGCAATTGTACGGTACGGTAATGTTGCGGGGAGTCGTGGCTCCATTATTCCTGTGTTTAAAAACTTAATTGAGAGAGGGGAAACTACCCTTCCCATCACTGATTTTAGAATGACACGTTTTTGGATTACTTTGGAACAAGGAGTTGAATTGGTATTCAAGGCATTAGCAGAGGCTAAAGGAGGTGAAACCTATATTTCTAAAATTCCATCTTTTAAAATAGTTGATTTGGCAAAAGCTATGCTTCCTAATTCGAAATTGGTTGAAATAGGTATTCGCGAGGGCGAGAAATTACATGAAGTCATGGTAACAAAGGATGATTCTAGAATGACATATGAATATGATAAGCATTATATAATTTACCCTAATTTCGAATGGATGGATATAAGTAAGTCTCTGCTACCAGGTGGTAAATTAGTTGAGGAAGGCTTTGAATATAACTCTGGTAACAATAATAACTGGTTAGAGGTTGATCAACTGTTACGAGAATTACAAATGTTATAAAGGGATTGTTTGTTAGCATTATAAAACTTCTTATATTATACTTATATATAGTAAAGATAAGATGAATCAAAATACCGGCTCATTTTTTAGATGTTTTTGAAAATTGATATTATTAAATAAAGAAAAGTTTAAGTTCGGGACTACTCTTTTTAATACTTTATTTAACAATTTAATTATTTATTGGGATTATATTCTTTGATATACTATGTAAAGGAGTTCATATGAATAAAAATAATGAGTTTCTGAACGAGATACTTAATTTAGTTAAACTAGTTGATGATAATCACCGTAATATAAATGCATTTAATAAGCTTCTTGGGAATATAGGCAAGTTGTACTTTGAAATTGATGATAAGAATGAATTATTAGAGTCGTTATACGAAATGTGTAATGATATACCCGATATGTTTGTAGTATTATTAGAGTATATTTTTCAAGCAACATCTGATGGTAGAGTGCTTCAAAAGCAGATTACTGTTTTACTTGAAAATCTGAGTAAGGGTGTGTTCAATGTTTTTTATACGAATTTTTACCGATGGCAGATTATTAGTAGGCTATTTCTTTTAAACATAAAAAACTCGTTGTATATAGAACGAGCATCTCTTCACTCTGAGTTAGTGAAACAGACACAAAAAATGTTAGGTATATCTTATTCTCTGATACCGAATGAAGAATTAAATACCAATCGAATTGTTTTAATCTCAGAACAGTTGTTGAGTTTTAAACATGGTCCTTCGCGAAACTTATTGGATTATTACTATACATTAAAATATGTATTGAAGAAAGAAGTGCTATTACTTGTAATAACAGAGATGCCATTGCATGATAAAGTAAAAAACTTAAATTATGGAATTAGTTATAGGGAATTTTATTATCTTGATGCATTAGATGGATCGTTTTCTATTAAGTATCAAGATGAAACAGTAAATGGTTATCAATGTATTTTAAATGAGGATAGATTAGATGAGATTAAAGAAATTATTCGATATGTTTATAATTGGAAGCCATATTTAGTATATAATATGGGATCTGAAAATATTATAGCAGATATACTTGGCTCATTTACTAACGAAGTTACAATACCATTTTCTTATGAATATCCGGTATCGGAAGGTCACTATTTGATTTTAGCAAGAAATATTGAAGATAGAGATAAGCATATTGTAGATTACCTTTATAAAAGAAATCAAGAAATTATTGAAAGTACATTTGTATACAAATTAAACGATCCTATTAAAAAGTATAACAGAGAGGAATTTGACATAAACGAAAATAGTTTTGTTGTTGCAATTGTTGG
This sequence comes from Variimorphobacter saccharofermentans, assembly GCF_014174405.1. GTDB lineage: Bacteria > Bacillota > Clostridia > Lachnospirales > Lachnospiraceae > Mobilitalea > Mobilitalea saccharofermentans. The sequence goes on along the minus strand of NZ_JACEGA010000001.1, from coordinate 3,485,733 downwards.
AAACCGATTAGAGTATGAAATAAATGATAAATTCATAGTAGACCTGAAAAACGTATTAGAGAGAAATAATTCTGTTTGCATTGTTTTTATTGGTAATTTTGATAATTTTGATATAATTAAGGATAAGATTGGCTTTAATGAAAGAGTAAAATATATCGGATACCATGAAGATTTAAGAGGGGTACTAAATATAGCAGATGTTTATTTAAATCCTCCAAGAAAGGGAGGTGGGACCAGTGCGGTAGAAGCAATGGCGCAAGGATTACCAGTTATTACACTTGGTGAATGTGATGTGGCATATGCAGCAGGAGAGAATTTTATATATGAAACTTATCATAGCTTACCCGAAGTTATTTCAAAATATAAAGATGATTATGAGTTCTATAAATCTCGGAGCGAACAAGCTATATTACAGGCCACTAAGGTAGTAGATACAAAAAATGTAATACAAAATATATTGAAAGTTATAGAATAAGGATCAAGAATATGTATAATGAAAGAGAAGGCGGTTTCATGGATATAGCACAACATAAGATGGAAAGAATAGTATTAAGCAAATCGTTAGTAGACCAAATGGAAGAAGATATGCTAATTCGAAGACATATTGAAAGATATGCTTTAGTTAGACAATATCTGTTTGGTAATGTTTTAGATGCAGCATGCGGAGTTGGATATGGTTCATATTTGTTAGCAAAAAATCCTGATGTTATTTCTATTCATGGTGTTGACTGTGATGCTGAAAGTATCAATTTTGCAAACACGAATTTTGCTAATGATAAAATAACATTTGAACACAATAAAATTGAGAATGTTACAGGGAAATATGATATGTTAGTTAGCTTAGAAACAATAGAACATCTTGAAGAACCGATGGTGTTATCTGAGCTAGTAAATCGATGTGAAATAAAAGAGATAATAGTGTCATTCCCAACGAAGAAAACTACTCATTATAATAAATATCATATTTGGGACTTATCAATGTCAGATGTAAAATACATATTTAATGAATATGAATGTATAAATCATATCCAGAATGGAGATTCGATGATTATGCATTTCATTAGGCGTAATAGATCTGGATATCCAGAGAAAAAATATTTAGTTTCAAAATTAAGTAAATAATGGGTATACGCAATAACTAAAGTGCTGAATTTTTAAGGAGGTAGGTTTTATGGATCAGGGTTACAAAAGACGATTGCAGCTAGTGGCTGTAATATGCTGTGCAATGGCGATGCTATTCGTCCTGCCAAAGCAGACTGCATTTGCTGCGACACAGGTATCAATTGCTCGTATTGATTACTCAGAAGAGAATATCATAGTAAATAATAATGGTAATAGTAAAATATATTTTGCATCTGAGGCAGAAGCAGACAAAGGAGTGTGGGAGGAAATTGCTGTTGCGAATCCCAGCGGGACAACAGAGATCGATTTATCCTACTTATCAGCTACAAAGGCAAATACTCTTATGTTTGCAGGAGAAAGTGACGCAGACAAAAAGGATCCGGTTCGCGTTATAATAAATGAGAGAGCTAAAAAATTAGAAGTTACAGTCAATTACGAGAAAGCAGATGATTTACCTGCTAACGCGAGTATCGCTGAACTGGTAAATATCCAAGCAACTATTGGTAATGGTGATTTCCCGATAAAATTTATCGACCTCGAATGGAAAAAGGGAGAGGGTGGCACCTGGTATAAGTGCATCGGTAATACTGATGCCAGTAAGAATTTAACTGTTGATAAGCTACAACGATATATGATTAAGGGTACAACCTTGTACTTTCGAATTGCAGCAATAGATGTTACTTCTGCTGCTGGTATTGATCAATATGGAAGAAATAATGGACGTCGTTACAGTGATGACATTAAGGTCAAGATAACAAAGAGACCGACGGCTCCGAGGGTGGTAAAGGGAATCGATGGTTCTAAGTTTACGGCAACGTTAAAATATGGACAGGAATATCGCGTGACGAGTTTAAATGGTACGGTTGTACCCAATCCTGTATGGGTTAGAATTACAGATAAGAAAGTAAAACCCATGGATCTCACGGAAGTGGTTGGATCCGGTGATGGTTATTACAGCAATTTCCCGTCAGTAACCATTGAGTATAGAGATTATGCTACTTCAAAGAAAGCAGCATCAAAAATCTCTACGATATCAATGCCTGAACAACGTGAGCCGAATGGTGTAATCATTAAAGGCGACGTACCGAATGTAATTGATCCGACTAAAGAGGATGTTTATGTTTCTTATAGTGGCAACAAGTATTTAGTTATCACAATCCCTTCAGCTTCATCCTCGAAGCCTTATGAGTATGCGATTATGAAGACGGGAGATACGGATTATAGTAAAGCAAAATGGTCTACTATTTCAAAGAACTCTTCCGTTAAGATTTCTTCTACTAAGGCACGTGATGATTATGAATTAGTTGTAAGACTAAAAGAGATTAAAAACAAAGAAGTTGCATCTACTTTATTGAAGGTAGATGGATCCACCACCGATGTTTCATATACGATTACTTATCCGAGTGTTCCTTCATTTGAACCGCAATTATTAGAGTATATGAAGGGTGAGAGTTATTCACCGGAACCTTACTTTATTGTAAAATTGAATGACCCGGGTAAGATACCGTCTGAGACTAAGATTGAATCTGTAAAACTTGGTACAAAAGAGATAGAAATCTATCCGGAAGAGTATGCTACAGATTCTACGGGCTCTTACATGAAGGTAACCTTGAAACGTGACTCATTGAATTCTATGGCTATTTGCACGAACAAGCTGCTTACCATTACATTTAAAAATAAAACAGTAAATAAAACATCGGTTCGCATTACGATTACAACACCGAAAGCAGCTGCATCCTTAGATGCAACTGCAGCGCCGGGATCTGCTGTCGGCACGACAGCTGTTACATTGAATGCTCCGACAGCCGGGAACATATATGTGGTAGAAGTAGGGACAAAGGTTACCGGAAAGACCACAAGCGATAAGGTGGATGGTGCAGTGCCGCAATACACATCAGGCAGTGATATTAGTGTAACGGCAGGTCAATATGTAACAATCTATGAGATTAATGCTACGACACGTAACATAGTGGCATTTAAGAGTATTGAGATTAGTGCTTCTCATATAAAAAATTGATTGAGCCACACAACTAATCCGTAGGAGACAGTTTATGATTACTATCAGTATTTGCATGATTGTGAAGAATGAAGAGCAGGTTTTGGAGCGATGCTTAGAATCCCTTAAGGGGATAGCGGAGGAGCTGATCATTGTTGATACCGGATCAACCGATTCAACAAAGCATATTGCGGCAAAATACACGGACAAAATTTATGACTTCACATGGATTGATGATTTTGCTGCAGCAAGGAACTTTTCCTTCTCCAAAGCCAATATGGATTATATTTATGTTGCAGATGCGGACGAAGTAATTGATGAAGAAAACCGGCAAAGGTTTCTGCTTTTAAAGCAGAACCTATTGCCGGAAGTAGAAATCGTTCAGATGAAATATGCCAATCAACTGGCATTCAATACTACCTATAATTTTGATGTGGAATACAGACCGAAGCTTTATAAGCGGATCCGTAAATTCTATTTTACGGATCCGATACATGAAAGCGTCCTTTTGTCTCCCGTTGTATATGACAGTGAGGTTACCATTATGCACATGCCTATCTCGAATCATGCAACGAGAGATTTTCAAATTTACAGGAGAGTGATTGAACGAGAGGGACAGCTTTCTGCGAAGCTATTCGAAATGTATGCAAAGGAGCTTTTCATTGCAGGAGAAGATAAGGACTTTCTTGAAGCAGCTGAGTATTATGAGGATTTTGTAGAAAATATGGATTGCAGTGAGAGAGAACGTAAAATATCCGAATGTATTTTGGCAAAATACTATAGAATAAAAAGAGACGTTACAGGCTTGATGAAGTATAGCCTGCATAATATCGGAGACGGAAAGGGATCAGCCGAGGTCTGCTATGAGTTGGGGGAATTCTTCTATGAAAATGGCGACTATAAGGAGGCCACCATCTGGTATTATAATGCAGCCTATGAGACGGAATGTGAGCTTAATATTCATTATGCAGGAGACTATCCGTTGAAGCGTCTGGCAGAGTGCTATCGTTTTCTTGGTAACAAGCAGCAGGAGGAAGCATTCCAGGAATTATATGATACCTGGAGTATAGAGAATTTGAGGTGAGCATACTTGACGGAAAACATAAGAGGGATCTTTGAACATAATATTGAGCTATTAGGAGATATGAACAAGGCTGTATATTATTTTAGAAAACAGCAGTACGATAGGGCGCTTGAACTTATGGCAAATTCCATCGATCAGATTAAGTTTGTAATCGAGGCGATTGTCTCTGACAGAGAATATTTTCATATGGTTGAGACGGAATCGATGCTGGAGATGCTGTCCGGGATTCTGGAAGCCAAGAAAAATATGGATTTCATCTTACTTGGCGATTTATTGGAGCTACAGCTCATCGGCTTCTTGACAGGGGTACAGGAGCTGATTATGAGTAAAGAGGAGATCGTGTTTGACGAAGAAAACTACAATGAGAATATTAAGCTGCTTCTCGAACGGGGTGTGGGTTTTACTAAGCAATTTACTAAACCGATTGACACCGCCGGCTTGCTGGAAAGTGGCTATCGTGTTGAATTTACCTCTTGTGGACGTATGACGCTGGCCGCAGAGAATGAAGGGGCAAAGTTCTACTTTCATACCAATAATCAGATTCAGACCGAGGCTTTTCTTTTGGCTGAGGAATGGTATGAAGAAGACATTAAAAAATATGTTATCTATGGTCTGGGAATGGGGTATCATATAGATGAGCTTCAAGCTATGGCACCCGATGCCTTTTTCGAGATTTATGAGGCAGATCCCAATGTAATACAATTAGCCTGCGCGTTTGCAGATATTCGAAAGCTGCTAATCAACCCTAGAATAAAAATCATTTTTGATCCCGAATTATCAGTACTAAAGCAACGTGTCAGTACATTGGGACCGGAGGAGGTTTATCGCATTCACTATCCCTCCTATCGGAATCATAAAAATGAAGAGGGAGTCGGAATCCTGGAATCAGTGATCCCATGGTCCAAACATTTAAAGTCAGTTAATACGTTAAATAAATAATCGTATCAAAACATAAATAGTATTGAGTATCATAATGATAAGGAGGCTCCTATGCTGTATATTTTGATTGTTCTTGCGATTGTATTAGTGGAATATAAGATAAAGAACTATATAGAGGAAAATAAGAAGCTTGGGGACCACGAAGATATCCTTCAAGGAAAAGTTACCATACGTAAACATTATAATAAGGGAGCATTTCTTAATTTTATGGAAAATAAAAAGGAGATAGTCAAGACCATATCCTGTGTTTTCCTGGGCCTGATTCTACTCCTTTTTGCACTTGTATTACCTAGAAAAGGTAATAAGCTGATGAAATTCGGATTATCATTATTACTTGGCGGGGCGATTAGTAATGTCTATGACCGTATTCATCGTGGCTATGTGGTTGATTATTTTAGCATTAATTTTGGTAAGCTTAAGAATGTGATTTTCAATATCGCTGACTTTGCTATAATGATAGGTTCGTTATTGGTATTTATAGCTTCGATATTCACTAAGGATAGCACGATTAATACTAATGATCTGACATAATAGCATTAATCCCAATAACCTGCTTGTTGAATTGATAGCTCACCATTGTTACAATATGGGCAGGTTACTGATTTCTCATTCGATATATCACGTAGAATTTCAGGTTCCTCATTGCAGTAGGTACATTTTGCATGAAACTTTACGGTATCCCCGGAATGAAGAATTAGCTCTAATGTCGGAGTTGAGTCCAAACGTCTGCATCCGGGGCAGATACTTAGCTTACGGTCATAATGGAAATGTTCTATCATTCCTTCGGATTGATATTTCATAATCCGTTTGCTATCTTCTTCAGTAAAATATGTCATGATTTGTTCTAAATGAAAATCCGCCATTCCATGTCCGACATGAATCTGCTTTAAGTAATTGCATTTCGGACAGGATATCTGTAATATTTTTCCCAAGTTAACACCTCATTCATTTTCTCTATTACTGTAGCAAACTTAGGATTCCCTGTCTGCTTTGATTTGCCTGAGTCATCATAGCTTGTCCGGCCTGAAGCAGAATATTGGATATTGAGTATTCAACCATTTCCTTCGCCATATCAACATCACGAATGCGGGTTTCCGCCGCTTGAAGATTTTCAGCAGTGTTTTCTGCATTAGCGATGGCATGCTCTAAACGGTTCTGGACGGCGCCATATGCGGAACGAACACCGGAGATGCGGTTCAAGGCTTCATCATAAGCATGTATTCCATTGCTTGCAGAAAGATGATCAATTACTGTAACGGTATCGAGTCCTAATATTCCGGTGGAAATATCATATAACTGAAATTGCAGTGATTGATTTGAATTTGCGCCAATTTGTAAGGATATTTGATTTAAATTAACCGGTGTGGAGCCACCTCCGGGAGGAGTTACGTCCGGTACATCAGTAACGACAAACATGGTTTTTAAGCCGGTTGTACTATTTTCCAATATATCAGTACCCTTAGTTGACAGACTAGGTGCGATTGCAGATCCGGCACCATTAGCGGCAGCCAGAGAGCGAACGAAGGCGACCAGCTCATTGGTGGGGGATGAAAAGACATTTTGTAAAGCAGTAGCGTTAGCGAATGGTGTATTAGCAGCTATAGCCTGATCTAGAGTATTGCCATTTCTCAAAGAATCAAATATTTTATTTAAACCGTTACAAATGCTTGATGCAGTTACAGCCCCGGATCCACTTGCCAAATATCCAAGATACATTGTTGCAAGATATCCGTGACCATAGGGACGATCATTGAGGGTATGAGCCTGTAAATAATTGCTTACAGCAGTGTTCTTGTCATCATTACTCAAACTGCCATTTTCTATTCCGGTAAGGGTGGTATTCCATCCGGTAGTAAAACCACCGCCGGCTACCTGAGCGGCCCCCTCAACAAACCAATCAGGATAATCTTCAGGACCATAGGAGGTCATACCATCACGTAGCGCATTATACATAACGTGATGCATCATTTCGTGTGCAATGGTAGATTCCAACATCTCTGCCCGAGAACCCGTGCCATCTGCATCTTCATCCGTAAAATCCGATGAATCAACCCGCAGAGTATATGTTAGGATATCACCGGTGGTAGGAATAAATGAAATCTGAGCATAGGCCAAGGTACCGGAGGAACCATCTATGTTTGTAACCTCAAGCTTAAGATCAATGTTCCTGTCCATGGTATCCAACGCCGGAAAAGCATTTAATATCTGAGTCAGAGCATTGGGAATCAACTCGGTTGCAATTTTATTTGCTAATGTACTGCCAGAATCGGAAGAAGATCCTTCTACAATTACTGTATCTGAGTCTCTGTCGATGGTAATCGAGTAGCTTGTCTTATTGATGGGAGCAAGCTTGGAAGGAGTTGCACCTCCGGTAGGGAAACAGCGTATGGTATTAAATTCGGTCTGCTCTGCAATACGATTGATCTCTGCATTAATTGCATCAATTTCACTCTGTATCGCTTCTCGATCATTATCCACATTGGTATCATTGGAGGCTTGGACACATAGCTCTCTTCCTCTTTGAATTAATGCTTGAACATCACCAAGAGCGCCATCTGCAGTCTGAAGGAAGGAGATCCCGTCCTGTGCATTAGTGGAGGCAGCTTCGAGACCTCTGATCTGGCTACGCATTTTTTCTGATATTTGAAGACCGGCAGCATTATCAGCCGAACGATTGATTTTATAACCGGTTGAGAGACGCTCCGATGACTTTCTAAGCTTATTACTGGTATTAGTGGAATATCGGAGGGCATTCAAAGCCTCCATATTATGAGCAAGTACCATGTTTTTTATCTCCTGTTCATATTTATACTCTTAAAAAGTTTATCGACACAAAATGACAAATCATATAGTACTTATTGACTAAAATTTGAAATTTTTTTATTATAGGTGAAAATTCAAAGTAGCACACAATTTCATCACAGAATTTTAAGAACAATTTTATTGATTTATGGAAAGACTATCAGTATAATGAGGTATGCGAGTAAAAACAGACAAAGTTACCCAGCAATTTTTTTGATCGGGTAATGCATCCTATTGATAATATATTAATGAATATCAGTATAGGAGTGTTTCATTCCGATGAAATATAGGAAATTACTGTAGTAAGGAGGATTTTGTGGATAACAATAATCAAAAAAACAATAAGAATGGTTTCCCAAATAAAACGATTATTATCATAACGTTGATATCCGCTTTAGCAATCTGGTCCATGTTCACTTTTATAACGCAGCAAATAGAGTCAGGGACTAATCAGGAAATATCTTATGATAAGTTTTTGGATATGCTGGATGATGGTAAGGTTCAAAAAGTAGAGATACAATCTAATAAAATAATAATTACGCCAAAGGGACAGGAAAATAAGCCAATTAAAATTACTTATTATACGGGATATATTTTAGATTTGGATTTGGTACAAAGACTGAAGGATGCAGATGTAGAATTTGGGGAGGTCCCGGAAGAGGAAAATCTGCTTCAGACGATTATTGTATCAATATTACCATTTATTGCAATTTACGGTGTTATGTGGTTCTTATTTCGAACCATATCAAAGAATAGTGGCGGAGTGATGGGTGTAGGAAAAAGCAATGCTAAGGTATATGTGGAAAAGCAGACCGGTGTTACCTTCAAGGATGTTGCCGGACAGGAGGAAGCGAAGGAATCCTTAAAAGAATTGGTAGACTTTCTGCACAATCCTGCGAAATATACACATATCGGTGCAAAGCTCCCGAAAGGCGCTCTGCTGGTTGGTCCTCCCGGTACGGGTAAGACCTTGTTGGCAAAGGCGGTAGCCGGAGAAGCAAAGGTTCCTTTTTTCTCTTTGTCCGGTTCTGATTTTGTGGAGATGTTTGTAGGTGTCGGTGCATCCAGAGTAAGAGATTTATTTAAGCAGGCACAGCAGTCTGCACCCTGTATTATTTTTATAGATGAGATCGACGCTATTGGTAAGAGCAGAGATACCCATTACGGCGGTGGTAACGATGAACGGGAGCAGACCTTAAACCAACTACTTGCTAACATGGACGGATTTGATTCCTCTAAAGGATTGGTTATCCTGGGGGCAACTAACCGACCGGAAGTGCTTGATAAAGCGTTACTTCGTCCTGGGCGTTTTGATCGTCGTATCATTGTTGATAAGCCGGATCTTAAGGGTAGAGTTGATATCCTGAAGGTTCATGCAAAGAATGTTCTAATGCATGATTCTGTTGATTTAGATGCGATAGCGAAGGCAACCTCGGGAGCGGTAGGATCCGATCTTGCTAATATGATAAATGAAGCAGCGATACTTGCTGTAAAGCAAGGACGAACCGCGGTTACACAGGAGGATTTATTTGAATCGGTAGAGGTTGTAATCGCCGGAAAAGAAAAGAAGGATCGTATCCTCGGCAAGGACGAAAAACGGATTGTTGCATATCATGAGGTAGGCCATGCGTTAGTAACCGCTCTGGAGAAACATTCCGAACCGGTTCAGAAGATTACAATTGTTCCAAGAACCATGGGTTCACTGGGTTATGTTATGCAAGTCCCGGAGGAAGAAAAGTATCTGATGAGTCAGGAGGAAATCCTGACAAGAATTGTAACATTATACGGCGGTCGTGCCGCAGAGAAAATCGTCTTTAATTCCATCACGACAGGTGCTTCCAATGATATCGAGAAGGCTACATCACTTGCGAGAGCAATGGTTACCCAATACGGTATGAGTGAGAAATTCGGACTTATGGGTCTGGAATCCGTGGAAAGTAAATATCTTGACGGTAGACCGGTACTGAATTGTGGTGACGCTACAGCCGCTGAGATTGATCAGGAAGTAATGACGATACTTAAAAAATGCTATGATAGAGCGGAGAAACTTCTCGCTGAAAACAGGGATGTTTTGGATAAAATCGCAGAACATCTGATCACCAAGGAAACGATTACAGGTGAAGAGTTTATGAGCATTTATAATGAAGTGAAAGGTATCACGGAAGAAGTAAAAAGCTCCGAGAAGGATGAGAAGGAAGAAGAGGCTCAAATTCAGGAGAGTAGTACAATCTAATCACAATCTCCACCATTCCAGCACTTGAATTAATCAGAATAATGTAGTAATATAAATACGGAAAAGAGATAGAAAACCTCCTTTAGTTTCTATCTCTTTTTTGCAATGTAGGCACAAAGCGGACCAACTTGCAATCAGTTACTATCATACAGATTAAATTAGATGGGAGTAACCAATGTTTAATATTGAAGAAGAATTAAAAAAGCTACCCGCTAAACCGGGTGTATATATTATGAGGGATAGTAAGGATGCCATCATCTATGTTGGGAAAGCGGTCGTTTTGAAAAACCGTGTTAGGCAGTATTTTCAGAATAGTCGCAACCATACGGAGAAGATCAGACAAATGGTGGAGCATATCGACCATTTTGAGTACATTATTACCGATTCCGAACTGGAAGCCCTCGTATTGGAATGTAATCTGATTAAGGAACACAGACCGAAGTATAATACCATGCTGAAGGACGATAAGTCCTATCCCTATATTCGTGTTACCGTAAATGAAGCCTATCCTAAAGTATTATTTTCCAGGGACATGAAGAAGGACAAATCAAAGTATTTTGGCCCGTATACCAGTATCACCGCGGTGAAGGATACTCTTGATTTGATTCGTCGAATATATAAAATCAGAACCTGTAATCGGAGGCTTCCGAGAGATATCGGTAAGGAACGCCCATGTCTGTATTATCACATGGGTCAGTGCGATGCGCCCTGTATGGGATATATATCAGAAGAGGAATACCGCAAGAATATTGATGAGGTACTGGAGTTCCTGAATGGAAATTACAGCAGAGTCGGCAAAATGCTGCAGGAGAAGATGCAAGAGGCCTCGGAGGCTATGGAGTTTGAAAAGGCAGCAGAATACAGGGACCTGCTTGGCAGTGTTAAGCATATTGCAAATAAACAGAAAATCACATATACGGATCTGATGGATCGGGATATTATAGCCTTTGCCAGGGATAAGGATGAGGCTGTGGTACAGACCTTCTTTATTCGCTCGGGTAAACTGATCGGAAGGGACCATTTTCACCTGTCCGGTGTGGAGGAGGAGTCTGACAGCAAGGTTATGGACAGCTTCCTTAAGCAGTTTTATGCGGGAACACCGTATATTCCGAAGGAGATTTTCCTTAGTGCCGAGCCGGAGGAACAGGAATTGATTGAAGAATGGCTTACAGCGAGAAGAGGTCAGAAGGTTCTTCTTAAGGTCCCCCAGAAGGGTGACAAGGAGAAGCTTGTGGAATTAGCAAAGAAGAATGCTTTACTGGTATTAAATCAGGATATGGAAAAGATCAAGCGGGAAGAAGCCAAAACAACAGGTGCCTTAAGGGAATTAGCCGGATATCTGGATCTTCCCATGGTTGATCGCATTGAATCCTTCGATATATCGAATACGGCAGGATTTGAATCCGTAGGATCCATGGTGGTGTATGAGAAGGGTAAGCCTAAAAAAGCGGATTATCGAAAATTCAAGCTACGCACCGTTCAGGGACCGGATGATTATGCATCGATGTACGAGGTATTAAACAGAAGATTTACCCATGGTCAGAAAGAAAGGGAGGAACAGAAGGAGAAGCAATTGGATGAAGCATTTGGAAGCTTTACCAGATTTCCTGACCTGATTCTTATGGATGGTGGAAAAGGGCAGGTTGGAATTGCCTTACGTGTTCTATCGGAATTAAACATCAATATTCCGGTCTGCGGTATGGTTAAGGATGATAATCATCGGACCAGGGGATTATACTATAATGAGAAAGAACTTCCTATAGATAAGAGCAGTGAGTTATTTAAATTAATTACCAGAATACAGGATGAAACCCATCGCTTTGCCATTGAGTACCATCGCTCCTTAAGGCAGAAGAGTCAGGTGCGTTCCATTCTTGATGACATTAGTGGAATCGGACCCACCAGAAGACGTGCCCTGATGAAATATTTCCAATCGTTGGAGGCTATTCAGGCGGCGGAGGTGGAGGAGATTATGAAGGTTCCTGCCATGAACCGTCAGTCCGCAGAGCAGGTTTATGAATTTTTTCATAAGCAGACATCACAATAAGCATTTACAGAGATCAAATAGTTGTGTTAGAATGTAGCAGACAAGATGAGGTTATGATTTATCGGCAAAATGACGAACAAAATATCGTAGGTTTCAAGTAAGCTCTGACTTACTTGTTCGCAGATGGAGGTATAAGATGTATACAGTTGAGTTGGTTCGTTTGATAGAAAAAATGAGTTTGGAGAATTGTACTCCGGAGATCGACATTAATAGTATTAAATTATCCCAGCCCGATGTGAATAGGCCCGCACTTCAATTAGCAGGCTTCTTTGATCATTTTGACTCGGAGCGGGTGCAGGTAATTGGTCATGTGGAGCATGCTTACATGCAGCAGATGGATCAGGAGCAACGGTTGCAGATCTTAAGCAAGCTGATGGACTATCATGTTCCATGTATTATTTTCTGCAGAAATCTTGAGGTCAGCGAGAGTTTTATCAAGCTGGCAGTGGAAAAAGGCGTTCCGATTTTAAAATCATCCAAGACCACCTCCTCTTTTATGGCCGAAGTAATTCGATGGCTGAATGTGGAGCTTGCTCCCCGGATCACCATTCATGGAGGTCTGGTAGACGTATATGGCGAAGGTATTCTAATCATGGGAGAAAGCGGCATCGGTAAAAGTGAAGCTGCATTGGAGTTAATTAAGAGAGGACATCGTCTTGTAACGGATGATGTGGTTGAAATTAAAAAGGTCAGTGATGATACACTGATTGGTACCTCACCCGACATTACAAGACATTTCATCGAGCTTCGAGGAATTGGAATAATTGACGTGAAGACCTTATTCGGTGTGGAAAGCGTTAAGAATACCCAGGCAATCGATCTGGTGATTAAGCTGGAGGAGTTTAATAAAGATAAGCAATATGATCGCTTTGGATTGGATGAGCAATATATTGAGTTCCTTGGCAATAAGGTAGTATGCCATTCGATTCCGATTCGCCCCGGTAGAAATCTGGCTATTATCTGTGAATCAGCAGCAGTAAATCATCGTCAGAAGAAAATGGGTTATAATGCGGCTCAGGAGCTATACAATCGTGTAACCAATAATCTACGCAAAGGGGATATGCACTAGAAATCTTTATGTGGACAGCATATCATATAGATGAATAAGGAGATTAGGGGAATAAATAGTAAGGGAAAGGCAGTGTATAACATGGAACAGGTATGCTTTGGAATTGATGTAGGTGGAACTGCAGTAAAAGTGGGATTATTTAATACAGAAGGAGAACTTCTGAATAAATGGGATTTTGCAACGAAGAGAACAGGAGAAGGTAAGGATATTCTTCGTGATGCAGCAGATTTTATAAAGGAAAAAATTACTGAGCTAAACCTGAAAAAGGAAGCGATAGCAGGAGTAGGTGTCGGAGTACCCGGTCCTGTAATGGATAATGGGGAAGTACAGGAACTTCCGAATCTGGGTTTAGGACATTTTAATATTGAAGAAGAAATGAGATCATTAACTGGCTTAAAGGTTAAGGCTGGCAATGATGCCAATGTGGCAGCATTGGGCGAATACTGGATGGGCGGAGGAAAAGGATACCGCAATGTTGTGTTATTGACTCTTGGAACAGGAGTTGGCGGTGGCATCATATTAAACGGCTCTGTTTTAGCGGGAAGCAAAGGAGCAGCCGGTGAAGTGGGTCACATTCTGGTTAATGAGAAGGAAGAGAACACCTGTGGCTGTGGGAAAAAGGGCTGTCTGGAGCAATATGCCTCTGCTACGGGAATCGTAAGATTAGCAAAACGTTATCTGAATGATAGTTCAAAGGCTTCTTCGTTACGGAATATCCCTGAAATTAGTGCAAAATCAGTATTTGACTGTGCGAAGAACGGGGACGAGCTGTCAATGGAAGTGGTTGAGAAGGCTTGTTACTATCTGGGCATTGCGATGGCACACATAGCACAGGTTGTTGACCCTGAAGCATTTGTAATCGGCGGAGGAGTATCCAAGGCAGGAGAGATTCTGACAGAAACCGTGAAGAAGTATTATAATGCCAATGTTATGGATGCCTTGAAGAACAAGGAGTTCAGGCTTGCAACACTTGGCAATGACGCTGGAATTTATGGTGCGGCAAAGCTGATCTTGGCTTAATCTATAAAATCAATGATACCATGATAGTAATTCTGGCATAAAATAATCAAAGCAGTAATAAAGATGATATCAATAAAGGACAGACAATATTACAGGATCTGGCGTTTTTGGGTAGGAGGAGTAAATTGGAAGAGCAATTTTATGAGAAACTAATTCTTATAATACCGAAGGAACGGGTTAGATTGAAGGAACGTATGGAATACCATACCTCGCTTCATATTGGAGGAGAGGCGGATTATCTCGTAATGCCCACAAGTGTGGAAGAGGTAAAAGAGGTAGTGGCTCTATGCAAGAGAATGAATATGCCTTATTACATCATGGGAAATGGAAGTAATCTTCTGGTTTCTGACTCTGGTTACCGCGGTTTAATTGTAAAGCTGGGTGAGGACTATTCACAGATAGTTGTGAATGAAGAGAAACACCTCATTACAGCTCAGGCAGGAGTCCTGTTATCCAAGCTTGCCAGTGTGGCTGCGAAGCATAGTCTGACAGGCTTTGAATTTGCTTCTGGAATTCCGGGAACGCTTGGGGGAGCGGTTACTATGAATGCCGGAGCTTATGATGGTGAGATGAAGCAATGCCTTACGCTTGCCAGAGTTCTGGATGAAGAGGGAAATGTACTGGAGCTCAGTTATGATAAACTGGAGCTTGGTTATCGTACCAGTATCCTTCAAAAAAAGAATTATGTTTTGTTGGAAGCTGAAATTCAGCTTTCAATAGGAGATCAGCAAGCTATCTATCAGAAAATGAATGATTTAAACTCCCAACGACGTGAAAAGCAGCCTCTGGATCAATATAGTGCGGGAAGTACATTCAAACGACCACAGGGATATTTTGCAGGTAAACTGATACATGATGCCGGACTTCGAGGCTATCAGGTAGGGGGAGCAGCCGTATCAGAAAAACATTGTGGTTTTGTAATTAATAAGGATCGGGCTACTGCAGAGGAGTTTATAACAGTAGTAAACGATGTTATACGTATTGTAGAGGAGAAATTTGGTGTCAGACTGGAGCCTGAGGTGAAATTTCTTGGAGAGTTTCATAATATAGTCGTATGAAACAAGCGCGATGATAAAACGTGGTTTGTAATTCTACACAGGCGGTACAGCTTATTGTGGCACATGTATGAGTGCAGAAATAGAGGTATTATGAGATTTGTAATTGTTACAGGGATGTCCGGAGCAGGAAAAAGTTCAACCTTGAAGATGCTTGAGGATGCAGGATATTTTTGTGTTGACAATCTTCCGGTTCAATTAGTGAAGAAGTTTTCCAAATTAATCATGCAGGGAAATCAAAGCAAGGTCGCTTTGGGTCTTGACATCCGTAGCGGGCAATCCTTAAGAGAAATGGATACGATTATTCAGGATATAAAGCGTTCCAATATACCCGTGGAGATATTATTCTTGGATTGCTCACAGGAGGTTCTGGTAAAAAGATATAAGGAAACAAGAAGAAATCATCCACTATCCGGTGTTGGTAGAGTGGAAAAGGGAATTGCCCTGGAACGGGAAAGACTGTATTTTCTTCGAAAGAATGCCGATGTAATTATAGATACCAGTCATTTATTAATCCGTGATTTGAAAGCACAGATTAATAAAATTTATCTAAATGATGAAGGCTTTAGTAATTTTTATATCACAGTTCTTTCCTTTGGGTTTAAATACGGAATACCGGTGGACTCGGATCTGGTATTTGATGTAAGATTTTTACCTAATCCTTATTATGTTGATGAATTAAAGAAAAAAACAGGTAATAACGAAGAGGTAAGGCAATATGTCATGGCTTCAGGAACGGCTGGGAAATTTATGGATAAATTAGAGGACATGCTGCTCTTTCTAATACCAAACTACATTGCAGAAGGAAAGAACCAACTAGTGGTCAGCATAGGCTGTACCGGAGGAAAGCACCGTTCTGTCACCCTGGTGAATGAATTAGCCAAGAGATTGAACAATACGGAATATGGCTTAAAGGTTGAGCATAGAGATATTGAGAGGGATGATTAACGATGTCGTTTTCAAAGGATGTAAAAGAAGAGCTTTCTGCACAGTATAGTAGCGCAAGGCACTGTTGTCTGGCAGAATTGGCTGCAATGCTATCCTACGAGGGCAGAATTGTCCAATCCGGTTCGAAATATTATCTGAAAATACAAACGGAAAATATTGACGTAGCAAGAAAATACTTTACATTAATAAGAAAAACATTTAATATAAATAATGATGTTTCTGTTAAAACTAATATCAGTCTTAAAAACAATACGTCGTATACCCTTATCATTAAAAATATGGAGACGATTACGCATATCCTTCAGGCAACGAAATTGTCCTGCGACGATATGACAGTGTCGCCTTTACCAGTACAGGGAGTTCATGAGCTGAAGGTTTCGAGTCAGTTGATAACACAGAATACCTGTTGTAAAAGAGCATTTATCCGTGGTGCCTTTCTGGTATCCGGATCAATGAGTAATCCCAAGAAGGCTTATCACTTGGAAGTAGTCGTATCAAGCTTGGATAAGGCGGAGCATCTCAGGGAAATGATAACAGCCTTTTCCATTGATGCCAAGATAGTAATGCGTAAAAAGAATTACGTAGTTTATATTAAGGAAGGCTCTCAAATCGTTGATTTCCTCAATGTTGTTGAAGCACACATTGCTTTAATGAACTTGGAGAACGTAAGAATACTAAAGGAAATGCGCAATTCGATTAATCGTCAGGTGAATTGTGAGGCAGCTAACATCAATAAGACAGTAACTGCTGCGACAAAACAGATTGAGGATATCATTTATATCCGTGATCATGTAGGATATGGAGATTTGTCAGAAGGTTTGGAGGACATTGCAAAATTACGGGTAGAATATCCGGAGGCTTCATTGAAGGAACTTGGAGCAATGCTACTGCCACCGATTGGGAAATCCGGTGTAAACCATAGATTAAGAAAGTTAAGTATGATTGCAGATCATTTGAGAGAGCTTAAGGAGGAAAATAGTCATGATAACGAAGGAAATAGTCATTAACATTCCTAACGGTCTGGAAGCGAGACCTGTTGCACTACTAGTTCAGGTGGCAAGTCAATATGAATGTAGCATTCATGTAGTTAGTGAAGAAAAAAGAGTAAATGCAAAGAGCATTATGGGCATGATGAGTTTGGGTATCTCAGCCGGAGAGACCGTAACTGTGACAGCAGATGGACCGGATGAGCAGCAGGCGATAGAGAATATTGAAAAATATTTAAGTAGTAAATAGACGAGTCAAAAGGGACAGGGTTGTTGCAAATATATTTGCAGCAACCCTCTTTCGATTACTTGAAATGATTTAATACTTTTGTAACGAAATAATTTCATATATATGTTATAATACTCTCGTGTGTAGCTAAACTGTGGAACCTGTCAACCGTGACACTAAGAGGTGATTAAGGAAGTAGAACCTACACGTTAATCATTTCTTTCGAAAGATAACAGGAAATGGGGTATAGTATAATGGATACGAATGAAAATGACAATCATCGTAACAAACGAGGTAAAAAAACAGTTATAATTATAGTATGTGAAATTCTAATTCTCTTATTGCTAATCGGATCCTATCGGATTTATGTATTGTGGAAGGAAAAGCAAACAAGCTCACCGAATTCAGGAAACTCTACTTCACAAGAAGATAAATCATCGGCTCAGGAAAATGCTTCTCAAAATGGAGAGAACGAATCCTCGGATGGGAAACAGGAGGAAGTGGAGGATGAGCTTTCAGCTGAAGAAATTGAAGCGGTCAAAGAACAGGAAAGATTAATGCAGGAAGAGAAGGAGCGTCAGGAATTAATCAATCAGGCGGATCAGCTTGCATTGAGCTATGACTATGAAGGGGCAATTGAGCTGCTTAAGAAATATCAGGGGACAGAAGGAAGCTATGAGAAATACACAACCTTAGTAGCAGCAGTAGAACGCCTTGAGAAGGAAAAGAGTGAGCTTTTACTCTACGGGGGTTCCTATCAATCCGTATCAGAAATTAATCATATATTCTTTCATGCACTGGTTGCTGATAATTCAAAAGCCTTTGATGGTGACAGAATGTCACGCGGCTATAATATGTATATGACAACTATATCGGAATTTAAGAAAATGATGCAGAAGATGTACGAGGACGGATATGTTCTTGTGAGAATGGCAGACCTGGTAAAGAAGGTAACGAAGGAGGATGGGACAACCATCTACGAAGAGGGCGAGATATATTTGCCTGCAGGAAAAAAGCCCTTTGTATTATCAGAGGATGATGTGAATTACTATGAATATATGGAGACTGATGGATTTGCTACGCGTATCGTCATAGGTGAGGATGGGAAGCCGACCTGTGAAATGAGAGCGGATGACGGATCCATTATCACAGGTGATTTTGATATTGTTCCTATACTGGATGCCTTTGTAGAGGAGCATCCCGACTTTTCCTATAAGGGTGCCAAAGGACTTCTTGCTATAACTGGTTACGAAGGCACATTGGGATATCGTACCAATGATCCGGAATCGCCAACCTATGAACAGGATGTGGAACAGGTAAAGAAGGTGGCTCAGGCGCTCAAAGAGGATGGCTGGGAGCTTGGATCCCATAGCTGGGGACATCTAAATATGACTACAGCAAGCTTTGAGGTCTTTAAAAAAGATACTGACAAATGGATGGCAGAGGTGGGCTCACTGATTGGACCTACCGAGATCTATGTGTTTCCCTTTGGTGCTGATATAGAAGTCACCACCGGTAGCTACAGTGGTGAGAAATTCCAGTATATGAAAGAGTGTGGCTTTACCATGTTTTGCGGGGTATATAAGTCACCATGGATGTATATTAAGGATGATTATATGAGAATGACCAGAAGACCTTTGGATGGACAGGCAATGCTGGAATTCCCGGAGCGTTTATCCGATTTATTTGATGTGAAGGATATTATTGACCCGGAGCGTCCGGCAAAGGACTGGTAGTTTAGCATAAATCTAAGACGGAAGGAGGAAGAGCATGAATTTTACTCATTTACATGTCCATACGGAATACAGCCTGTTAGATGGCTCCGGTAAGATTAAGGAAATGGTTCACCGAGCTAAAGAGCTTGGCATGGACAGTCTTGCCATTACGGATCATGGTGTGATGTATGGTGTGATTGACTTTTATAAGACATGTATATTGGAAGGAATTAAACCAATCATAGGCTGTGAAGTGTATGTTGCTCCGAACTCCAGATTTGACCGGGAAACCGGAGCCTCCGAGGAACGCTATCATCACTTGGTTTTGTTAGCAGAGAATGATATTGGATATCATAACCTTATGAAAATAGTGTCAAAGGGCTTCATTGAAGGTTTTTATTATAAACCCAGAATTGATTATGAGATCTTACAGCAATATAGGGAAGGGATTATTGCATTAAGTGCCTGTCTGGCAGGGGAGGTAGCAGGGAATCTTCTCAAGGGCTTTTATGAAGAAGCAAAGGCGGTAGCATTAAAGCTTCAGGGAATCTTCGGAGAAGGTAATTTCTTTCTGGAGCTTCAGGATCATGGAATGCAGGAGCAAAAATCGGTTAATCAGGGCTTGTTACGGTTATCCCAGGATACCGGAATCAAGCTGGTGGCCACCAATGACGTGCATTATACTTTTGCAGAGGATGCAGATCCCCATGATATTCTGCTTTGCATACAGACACAGAAAAAGGTATCGGATGAAAATCGAATGCGTTACGAGGGAGGGCAGTATTATCTGAAATCCCCGGAAGAGATGCTGGTTGTATTTCCATATGCAAAGGAGGCTCTGGAGAATACATACGAAATCGCAAAGAGGTGTAATGTAACCATAACCTTCGGAGAATATAAACTGCCGGTGTATCCGGTTCCTGCTCCTTATACAGCATTTGAATATTTAAAGAAGCTTTGCCAGGAGGGTCTTGAAGAAAGATACCAGCCTGTGACAAAGGAATTATCGGATCGATTGGAGTACGAACTGGAAACCATTCATAGCATGGGATTCGTGGATTATTTCCTGATTGTATGGGATTTCATCAAATATGCAAGAGATAACAATATTATAGTAGGACCAGGACGAGGTAGTGCAGCAGGTTCCATAGTATCTTATAGTCTTAGAATAACGGATATCGATCCCATCAAATATAATCTATTGTTCGAACGTTTTCTCAATCCGGAACGTCTTACCATGCCCGATATAGATATTGATTTCTGCTTTGAACGCAGGCAGGAAGTAATTGACTATGTTACAAGAAAGTATGGAAAAGAAAAAGTGGTTCAGATTGTAACCTTTGGAACAATGGCTGCTAGAGCAGTCCTCCGTGACGTGGGTAGAGCATTGGATTTGCCCTATGCTCAGGTAGATACCGTTGCCAAGATGATTCCTACTGAGATTGGAATTACCATTGAGAAGGCATTAAATGGTAATAAGGAACTAAAGCAGCTTTACGAAACCAATTCCGATGTTAAATACCTAATCGATATGTCAAAACGTTTGGAGGGCTTGCCGAGACATACCTCCATGCATGCAGCAGGAGTAGTAATCGGTAAGGAAAGCATCGATGAATTCGTACCACTTTCCCGTTCCTCCGATGATTCCATCACCACTCAGTTTACCATGACAACCTTGGAAGAGCTGGGTCTGCTGAAGATGGACTTTTTAGGACTTCGTACTCTTACTGTAATTCAGAATGCGGAAGCGTTAGTTAACAAAAATCGAAGTGAAACACAACAATTTGATATTAAAGCAATAGATTTTAATGATGAAAAGGTATATGACCTGATTTCCTCCGGCAAGACAGAAGGTATTTTCCAATTGGAAAGTGCCGGAATGAAAAGCTTTATGAAGGAACTCAGGCCACGGAATCTGGAGGATATTATTGCAGGAATTGCTCTTTATCGTCCCGGGCCAATGGACTTCATTCCGAAATATATTAAAGGAAAGAATGAAGCAGGGAGCATTGTATACGAATGTCCGCAGCTGGAACCAATTCTGGCTCCAACCTATGGCTGTATTGTATATCAGGAGCAGGTTATGCAGATTGTGCGTGATCTGGCTGGATACAGCTACGGAAGAAGTGACCTTGTCCGTAGAGCGATGTCAAAGAAAAAGGAAGCCGTTATGATAAAGGAACGGCAGACTTTTGTATACGGCAACCCAGATGAGGGAGTAACTGGTTGTATTGGAAATGGCATACCGGAAGCAGTGGCAAATCATATCTTTGATGAAATGATGGATTTTGCAAAGTATGCTTTTAATAAGTCCCATGCGGCAGCCTATGCTGTAGTATCATATGAAACTGCTTATCTCAAATGTTATTATCCGGTGGAATTCATGGCAGCGCTTATGACATCGGTGATTGATAATCCAGGCAAGGTATCCGAGTATATTTATACCTGCAGACAGATGGATATTGAGATATTACCACCAGATATTAACGAGGGAGCCTCAGTATTTACCGTATCCGGCAATTCTATTCGATATGCGTTATCTGCTATCAAAGGAGTAGGAAGACCGGTGATAGAGGCGATTGTTAAGGAACGGGAGGAAAACGGCCCATTCCTAAATATCAAGGATTTTGCTACAAGACTCTCTGGTAAAGAGGTGAATAAAAGGACCATTGAAAGCTTTATCAAAGCAGGTGTTTTTAGCTCCCTTCATCCGAATCGGCGACAACTGATGATGAGCTATGTTCAAATTATCGATTCTATTGCAGCAGATAAGAAAAAGGCACTGACTGGTCAGATGACTCTGTTCGACTTAGCGGGTGAGAAGGAAAAGCTGGATTATGAACTGGAACTGCCCGACGTGAGTGAATACAACAAGGAGCAGCTACTTGCATTAGAAAAAGAGGTATTAGGGATCTATGTAAGCGGGCATCCGCTGGAAGCCTATGAAGGTCGTATCAAGAAAAATGTAACAGCATACTCCTATGATTTTGTGATTGACGAAGAACTGAATAGGCCGAAGGTTGAGGACGGTAAAAACGTGATAATCGGCGGAATGATTACCTCAAAAACGGTTAAAGCCACAAGAACTAATAGTATGATGGCATTTATTACACTGGAAGATTTATTTGGAACCATTGAGGTTATACTATTTCCAAGAGATTATGAAAAGTATAAGTCATTACTGGAAAATGATACAAAAATATTCGTTCGCGGAAAGGTAACAGTGGAGGAAGAAAAACCAGCAAAGCTCATATGTCAGGATATTATCCCCTTTGATGACATTCCACAGGAGCTTTGGATCAAGTATTCTTCAATGTCAGAATTTCAAAAGGATGAGCAAACTCTATATGCTTTACTGGATGAGTATGATGGAAAAGATTCAGTAATCATTTACTGTGAGGAGGAAAAATGCATAAAAAAACTTCCAAAAAGTAGGAATGTAAAGGCAGAAAAAGAGTTGATTCACCGCTTAACAACAATTTATTCTGTCGAAAATGTAAGAATTACAGAAAAGAGTATTGAAAAAATGGGGAAAATGGATTAGAATACTGTAGTCTTTATTTGTAGATGAAGCGGAGGTTATAATAATGGGAAGCAATGTTAAAACAATAGGAGTATTAACCAGCGGTGGGGATGCACCGGGTATGAATGCTGCCATTAGAGCAGTGGTTAGAACGGCACTTGCAGCTGGCCTTAAGGTGAAGGGTATCAGAAGAGGCTACAATGGTTTATTAGAGGAAGACATCATAGATATGGATTCAAGAAGCGTTTCGGATATTATCCAAAAAGGTGGTACTATCCTTTATACAGCACGCTGCCTTGAATTTGTAAAGCCGGAGGTCCAGGACTACGGCGCAGAAATATGTAGAAAGCATGGAATCGATGGATTAGTAGTCATCGGTGGTGACGGTTCCTTCAAAGGAGCACAGGCTCTTGCAAGAAGAGGTATAAATACGGTAGGTATTCCGGGAACCATCGATCTTGATATATCCTGTACGGATTATACGATTGGTTTTGATACAGCAGTGAATACGGCGATGGAGACCATCGATAAGGTAAGAGATACTTCTACATCCCATGAAAGATGTAGTGTTATCGAGGTTATGGGACGTAAAGCGGGCTATATTGCTTTGTGGTGTGGTATAGCAAACGGCGCAGAAGATATTCTGATTTCAGAACGTTATGATTATGATGAGCAAAAGATCATTAACAGCATCATAGAGAAACGTAAAAAAGGAAAGAAGCACTATATTATTGTAAATGCAGAAGGTGTTGGCGATTCCAATGGTATGGCAAAAAGAATTGAAGCTGCTACCGGCATGGAGACAAGAGCAACTATCATAGGACATGCTCAGAGAGGTGGAAGTCCTACAGCCAGAGATCGTGTATATGCTTCCATGATGGGTGCCAAGGCAGTTGATTTATTAGTAGCAGGCGCATCAAATCGCGTGGTTGGATATAGAGACGGTAAGTTCGTTGATTATGATATTGAAGAAGGTTTAGCAATGAAGAAGGACGTTGATCAATATATGTATGAACTGTCCATACGCTTATCAAAATAGTTATCTGCTTCTGGAATATATAAGGACAGAATGATTCTATATATAAGGATACCGGATTGTACTCGAAAGAATTCAAGTACAGTCCGTTTTTTATCGTATCTATATTATCACCACCCGTTCCTTAGTCAATTTCTAATCGTTCAATTTTATTATTGCTTTTCATAGATTTTTCCGCTATACTTTATTATCAACTATCAAGAAATCCCTGACTATTCATTTCCGGGTAATATATAACAATGTAAGAAAGCAGTATCAAGGAGGTAATCCATGAGTAAAAAAACGAGAAAATTTTTGTCTTATTACCGTCCATATATGGGATTGTTTTTTTCAGATATGTTTTTTGCTCTGCTGGCGGCAGCAGTATCACTGGTTTATCCCATGGTGGTACGTTACATAACCAATGATATTCTTGTAAATCAGGAAATATCGGAAGCAATTCCACTTATTATTAAACTACTTTTTGGTATGTTGGGGCTGGTAATAATTGAGTTTCTCAGCATTTTCTATGTGACTTACCAGGGACATATCATGGGTGCTAAAATGGAATACGATATGCGCAATGATATCTTCGAACATTATCAGAAGCTTTCCTTTAACTTCTTTGATAATCAGAAGACAGGTCAGCTCATGAGCAGGGTAACCAACGACTTATTTGACATTACAGAGCTCTGTCACCATGGTCCGGAGGATATCGTAATATCCTTGATTAAGTTTATCGGAGCATTTATCATTCTATTGCGGATTAATGTGAAGCTAACGCTAATTGTATTTGCCTTTCTTCCAATTATGTTCTTCTATGCATACTATATGAGAGGCAGGATGAACCGGGCTTTTCGTAAGAACCGGGAACGAATTGCTGAAATTAATGCACAGATTGAAGATAATCTTTCCGGAATTCGAGTGGTAAAATCCTTTGCAAATGAATCCGTTGAGATTGATAAATTCCACACAGGGAATTCCAGATTTGTTGACAGTAAGCGAAACAGCTATAAAACTATGGCCATATTTCATTCTGGACTCAACTTGTTCACAAGCTTCATCAATATAGCAGTAATTGCCGGGGGAGGCTTATTTATAGCTAATAAACTTATTAATGTAGGGGATTTGCTGACGTTTCTGCTATATATCAATACCTTAATTGATCCGGTGAAAAAGCTGATTAACTTTACTGAATCCTTCCAGAATGGTATGACTGGTTTTGATCGTTTCTTTGAAATCATAGAGATAGAACCGGATATACTTGATAAACCGAATGCCATTACATTGAAGAATGTTAAGGGTAGAATAGAATTTAAAAATGTTTCCTTTAAGTATAACGATACCTTGTCCGAGGTTTTCAGGGGGATTAACCTTACGGTAGAAGCCGGTGATTATATGGCTCTTGTAGGATCCTCCGGGGTTGGTAAGACCACCATGTGCAGCCTGATCCCCCGATTTTATGAGGTATCAGAAGGATGTATAACAATCGACGGGAAGGATATACGGGATATTACTCTTCGATCTTTGAGAAAGAATATCGGAATCGTACAGCAGGATGTATATCTGTTTGCAGGTACGGTCATGGATAATATACGCTATGGAAGATTAGATGCAACCGAAGAAGAGGTGATTGAAGCAGCTAAGAATGCCAATGCCCATGAGTTCATTATGGAACTGCCTGATGGATATAATACCTATATCGGACAGCGTGGAATTAAGCTTTCCGGTGGACAAAAGCAACGTCTTAGCATCGCAAGAGTATTTCTTAAAAATCCGCCCATATTGATTTTTGATGAGGCAACCTCCGCCTTAGATAACGAAAGCGAGAAGGTAGTTCAGGATTCACTTGAAAAACTGGCTAAGAACCGTACTACATTTGTGATTGCACATCGACTTTCAACCATAAAGAATGCGAAAAAAATACTGGTACTGACCGAAGAGGGAATTAAGGAAAGTGGTACTCATGAGGAATTATTAGCAAAGGACGGAATCTATGCAGGACTTTACAGGATGACATTTGAGAGAAAGGGTTCATCTGAGAATTCAGTATCAATATAATAATGTTTTGTCGGGAAAGATATGGATTATGCCAATTATTTCATTTCGATTCCCGGCTATTTTTATGGAACGAAATATATGGAAGTTACGTCTAATCATTGAAGAAGAAAAGAAATGAAGTGACAAGCATCCATTTTATCATTTACATCATATGTCAGTCTATGTATACTTATACTATAGTTAAGCAGATAATTATGACACATGATTAAATAAGGTATAGTATAGGGGGATAATAGGATGCAGAAGGATGTGCATAATAAACTCCCGGAACAATCACCTGCATATGACATAGAGGCTCTTATTCGACAGTACGGTAACGATGTACTTCGAACAGCGTATATGTATGTCAAGGATATACATTCAGCAGAGGATATATTCCAGGATGTATTTATTAAAGTGAATCAAAAGCTGTCCACTTTTGAAGGCAATTCCAGTATTAAGACTTGGATTATACGGATTACAATTAATACCTGTAAGGATTACCTGAAAAGTGCATGGAATAGAAGAGTAGTTCCGATGATGGAATATCAGGAGGATGCAATTGTCAGTACTTCTGATTATGATGACATTGAAAAACAGGATACGAAGGAACTGATTAAAAATGCAGTTCTTTCCTTACCGGATAAATATAAGGATGTAGTACTTTGTGTATACTATCAGGAAATGTCTTTAATAGAAACAGCAAAATTGCTGGATCTTCCGGAAGGAACGATAAAGAGCCGGCTTTCCAGAGCCAGAGAAAAGTTAAAATCAGTATTAGAAGGGAGGGTTTCAGATGAATTATAATGATAAAGATCAAGAGCTGAATTCAAAAAAAGTTAATCACATGGATCAAAACCTGGAAATAGATGATATGAATATCAAGTCCCATCTGAACGCTTCTCTAGATTTAAGTGGAATTCAAGTTTCGGAGGATTTAATAAATAGAACATTACAAGCCATCAAGCAACAGGAAAAGATGGATCATGAAGAAGAAACAACTCCCAAGGAAGCAGAAAGAAAAATAATTCCTTGGAGCAGATATGTACGTCGAGTTGCCGGTGTGGCAGCAGCAGTTTTTGTAGTAGTAATTGGCTTTAATGCTCTTACTCGATTGGACATTGGCTCAAAGAAATCAGCTGATAATAGCACACAGAGCGAGATGGACACCAGGATGATGGATGAAATGGCTGAAAAAAGTTCGGAAAGTACTGCAATGAATGATGCTGAAGTAAGCATTGCATCAGTCCAGGAAGAGGAGACGGCGATGGATGCAGCTTCAACGGAATCAGTGGCAGAAGAGCCTGCAGCTACAGAAAATCAATCTATGGGTACTGCAGAAATATCAAGCACAGAAGATGGTAGCAATGATTCGAATGAAGACAGAAAGATGGAAGCTGCTGATGCATCCGATACGGCATTCGCGAAGGAGGACTCCGATACCAGTAGTTTACTTTACCACTCGAATGCTGGCGCATCAGATACCTTAGGCTTCCGGGATATATTCTTATCTGATTCGCAACAGGTGGAGCAAATCACTATTTTTGATGATAAGAATAAGGAACGAGTTACCTTAACAGATCGCAACGATATTGAGAATTTCTATGATCTGATGGATCAACAGCATTTTCAAACTGCATCCGATGTTGTGGTAGAATCACAATATACCATTGAAATCAAGGCAAAAGGGGAAGAAGAGGATATTTACACCATGACCATCGGAAACGGTGTTTCCATTCAGACCGTATTAGGGGATACAGTAAGCCATAGTGTATATCAATCAGTGGATGAGATGTCGTTAAAACAGAGCTTACAAGAATTTATACATGATTATCAAC
Source organism: Variimorphobacter saccharofermentans (assembly GCF_014174405.1). Taxonomy (GTDB): domain Bacteria; phylum Bacillota; class Clostridia; order Lachnospirales; family Lachnospiraceae; genus Mobilitalea; species Mobilitalea saccharofermentans. Next base: position 3,458,072 of record NZ_JACEGA010000001.1, on the reverse strand, counting down.
AATAACTCATATTAATGTATGTTAATACAAAATCATTTTACCATGACATAGCAAGGGGCTGCATATATCTTAGCAGCCCCTCATGTTTATTCTTCTTGTACTTCTTCGTCTTCTGTAGTGCCGCTTTCTGTAGCATCCGTGCTTTCGGTCGTGGTTATATTAATTGGAACATATTCTCTTTCCTCATCGTCTTCTGTCTCATCATCTGCATCAAAATCCTCAAAATCATCTTCAAAATCGTCAAAGTCATCAGAGGAGTCCTTCTTAATATAGTTCTTATAAAGATAATAGGCACCGGCCGCAATCGATGCTAATGTAATTGTTCCGAATAAAAATTTACCGAACTTTTTCATATGATTAAATTTCCTTTCTGTTTTATTATTAATTATATACTATTATTTCATTATAATTCGGATATGGTAAAAAATAAAGTAAAAGTTCTATAAACTTGAAATATTTGCTAAATAATTATGGACAAATTCATGGGATTCTGTCGGATATCTGCATGCCAGGCTATTACCTGTAGTTACTGTTTTTAGCCAATATTACCTTTACTTTTATTCATAAATATTTTATGATTAAATGGACTGATAGAAATGTGAAAAACGATGCAGAATATATGGTATGCATCAATTCGTTGAATATATTCAATCCATATTATTATATGCAAATACTTTGAAATGGGAAGGTATAATCGCAATGAATATTGGGCTATTTACGGAAACCTATTATCCCGAGATTAATGGAGTCGCTAATTCTGTATATATGTTAAAAAATGAGCTGGAAAAAAGAGGACACCATGTCTATGTGTTCACAACAACAACGCCCGGAGCACCGGAATATGAACACAATGTATTTCGTGTGCCCAGTATTCCCTTTATTTTCATTACGGAACGCAGGGTAGGACTCTTTTATCAACCGAAGCTGGCACAAATCATGAGAAAGCTAAACCTGGATATCATTCATACACATACGGAATTCTCATTGGGTATTTTCGGACGGATTATGGCGAAGGAATTAAAGCTTCCCATAGTTCATACCTATCATACGATTTATGAGGATTATACTCATTATATGACGCATTTTAGAGCGCTGGATCGTAGAGCCAAGGCTCTTGCAAGAACTTACTCGAAGGTATGCTGTAATACGGTGGAACAGGTGATTGTTCCTACGGAGAAAACGAAGGATCTATTGATGCAGTACAGTGTGCATAAGGATATATCGGTAGTTCCGACGGGGATTGATTTAAGTAAATTTGATCGAACCCAGTATTCTCAGGAAGAGGTTCAGGATTTAAAACAGAAATATGGACTTTTACCGGAGCATAAGATTATGCTCTATATTGGTCGGGTATCACCAGAAAAGAATATCGAAGAAATCATTAATGCCATGCCGGAATATATGAAAACAAGAGAACAGGTAAGGTTTGTTATTGTTGGGAATGGTCCGGCATTAGAGAAATTAGAGAATTTGGTAAAAGAGCTTCACTTAGAAAAACAGTTTGTATTTACTGGAGCACAGCCTTGGGATAGAATCGGTCTGTTTTATCAGCTGGGAGATGTTTTTGTCAGCGCCTCCAAGAGTGAGACCCAGGGGCTTACCTATATCGAAGCTATGGCGTCGGGGTTACCGGTCGTTGCTAAAGAGGATAAGTGCTTAGAGGATATCCTGGAGCAGGGCTTTAACGGATATTCTTTTACCGATCAACAAGGTCTGTATTATGGCTTGGATCAGATATTCTTTGAGGATAAGAACACCGAATATAGTAAGAATGCCATTGAGAAAGTGAAAAAATACTCTTCTGAGGAATTTGCTTACCAGGTGGAACAGGTGTATCAGCAGGTTATGTCAAGGGATAGAGTATTTTGTCGTCGCACGGTTTATGATACTAAGAAAATCTGATTCCGTCAGTGTATAGCTATTAATTGCTACATGATTACGGTATCTTGTAGACCTACTTGAAGGTAAGGCGAGCCAGATGAAGATATATGCCCTCATATTCATTTCACAGCTTTAATCATACTTTTTGACACCAGAATTATACCAAGAAATTCTATGTAAGAAAATATTAATCAAATCGACAAGATTTTGACAAGAATTACTGGTTATGATACTATATATAGTGGAGAAATGAAATGAAATGGATGCAAGTAATTACAGGCTGATTTTGGAAGTATAGGTACATGAGGGATTGGCTACAAAGAAACATAGGGAAAGAAACTTGAAGAACGATAGGAGGAAGTGGAATGAAGAAAACTATAGGAAGGAAGGTAGTTCTGATTTTGGTAATGGTGTTATCACTACCATTTTTTCTGAATCAGAATTTAGCCATCACAAGCGCAGCGACAACACCGTCATTTAACAAGACCAAGGTGTCCTTAGCTGGTAAGGGTAAAACATATCAGCTTACTGTGAAGGATCAAGTAGCAAAGAGTACATACAAGTGGTCTACCTCCAATGCAAAAGTTGCAAAGGTCTCAAGCAAGGGTCTTGTTACTGCAGTTGATAAAGGTACTGCCAAAATAAAATGTAAGATTACATATCCGAATAAGAAGACAAAGACGTTAACTTGTACCGTTACCGTTACCATACCTTCTGAGCAGATTAAAATTGCAAATGCTGTGGAAGTCAATGGAGCCCATAAGCTTACAGTGGGACAATCCTTTGATTTTCAGTGTGAAATCCTCCCTGCTAACACATCGGATGTAGCATACTGGTCCATTGGTGGTGGAGATGAATCCTGTATCCGTATTGATGACGCGAATGAGGGTAAGGTTACCGCTCTCAAGGAGGGTAAAGTAATTCTGTTAGCTACGGGTGTAAAAAAGGCAACAGCTGCAAATGCAGCAACAAGCTATGTACGTGATGCCATTATTATCGAGGTGACAGGTCAGACTGCAACGGTAAGAAGTGCAGAATTCACGGGCTCTACCGAAATTAAAGTTGTATTTGACAGTCCTGTTAACAGGGATACAGTTATTACCTCGAATAATAAACTCTCCGATAATATCACTATTCTGATGAAGAAGGATAGCAAAGGTGTTATGGCATCGGATCCCGGAGCGTTAACAGCCAGTCTGTCAGCAGATGGTCAGACATTAACGATTACGTCAACCAATCGTTTTAACGGTCAATATGGTATAACATTTAGTAATAAAATTATCACAACAGCAGGTGTCGCATTACAGGAATATACCAAGCTGATTACCTATACAGACAATGTTCCTCCTACCATATTAGGAGTTGATATGGATGATAGTGGTATGGTTGCCACCATCCGTTTCAGTGAAGCTGTAGATATAACTAATTTACAGGTACCGAGTGTTACATTGGTACAGGGTAGTACCTCAACCACGGATCCTGTTACCATGAATACACTTCAGAATAAATACAACTATATTTTAAGTCAGGATAAAAAATCTATGACCATTGACCTGTCGAAAATCTCATCCCTTGATTATGGTAAGAAGTATTCTGTTACCTTTGCAGGAATTAAGGATTTGGCAGGAAATGCACCTGCCAGTTATACATTGACTACGGTATTATATACGGATACTTCTGTGAAATCCCAGGCAGTACCGATTTCTTTAATCCGCAGTGGTCATAAAACACTAACAGCAACCTTTACCAGATCCATCAGTTATGGTGGTATTGCGATACTGGACAATGGCTCCGTGCTTACCGGTACAGTGGACAGTACGAATAATCGAAAGGTTATCTACACTTTAAATGACTCTGATGTAACTCTAAGTGGAACCAGAGTAGTTACACTAAGCAACTGGGATAGCTATAATGTTAATCCTAATGATAATACGGCAGCAAACGGAAGAAAGTTCAATGTGGATTTTACAATAGAAAAGACAAGTCCGGTCTTTGGATATGAATATGATCCGGCAACGAATATCCTGACATTGAATTTCAATGAGGATGTGAAGCTATTGGCATCAAGCGGTGTATTTTCATCATCAATCAAGACCGCTACGGATGATATTATTAATGCCACCAATGTAACATATACCAGAATAGCAGATCTGAATGATCCTCGTGTAGTCAAGCTGCAGTTAGGTAATATGAATTTGGCAGGAAGCTATACCATTACAATTGATCAGGGCTTTGCAGTGGATAACTTTGATAACCCGTCATTGGCAAGAACCATCCAACTCAGCAATACCAATGGTGGTTCTAAGGAGCTTCCGGGACCTTACTCCGTAACTCAATCACAGTCAAACTTAAGCCAGATTTATCTGGAATTTGCCAACAAATTGGATTTGGCTTCTGCACAGAATGTTGCTAACTATACCATACCAGGTGTGAATATAGTATCCGCACAGGTTACAAAGAACTCGACGGATGGTGCAACCGTAGTATTAACTGTGGGAGATATTGATGTTACCGTAGAAAGACCAATAAAGATTTCTGGCGTATTAGGATATAACGGAAGCTATTCGGCGATTTCTGGATTTGAAAAGGTTATTCCGTTAAAGGATAATAAAAAGCCTACATTCATTAGTAGTACCTTTGATACTGCATCAAGGAATGTGATACGTTTGAACTTTAATGAGCAAATTCAAGGAAGCTTAAAAGTAAAGGTTACTCAGGTTAGCGGTGGTTCATCCATCGAAATTCCGAACAATGTAACGGTTTCGGGTAGCTGTGCTTCAGTTAACCTGGATTTTACACCGGAAAAAGGTTCGTTCCTAAGAATCGAAGTTGTAACAAACAATCTGACAGACATGAATGGGAATGCAGCGGTACTATCAACAACAGGTGTTGTAGCTAATTATTAATATTTTAATAAATATTATGTAATACTAGAGCAAAGGTGCTCTCAGAACCCCCGCCATATTTTAGGAGTTTTGAGAGCACTATTAATAAAAGGAGGTATGTGCAATGTACGTATTTAAAGATGAGTTTCGAACAGGGATTACACAAATTGATGAGGAACATGCAAAGTTATTCGAAATAGCAGACAAGGCATATGAGACATTAATGGATGAATTTATTCCGGATAAGTATGATTATATTGTAGAAATCATTAATGAGCTGAAAGAGTATGCAGAAACACATTTTAGACATGAAGAAGAATATATGATTAGTATACAGTACAAAAGGCTGTTCTCACAAAAGGCTGAACATAATGATTTTATTGAAAAAATCTCGGCCTATGACCTAAGCGATGTGGATGAGAATCAAAAGGACACCATACTGGAGTTATTAGATTTCTTAAATGACTGGTTGATTCATCATATCTTAGGTAGCGATAAGCTGATAGGACAATAAAAATATCGCCATAATAAAGAAGGGGCGAATGTAATGTATCAGGAGTGATTAAACTTACCTCACACACAGACGGAAGTAACATATTACTAATTTTGTATGTCTCATTCGGATAAGCATATTCTCATGAGATATACAAAATACAGCAATAATGTTCTTCCGACAGTGCATTATGGTAAGTTATAATCGCTCCTGACATGTTGTACATTCACCCCTTCTTAGTTTACGAGAAGATAAAGTGAAGTATAAATAATGCGATGATATGTTAATACGGATTTGCATGTGACAACCGCTATAAACAGCGTATTGCGTTTTTATTCAAAGGTCCGTGTAAAGATATCACTTTTTTCTAAAAGGCTTTCTACGGTATCGAGTCCAAGACGATGTAAGAGTTCGATTACATAAGGATTGTCGATTGGAGTCTCAAACGGAGCATCGTTACCATATTCCTCAACATGCTCCCTGCCGATCTCGTGGGGAATTAAGACTCTTGGACCACCTACACATCCGCCTACGCATCCCATTCCTTCAAAGAAATTGGCAGTTGTATTACCCGATATCAAATCGTTAATCATTGCTTTGCAGGCAGGAACACCATCTGCTTGCTGTGTCTTAATTGAGATTTTACGGTTAGGATTTAATCGTTCCAGTGTAGTTCGAACTGCTTCACTGACACCACCGGTATGAGCATAGATTCTACCGGCACGGGAAGAGTGATCCTTTTCGCTTTCCTCCATTTCGGCAGGATTGATTTCCATAACCTCAAAGATATCCTGGATCTCCTGAAAGGTTAGAACATAATCAACGGCATCCTTGATATCCTTTTCTTTTGCTTCTGCCTTCTTAGCCAAACATGGTCCGATAAAGATCGTGAGAGCATCTGGATGCATCGTTTTTACAGCCCTTCCACTGGCAATCATAGGTGATACAGCCGGTGGGACATGAGGAACTAATTCTTTATATATTTTTCTTATCATGGCAATCCACATTGGACAGCAGCAGGAGGTTAACTGGTAATCACTTTCGGTCTTAATATTCTCATCAAATTCCAGAGCTTCTTTTAATGTCAATATATCCGCAAATAAAGCCACTTCAATCATTCCATCAAATCCGATACGCTTTAGAGCGGAACGTAACTTTCCAGGTGTCACTTCGTTGCTGAACTGTCCCAGAAAGGCGGGTGCTACTAAGGCATACACAAGACCTTTATGGGAACGGATTGCCTGCAACGCTGCAATGACATCCTTGCTACTGGTTATGTTCTTTGCACGACATTCCTGAATACAGATAGAACATCCAGCACATTGCTCCTCATCCACAATCATTTCTCCGGCTTCACCCGGATGTACTGCATGGAAGGGACAGACCTTAACACAATTCGGATCATCACAGGTACAATCCCCTATACGCCAAACCAAGGGATGCTTCTCCGGATGGAGCAGACAATCGAGCTGATGAGTATCATACAACTCTAGCTTGTCCAAGAAATTCATATCCTTTTCTTTTAAGGTTCTAACCAGAACCTCATAATATAATTCTTCAAATGACTTCATAAGTATCACCGGTAACCTTTCTCTTAATAACGATGTTAATATATAGTTTATTGTACACTAAATATAGATATTATTCCATCTTGTAATCTTGTGAATTTCATTTCACTGTTTATCAGGCTTTTGGTATCTAAATCATTCTGAGAGTATTATTTACATCAATCCCTTTATTATGCTTTACTGGGATATGGATTTGATTTATAATATGGTAAATGAAATGTTAAGAATTTGACAGAACAGTCACCTAATGAATGAATATTTCGAGTTGTTAGGGTTAACCTTATAAGAAAATAGATATGGAGAGAAACATTGAAAGTACAAGCAAAAAATAGTTGGAGGAGAGCCGGATGGCTTTTGTTTTATTTATATATCATAATGCTGGCTTATTTTCTGTTCTTCAGCGAGCACTATGGAAGAGACTATATTCTTGAGGATTATCGATACAATCTGGAATTTCTTAAGGAAATCAAGCGATTTATCAGATATCGTGAATTACTTGGATTGGAAACCTTTATTGTAAATATCATGGGAAATATACTTGCCTTTGCACCATTTGGTTTCCTGCTGCCATTATTAAATACAAAATACCGTCACTTTTTTTACATTATGTTTTTAAGCTTATTATTCAGCCTGACCGTAGAACTCATGCAGTTGTTTTTAAAGGTTGGGATTTTTGATGTTGACGACCTTTTGTTAAATACCATTGGAGGGGTTTTGGGATATCTGTTTTTTGCCATATGCAATGCAGTGATTAACGGCATAGGTAGAAAGAAAAAGAAGAAAAGGAGAAGTTAAGTATGAGATTCAAGCGTAGTAAGGAAATGATTCATTTTTCCGGTAGAAGAAATACAAAAATGGGAATCATCTCGATGATCATCGGAATAGTTGTATTGATTGGATTTCTTACGATAAGTATGATTTCTGGACTGGCAGGTGGGAAGGGTGGAATGCTTCTCGGAATAATTGGCATCTTGTTATTTGCACTTGCTGTATTAGGATTTATACTCTCCTATAAGTCTTTTAAAAAGAAAGATATCTTTTATCGCTTTCCAATGATAGGAGCTGTAATCAATGGAATTATGACAATTGTTTTGCTGGTTATATATATTATGGGTTTTGCAGTCTGATGATACAATCCTTTATTACATAAATGGAGGTAGACATGAATTATACACAGTTATATGGAGAAGACAATGATTTGATTAGGGAACGTTATGAACTTGCAATGGAGCGAATTGCCTCCATTGAACAGGAGAGGACTGTAAATGAAAAGTACCTGCCTTATTTTCAAAAAACAGCAGCATTTATCCTGCTAGTTAAGTCCGTGGTAGAATTTGCTCAGGAGAATCGTCTGAGCAAAATGACCATAGAGGAGCTCAGGGCATTAAATACAGCACTATACAACGATATTACTGGAGATAATTATGCTGCCAGCTACGCTAATCCGGCTTATGCCAGGGAACTTTTCGGAGAAAAGTATGGGAAGCTTCTATCCTTTTTATCAGCAGAGTTGAGGCAAGTTATTATTTATGCTTACGAGTGCCGATTATACGAACTGACTGTTTTTCTGGAGCTATTTATAGAAGTATACAATTATTTTGAAGAAGAAGATGAATTTACCTATAAGGATGTTAAGAGAGCGATTTACTATTTTATGAGTGACTATTGTGAGGTACTCATGAACGCCAGAGTGAGGGAGCTTGTGGACCATGAGTTATCCTTTGCAACAGATATCATTATGGAATCGGATTTGAATGACCTTCGATATCTTTACCGCTTTGGAGACTATATTACTGACAATGAAGTCAGGACGGCAGAGTACCTTAATTCTCTGCCGGAAGAGCAGGTAAAAGCTATGGCAGATACCTATACAGAGGGATATCGACTTGGATTTATCGCTAACCGTCTGGATATTACGAAAAAGAAATATGTTAATATCCGTTATCAGCTGGGTTTTGAACGTATGGTGCGTTATGCAGTACAGAACTTCCGGGCGCTAGGACTGGAACCGGTTATCTACCGGGCACCTTATAATGCCATAAATAAACTACAGCATATGAAGGTTGGATATCATGCTACAAGTCCCAATCGCCAGTATGATTATGATCATCGGTTTGATATCGGACTGTTTCTGGATAAAGCTTTAAAAGTGAGAAAGCTGGAATGTCTTAAACAGGCATTGGAGGAATATAAACAAAAGGCAGGTCTCTATGCAGGGCCTGCAGTCATAGAGGTGTTTGGAGAAGAACTCTTTGCACCGGAAGATAAGAGAGAAGCTATTAAGCTGGATAAAAGGCAGCAGAAATTATATGTAGAATATTATCGTGAGGATAACTTGTTAAAACAAGAATATATGAAACTGGATGAAACATCCTTTACGATAATCTCCTACCCGGTTCCTCAGATTGGAGAGGATTTTGAGGAGATATTTGCCGAGACGGTTAAGGTTAATACACTGGATAGTGAGGAATATCGTAATATTCAGCAGAAGATCATTGATGTATTGGATCAGGGGGAATACGTACGTGTTCTGGGTGCCGGAAGAAATTATACGGATATCAAGGTTATGCTGTTTCCCATCAGTGATCCGGATAAGGAAACGATATTTGAAAACTGCGTAGCGGATGTAAACATTCCCGTGGGAGAGGTATTCACCTCTCCAGTGCTGAAAGGAACCCAAGGTGTTCTGCATGTTCCTAAGGTTTACTTAAATGATCTGGAATATCGCGAATTGGAGCTGATCTTTGAAGACGGCAGAATAGTGGAGTATAATTGCGGGAACTTTAATGAAGCCGCCAAAAATAAAAGCTTTATTAAAGAGAATCTTTTATTCAACCATGAGTCTCTTCCATTGGGTGAATTTGCTATTGGAACTAATACAACTGCATACAGAATGGGAAAGAAATATAATATAGCACCCAGACTTCCTATATTGATTGCGGAGAAAACAGGACCTCATTTTGCCATTGGAGATACCTGTTATAAGTTAAGCGAAGAGATTAAGGTGTATAATCCTGATGGTAAAGAGATCGTAGCCAGGGATAATGAAATATCTATTCTGCGTAAGGAGGATATGGCTAAGGCGTATTTTAACTGTCATACGGATATTACATTACCATATGATGAATTAAAAGAAATAGCGGTATATAAAAAGGACGGTACTAAGATTACGATAATACAGGATGGAAGGTTTGTTCTGGAAGGCACTGAGACGTTAAATAAAGCATTGGACGAGTAATGGCCAGTAAATTTTCTTGCTATCAAAAAAAAAGGAGTTATAAGATGGAAGGAGGTCGCATCTGCGTTGCTTAAGATTACGAATTTCTCAAAAAGCTATAAAAGTGATAAGAAAGCGGTAGACGGATTAAACCTGGAGGTCAAGAGTGGGGATATCTTTGGATTTATCGGCCACAATGGTGCAGGTAAAACAACTACGATACGTGCAATTGCAGGAGTTCTGGATTTTGAAGAGGGAGAAATTACAGTGGACGGAGTTTCCATTCGGAAGGATCCCGTGACCTGTAAGAAAAAGATGGCGTATATTCCGGATAATCCCGATTTATATGAGCACCTTACGGGAATTGGTTATTTGAATTTCATTGGGGACATATACGAAGTGAAGAAATTTGACCGGGAAACCCTAATTGAGAAATATAGTGATGCTTTCGAACTAACCTCCAATCTGGGTGATACGATCTCCTCTTATTCCCATGGTATGAAGCAAAAGCTGGCTATCATTGCGGCTTTGATACATAGACCGATGCTTTTGATTTTGGATGAGCCCTTTGTAGGACTTGATCCAAAGGCTGCATTTACATTAAAATCCATCATGTCAGAAATGTGCAAGAATGGCAGTGCCATATTTTTCTCCACCCATGTCCTAGAGGTAGCTGAAAAGCTATGTAATAAAATTGCCATTATCAAGGGAGGAAAGCTCATTTCTGTTGGAACCACAGCCGAGGTTAAGGGCAACCACAGCTTGGAGGATGTATTTCTGGAGCTGATAGACGTACAGAATTAGTACAGGCTCTGTTAACGCCTATGTGACTTATATTGTACGATGTTCGGAAAGGTTGGATTAATATGAAAAAGGTGATGCGTCTTGTATCGGTACAGCTTTGGGCACTGTTGGGTGATATGTTATCCATCAGTAATAAGCAGAAAAAGAGGCCTAGGCTATTATGTATCGTATTGTTGCTGTTTCTAGCATTATTGGGCTTTGTTTCCTTTGCATACAGCTTCGCAATCGGAAGCGGATTACAGCTGTTTCACAGTCTGGAGCTGCTTCCAGCAATCATGATGACAGCTACCAGTCTGGTAGCTCTATTTACTACGATGTTGAAAATAAAAGGGACAGTTTTTGGCTTTCGAGACTATGATATGGTGATGTCACTTCCTGTTAGTACTGCTGGAATTGTGGCAAGCCGCCTTTTATTACTGTATTCCGTTAACTTAATATTTACCATTGTAATTATGTTGCCAATGATGGTTGCATTTGGTATTCTTGCAAAGCCTGGAGCTATGTTCTATCTTTTGGGATTCGTCATGTTGTTATTTATTCCGATGCTTCCAATTGTTATTGCATCTGTATTCGGGACGGTGATTGCCTATATAACGACAAAATTCCGTCACTCGAATTTTTTTAGCATCCTGTTTTCCTTACTGCTTTTCATCGCTATTATAGTATCTCCTATTCTACTTGGTAACGAGGGTGAGAAGCTGGTTGATATCAGCAGGGAAATGACGAATAAAGTAGATCGATTATATCCTTTGGTCAGGCTGTACAGAAGTGCCATGATTGAATATGATATTACAGCCTTTGCTTTGTTTTTGCTGATTTCTCTATTCGCGTTTTTGATTTACAGCATAATCGTTAAATATATCTTTAAACGAGTGAATACCTTGATTATGACAGGCAAATACAGGAGTAATTACAGATTGGGTGAATTAAAGACCTATTCTCCCTTTAAAGCCTTATTTATTAAGGAATTAAAACGATATTTCTCCTCTACGTTATATGTTCTGAATACTGGATTCGGTATGGTGATTTTGACACTCGGAGCAATTGCAATGGGTTTTGTTGATATTGAGAAGATCATCGACGTCTCACAGATGGGTATGCCTGTTGGGGAATTTGTTCCAGTGTTTATCCTCTTTTGTATTATGATGAGTAGCACCTCAATGGCGTCAATATCACTGGAAGGAAGTAATCTATGGATAGTGAAATCCATTCCGGTATCACCTATTACGATTTATCATTCAAAAATTGCGGTGAATCTAACGATCCTGGCACCTGCTGTTGTGGATACCATCATTATAGGCCTGCTGCTAAAATTAAAATGGACTTTAATCCTGATCATGCTCCTGGTAACAATTGTGAGTTCCATTTTTATAGCGTTATATGGTTTGCTTATGAATTTGCTCTTACCTAATTTCAAATGGAATAATGAGGCGAATGTGGTGAAGCAAAGCGCGGCTTCTCTAGTTGTTGTATTTTCAGGAATGGCCGTTGTTGGTATTCTGGCAGTATTATTAATGATATTTCAATCATTTACATTGACTTATATCATCTATTCAGTAATTATGGCATCGGCGGATGCATTCCTGTACTGGCTCATCCATACCTATGGCACCAGACGGTTCTATTATTTACAATATTGATAGGAAGATGTGGGCAGTATCGTAAAACAGGTACTATTTTTGGAATTTCAAAAATAGACGAATGGTTTTACGGCATCTGTCCACATTTTCCTATGAAACAGGTACAGGTATATTAGACTCTATTATTTGAATAATCCATGCTTATATATGAGCTTCTATATATTAGAGCGTCTAATAAATTGTATAAGAAATAATCCGTCAAAAAATGAGGACAAACAGTATGGAATATGCTAAAATGTGAGCAGAAATGGAACCAAATACAGCGAAAGCTAATATGTCCTAATGGGAGGTATATCAATGGATTATAAGAAGGCAGGAGTCGATATTGAAGCCGGATATAAAGCAGTGGACCTGATGAAGCAGCATATTAAGGGGACCATGCGAAAGGAAGTATTATCCGATATTGGTGGATTTTCTGGAGCATTTTCACTGGGAAGCTTTAAGAATATGGAGCAACCCACTTTGGTATCAGGTACGGACGGAGTTGGTACTAAGCTCAAGATAGCATTTCTTTTAGATAAACATGATACGATTGGTATAGACTGTGTGGCAATGTGTGTGAATGATATTGCCTGTGCTGGAGCTGAGCCGTTGTTCTTCCTGGATTATATTGCTTGTGGCAAGAACCAGCCAGAGAAAATCGCCACCATAGTAAAAGGGGTAGCAGAGGGCTGTAAGCAGGCAAATGCAGCTTTAATCGGTGGTGAGACAGCAGAAATGCCCGGCTTTTATCCCGTTGATGAATATGATTTGGCAGGCTTTGCTGTTGGTATTATAGATCAGAAGGACTTAATCACAGGTGTTAATCTAAAGCAGGGTGATACCCTCATTGGAATCGCATCCTCAGGAATTCACAGTAATGGATATTCCTTGGTACGTAAGGTGTTCCGTATGCAGAGAGACGCTTTGGATACCTATTATGAGGTTCTTGGTAAGACATTGGGTGAGACATTGCTTACCCCTACGAAAATATATGTAAAGGCATTGCAGGAATTGAAAAAGGGCAATGTTACAGTGAAGGCATGCAGCCATATTACCGGTGGAGGTTTCTATGAGAACATTCCGAGAATGTTACCGGAAGGCATTCATGCAATGATAAAGAAGGATAGCTATGAGGTTCCTCCGATTTTCGGAATGTTACAAAAGGACGGAGAGATCGAAGAACAGATAATGTACAATACCTATAATATGGGAATTGGTATGATAGTTGGTGTGGACAGCAAGGATGCGGATAAAGCAGTTAAGCTCATTGAAGCTGCCGGTGAGAAAGCATTCATTGTGGGTGAAGCAGTGCGCGGTACGAAGGGAGTAAGCTTATGTTAAAGCTAGCTGTTCTTGTATCTGGCGGAGGTACGAATCTCCAGGCTCTGATTGATCAGATCGAGCAAAAAAAGTTAACCGATGTTAAAATTGAGGTCGTCATTAGCAATAAAAAGGATGTATATGCGCTGGAACGGGCTAAACAGCACGGTATTCCTACGGAGACTGTAATTAAGAAGGATTATGAGAATCAGACACAGTTTGAAGATGATTTATTAGCACGCTTAAACCGCTATCAGGTGGATTTGATTGTATTAGCAGGATGTCTGATGATTCTTCCGGAGATTATTATCCGCAATTACAGAAATCGCATCATCAATATCCATCCGTCATTAATCCCCTCCTTCTGTGGAGCGGGTTTCTATGGACTGAAGGTTCATGAAGCAGTATTAGCCCGTGGTGTTAAAGTTACGGGTGCTACTGTACATTTTGTGGATGAAGGCTGTGATACCGGACCAATCATTCTACAAAAGGCTGTAATGGTGGAGGAGGACGACACACCTGAGATCCTGCAGCGCAGAGTGATGGAACAGGCTGAGTGGCTGATACTTCCGGAAGCAGTACGACTCATAGCCCAGAACAGAATTAAAGTTGAGAATAATATCGTAAAAATAATAAATTAAAGAGTGAAAACTGAAATGATTGAAAATATGTAATAGATGATAGGAAACAGACGGTGAAAAGCTTAAGAGGGAGGGCGTAATGAAAGTATTAGTTATTGGCAGTGGCGGTAGAGAGCATGCAATTGCGAAAAAGGTATCCATGAGCCCGAAGGTGAGCAAGCTCTACTGTGCACCGGGAAACGCAGGAATATCAGAGTGTGCAGAATGTGTAGATATTCCAGTACATGATTTTGAAGGCTTAGCTAATTTTGCGGCAAAGGAAGGAATTGATCTGACGATTGTGGGACCGGATGATCCACTGGTAGCAGGTGTGGTAGATGTATTTGAAAATCGTGGTCTTCGTGTGTTCGGACCCAGGAAAAATGCTGCAATTATTGAAGGATCAAAGGCATTTTCTAAGGATTTGATGAAGAAATATCATATTCCTTCAGCTGCTTATGAGACCTTCGAGGATTCCAAAAAGGCAATTGAATATCTGAAAACCAGTAAATATCCGATTGTATTAAAGGCTGATGGACTTGCCCTTGGAAAAGGGGTATTAATCTGCAATAACTATGACGAAGCGGTACAGGGCGTGAAGCAGATTATGGAGGACAAGCTATTCGGTTCCTCCGGAGATCGTATGGTTATTGAAGAGTTTATGACAGGAAGGGAAGTCTCCGTACTGGCATTCTGTGATGGAACAAATATATTACCAATGACAAGTGCTCAGGATCATAAGAGGGCAAAAGATAATGATCAGGGATTAAATACTGGAGGGATGGGAACCTTCTCACCAAGCCCCTTCTATACCAAAGAGATTGATGAGTATTGTAGAAAGTATATTTATCAGCCGACTATGGATGCAATGAAGGCAGAAGGAAGAGATTTTATCGGAATTCTCTTTGTTGGTTTGATGCTTACAAAGGATGGTCCAAAGGTATTGGAATATAATGCACGTTTTGGAGATCCCGAGACGCAGGTAGTGCTTCCAAGAATGAAGAATGACATCATCGAAGTATTTGAAGCCTGCATCGATGGAAAGCTGGATCAGATTAAGCTGGAATTTGAGGATAACGCTGCAGTATGTGTAATACTGGCTTCTGACGGTTATCCGGAGCATTATGAAAAGGGATTTCCCATCAGGGGCTTACAAGCATTCCAGGGAAAAGACGATTACTTTGTATTTCATGCTGGCACCAAACAGGTGGGCAATGATATTGTAACCAATGGTGGCCGTGTACTTGGAGTCACTGCAACCGGCAGGGATCTGAAAGAGGCAAGAAAGAAAGCCTATGAGGCAACCGGTTGGATCGAATTTAAGAACAAATATATGCGCAATGATATCGGAAAAGCAATCGATGAGGCATAATTCTATGTAAACCGGACGGATATGTATAACCGGACGGATAAATGTGTCCATTTTGATAGGAAGATGTGGGCAGTACCGTAAAACAAGCACTATTTTCGGGAGTTCCTGCATGCGTCTATTACGTTTCGCTCCTCCCTGATAGGAACGTCGGTCGCTCGCGAAACGAACTAGCATGCAGAAACTCACACGAAAATAGGCTAATCATTTTACGGTATCTGCCCACACTTCCTATGAATGGACACATTTATCCTGCTTCTGGCTAGCTATAATTCGATTATCCATATTTTCTCTACGTTTGTCTGATATGCTTCATATGTTTCTGTATGCTCTTATGTCTTTATGATAATGCTTTTGGCATTTAAGTTACTGAGAACTCGAATTTTTTTTGTATTCATTCTTAAGTCTATTCTTATAGCTTCTTTTATAAATCCAGTTATGTTGATAATATTTATCAAGGTATTCTCTTTTTAATGTACATAAGTCATCGTTATAACACTAGGAATCTGCCTTCAGGTTATCCGCCATTTTATTACAAAATACAGGATAAAAAAGCAGCAAATGCCACATAAGTGCCATAGTTCCAATGTAAAATAAGGTAATAATTGTAGATTTAAACAGAGGGATTTTTAATGAAGACGAATCCCTTATACGAATGATAAAAACAACGAGCATAAATTCCTGTAAGGCAGAGTTTGGAGGTTAATATGAAGAACAGGTATTTTAAGCGATGGCTGGTTTTATTACTGATACTGGCGATTGTATTTCCTTTAGGTTTTAATAGTTACATAAACAATGCATATGCTGCTCGTACAGGAACAGTAAATGCATCATCTTTGAATGTCAGGCAGGAACCATCAACGACATCAGCAAAGGTTCAGCTGAGTGATGGTACCAATGTATTTTTAAAAAAGGGTGAAAAGGTAACGATCTTAGCAGAGAGTGGAGATTTCTATTATGTATCTCTTAAGTTCAACGGAAAGACCGTTAAAGGGTATGTTCATCAGGACTATATCGATGCACCGAAGCCCACTGCAACACCGAAGCCTACAGCAACTCCCAAGCCGACAAAGGCACCGAAGGCTACCACAACCCCGACCGTTACACCAAAGCCAGACAACCAGGCAGTGGAGATTAAGACGGAGCTTAAGCTAAAGGGAAGCATTACAGCATCCTCCCTGAATGTCAGAAGCGGTCCGGCGACCACTTATAGCAAGGTGGCAAGCCTGAGCAAAGGGAATGCGGTAACTGTAATCAATGAAGTTCAGGTTGAAGGAGAAGAATGGTACGGAATTTCCTTCAAAGTGAATGGTAAGACGAAAAAGGGTTTTGTAATGAGTTCCTATGTAAAGCTGTCCTATACTGAGGCAATTAAAAGTGATGTTTGCGTTAAGACGGTAAAAATCAGAAAGACAGCTTCTGACAAAGCAACTTATCTAAAGAATAAGGATGGTAATATAATCGTCCTGAAGAAAGAGCGTGGCCTCTGGCTGATTGATGAAGTCATGGTTGGAGGAGTGAAATGGTTTAAGGTTCAGTTTACCTTAAGTGGAACGAAATATACGGGTTATGTAACCTCTGATCAGGTTAAGCTAAGAGTGATGGTAACAGAACCAGCAGTGACACAGGCACCTACGCCAGCTGCAGAACCCACACCAACTGTAACACCGAAACCAACAGAGGGAGCCACTCCGACAGCGAAACCAAGTAAAGCACCAACACCAAAGCCAACGGCTGCTCCAACCTCGACACCTTCCACAACACCTGGACAATATTACGAGGTTGCAGGCAACATGGTATTAGATAAGGTAACACAGCCGGTAACCGGTTTTGTATGTAATACAATACAGCTTAACATTTATCGTAATATTCTGGTTTCATCCGAGTTGCTGTATGATAACAATGATCAGCCCATCCTACTATCCAATGGACAGGAAGTACTTGTTACAGGGGTGGTATCGGTCAATTCGAAACCTTATTATAATATATCGACTAATGCAGGAGTATATGGATATGTACAGGCAGAGTATATCTATATTGGCTCGCAGCTGCCAGCACCGGGCTCCAAGGCGCCTTCTCCAACTCCAACCCCTGTAGTTACCGGTACGGATAATGTGGATTTTGAAACAAAGCTTGCAATGGAAGGCTTTCCTGAAAGCTATAAAGTACTATTAAGACAACTACATAATATGTATCCCAATTGGGTATTCAAGGCTTATCATACTGGATTGGATTGGAATACCGTAATTACAGCAGAAAGCACACCGGGCAAGAACTTACTACCGAATTCGAAAGGCGTGGAATGGAAGTCCTTAGAGGCAGGTGCTTATAACTGGAAGACGGATACCTTCATCGTATTTGATGGATCGACCTGGGTAACCGCATCGAGAGCAGCAATTGAATATTATATGGATCCGAGAAACTTTTTGAACACCAATGGTATTTTCCAATTTGAGTTATTGCGTTATCAAAATGGATATCAGAATTTAAATGGTGTAGAGAATATACTAAAGGGTACGGCTCTCTACAAAACCTCATATTCCTATACGGATGATTTTGGAGCAACACAGTCCATTACCTATGGTGAAACCTTTATAAAGGCGGCGGAATATTCAGGAGTAAGCCCTTATCATCTGGCATCCCGTGTGAAACAGGAGGTTGTAACAGGCGCAACTACCTTGAGTAGTAGCGTATCCGGCACTTATCCGGGCTATGAAGGCTATTATAATTTCTATAATATCGGAGCTAATGATAGCGCAGGAGGAGGGGCGGTAGCAAATGGTCTGAAATATGCCAAGAACGGAAGTTCCAATGCAGTGAACAATTCATTATATATGATACCATGGACAAGCCCGTATCGCTCAATCGTAGGAGGTTCCTATTTCCTTGGCGGAAGTTATATCAACCGTGGTCAGGATACCATCTATTTACAAAAGTTCAATGTAACACCGATATCGACTTACTATCATCAATATATGACGAATGTAGAGGCGCCCTTTGCAGAGGCAAAGAAAATATTATCTGCATATAACGGTATGGCCGATTCTCCGATTGTTTTCTCTATTCCGGTATATTTGAATATGCCCTCTAGTCCGGTATCGGCACCAACAACGATGTTCAATCCGAATAATTGGTTAAAGAGCTTAAAAATTTATGATATGAGCGGACAGGAATTGGCTATTACACCTACCTTTAGCCAGACAGAACGAAATTACTATCTGATAGTTCCAAACAATACGGAGTACGTGAATATTCTGGCATCACCGGTTAGTAAGAAGGCATCCATAAGTGGAGGCGGACATACATTACTGAATGTCGGTATTAATCAGGTGGTTGTTCCGGTTATCGCTGAAAATGGTGATATAGCGAATTATACGATTAATATTGTAAGAGAATAATGAGCTGATGTAGGAACATAATATAACAGACTTAGAAAGCATATTAGATATGTAAGGGCTGTTGAAAAATATATCATAATTAGAAAAGATAACAGTTCTCCGTAGTACACTTTTGATAGTGAGGAGAACTGTTGCTTCTTTATAGACAAATTAACTTTGAATTATGGCGGCCCTATTACTATAATAATGAAAATATGAAAAGCTACCGTAAGAAAGCATGGAGGTTCGTATGAGAAAAAGCGTAATGAGATATTTGGGAATAGTACTTCTAATCCTGTTAGCAGGAGGCTTCGCTTCAACTAAGACCTGTAAAGCAGCAAGTGCAGAAGTAGAATTGACAGCGGATACGACGGATATCAACGTAGGAGACAGTGTGTTTGTTTATATTAACATCAAATCGGACGAGCTCTTTACTGATTTTGAAGCATATTTGTCTTATGATTCAGACATTTTAGAGTATCAAAGTGGTGCCAATATAATTACGGGAAGTAGCGGGTTTTTGAAAATATCTGATATGGGATATATGGAAGGAACCAATACCAGGAAATATACATTAAAATTTGAAGCCTTGAAGGCGGGTACCAGTAAAATTGCCTTCAGTGATCGTGTCGTTGTGTATGATTACGAAACAGGGTTGGAGATGTCAGTATCCAGTAATGTTCTGACACTTGAGGTGAAGGCCCAGGAGACGGCTTCCACGAACGCGAATTTAAAATCATTAAAAATTCTGCCATCTGAATTGGAGCCAGCGTTTGATACCAATATTTTTGAGTATAATGTTAAGGTAGACTACGAGATTGAAACATTAATCATTAATGCACTTCCAGAGGATCCAAAAGCAACCGTTTCAATTTCCGGTAATGATTCGCTGAAAGAAGGAGAAAATAAAATTAGGATTACTGTATTAGCGGAATCAGGAGCTGTCATAGAATATACTATCAATGTATTTCGAGAGTATGCTCCGAAGGAGGTGACTCCGACAGAAGCTCCAATTCTTACACCTGAAACTGAGCATGGAATATTTGAATTAGCAAAAATAGATTCAGAAATCTATGCAATCTACAGTGGAAGATACAAGCTTGTGGAACCAGCTAGTGATGTGATGATCCCGGAGGGATATATTAAGACAAAATTAATAATATCCGATATATCAATCACAGCTTATTCGCCGAAGAATGATATGGAAAGTGATTTCCTATTACTCTATGCAGAAAATGAATTTGGAGAATCAGGCTTTTATAAATACGATAGATTGGAAAAGACATTACAACGGTATGTTCCGGAGAATGCCAAAGAAATACAGGCTCCTACAGAGGATCTTACAAATGATATTATGAAATCAGAGGAGTACCGTAGCAATATTAATAAAGCAGCTGTGGTAATTGCTATCCTATCGGTTTTATGCGCTTTGATGGTAGTTGTCATGATTGTGATGTTCTTAAAGCTAAAGGGATATAAAGAGGATGATCTGGATTAGTACTTGACAAATTGCTATGGTCTGTTATACTAAATGTATAACAAATATAACGACGATAGTAGTATAACGAGGTGTATCTTTCATGTATGTAGAAATTGATTTTAATAGTGATGAAGCAATCTATATGCAACTCACCAATCAAATCATATACGGCATTGCTACTTCCCAGCTCCAGGAGGGTGAAAATCTTCCTTCTGTGAGAGAATTGGCAGAGAATATTGGAATTAATATGCATACCGTGAATAAAGCATATGCCATTCTAAAGCAGGAAGGTTACCTTAAGCTGGATCGTAGGAAAGGTGCTGTGATTGCAATTGATATGAATAAATTGAAGGCCATGGAAGAGTTAAGAGAAGACTTACGAGTGATACTGGCAAAGGCTTTCTGTAAGAATATTAGCTGCGAGGAGGCACACGCAATCGTTAATGATATCTTTAACGAATTTGAAAGGGGGTAATACAATGCTATGTGACAGATGCAAAAAGAGAGATGCGAAAATACTATATACCGAGATTATTAACGGATTAAAGAAGGAACAGCATCTTTGCGAGGAATGTGCTACGGATTACACATCCTTTCAAATGGAAAAGCCATTAATGAGCAGTGAAATGACATTGGGTGATTTGCTTTCGACTTTATTGGAGAATTACGCAATGGCAGATCAGAAAAAAGCCGGAGCCGCATACCCATCCGTTACCTGTAGTAATTGTGGAACCACATTTGAGGAGTTTATACAGAAGGGCCGCTTTGGCTGCGCACAATGCTATCGTAGCTTTAACGGTCAATTAGGAAAGACATTAAAGGGAATACAAGGTGCTGAAGTTCACACTGGTAAGAGACCGAAGGGATTTGTACCTAAGAATGCACCACGTGTCAGCATGGATATACCAGAATCAGAGAGACTTTCTATATTACTTCAAGAAGCGATTGAGAAGGAAGAGTTTGAAGAGGCAGCAAGATTAAGAGATTTAATCAAAGAGATGAAGAAGGAGGAGACGAAGAATGCTTAAGTGGTATGAGCAAATAGCTGCAGACAGCGACGTCGTAATCTCCAGTCGTATCAGACTTGCTCGAAATCTTGACACTTATCCCTTTTCAGAACGAATTACGGAGGAACAGGCTGTCGCCTTAGTAAATGAGGTAAAGGGAATTACCGATGCCCTGTCCGAGGCGAATAATCGTAAGTTTTATGCCTGCAATATCAGTACCTTGAGTGACATCGATAAAACGGCCATGGTCGAGCGACATATTGTAAGCCCCTTATTAGCAGAGAAGAAGCAAACTACCGGACTGATCATGTCCGAGGATGAAACCATCAGTATCATGATTAATGAAGAGGATCATGTCCGCATTCAGGCAATCATTGGTGGTATGAATCTGGAACAGGCTTATGAAGAAGCAGACCGCGTGGATGACATAGCATATGAAAAACTGCATTTTGCATACGATGAAAAGTATGGCTATCTTACCTCCTGTCCAACAAATGCAGGAACAGGAATAAGAGCATCCTGTATGGTATTCTTGCCAGCGTTAAGTGCCGGTAAAATGATACAAAAGCTAATTGAGGAAGTTGGTAAATATGGTGTTACTGTTCGTGGCATCTATGGAGAAGGTACCAAGAGCCTGGGCAGCATATACCAGATTTCCAATCAAAAGACACTGGGTAATTCGGAGAGTGAAATAATAGAAAACCTGAAACGCGTTGTCCTACAGGTGGTAAAGCAAGAAAGAAAACGAAGAGAATATATGATGTCAGTTAACTCGGATGAATTAGAGGATCAGGTATTCCGATCCTATGGTATTCTGAAATACGCAAGACAGATATCCTCAGATGATGCCATGACCTTGCTTTCCCAATTAAAATTTGGTATGGATTGTGGTTTAATCAAATTCGACAGAACGTTTAATATTCATAAGCTGATGATGGGTGTTCAGCCGGGAAGTCTACAGTGGACTTTGGGTAAGAATGTAGGAAGTACCACAAGAGATCAATCAAGAGCTGAATATATCAGAAAAGAATTACCGACAATTATATAAAGTATTTGTAATCTGAGGTCAATATCGGCTAATTTATTATTTCCTGCGATATCGTTATTAAGCTGTCATTGTACCATATAAGACACACAGAGTACTCACGGTTAGAATGGAGGAACAAACTATGATGTATGATAGATTTACGGAGAATGCGAAGAATGCTATTAACTTAGCGAAGGAAGTCGCATACCGCCTTTCCCATAATTACATTGGAACCGAGCATTTACTTATTGGCCTTATGGAAGTAGAAGGGGTAGCGTCAAAGGTGTTAGAAGAAAATGGCGTTACAGTAGAAAAAATATTGGAGCTTGTAAATCAACTGATTGCACCTAACAATGGTGTAGAAATGATGGATGGAGGAAGCTTTACCCCAAGGTCCAAACGAATTCTGGATCAGAGCTATAAGGAAGCAGCAAAATTTAAAGCACCACTGGCAGGCACGGAGCATATCCTGATTGCATTAATCAAAGAATCGGATTGTATTGCAGTTCGTTTACTTAATACATTGGGTGTAAATGTGCAGAAGGTGTATATTGATATATTAACTGCATCCGGTGTGGATGTGGGAGCTGCAAAGAATGAGTATTCCTCTGGCAAAGGAAAGGCAAAAGGAAGAACCTCTTCCACACCTACCCTGGATCAGTTCAGTCGTGATCTGACTGAGTATGCAAGGGAAGGCAAGCTGGATCCTGTAATAGGAAGAGAAAATGAAATTCAAAGAGTGGTTCAGATTCTGAGCCGTAGAACAAAGAATAACCCCTGTCTCGTCGGAGAACCGGGTGTTGGTAAGACTGCAATTGCAGAAGGACTGGCATTGAAAATCGTGGAAGGAAATATACCGGATACGATTAAAGAAAAAAGAGTGGTTACCTTGGACTTGTCCGGTATGGTAGCAGGTAGTAAGTATCGTGGAGAGTTTGAAGAGAGAATTAAGAAAGTGATTAGTGAAGTAATCGGTGATGGTAATGTATTATTATTTATCGATGAAATTCATACTATCATTGGTGCCGGAGGTGCAGAAGGTGCCATTGACGCATCAAACATCTTAAAGCCTTCTCTTGCACGTGGAGAATTGCAGATTATCGGTGCTACCACCCGAGAAGAATATAGAAAATACATCGAAAAGGATGCTGCCCTGGAAAGAAGATTCCAACCAGTTGTTGTTGAGGAACCTTCAGAGGATGAGGCAATCCAGATTTTATTCGGTTTACGTGATAAATATGAAGCACATCATCAGGTTCGGATTACGGACAATGCCATCGAGGCAGCAGTTAAATTATCCAGCCGCTATATTAATGACCGTTATCTTCCTGATAAGGCAATTGACCTGATGGATGAAGCTGCATCCAAGGTTCGCTTAAGTACTTATACCTCATCTCCTCAGATCAAGGATTTGGAACAGGAGATCAAGAGATTAGAGAGTGAAAAGGAAAAAGCGATCAAAGAAGAGGCATACGAAAAGGCTGGAGAGATAAAGAAACAACAGGAAGCGGCTCAGGAGCAGTTGGAAAAGCAGAAGCTTCTGGAGGATAAGCAAAAGCAAGAGAAGCAGCTTGTTGTTAGTGATAATGAAATTGCAGAGATTGTCGCAAGCTGGACGAAAATTCCAGTGAAGAAGCTAGCGGAAGAGGAAACAGAACGTTTACAAAACCTCGAAAATATACTACATCAGAGAGTGGTTGGTCAGGATGAAGCAGTTGCAGCAGTGGCAAAGGCAATTCGTCGAGGCAGAGTTGGATTAAAGGATCCCAATCGTCCCATTGGTTCCTTCCTGTTCCTTGGTCCAACCGGTGTTGGTAAGACGGAGCTGTCAAAAGCGCTTGCAGAGGCGATGTTCGGCAGTGAGAACTCCATCATTCGTGTTGATATGTCTGAATATATGGAGAAGCATAGTGTTAGTAAGCTGATTGGTTCACCTCCGGGATATGTGGGTTATGATGAGGGTGGCCAGTTAAGTGAAAAGGTACGTCAGAATCCTTATTCCGTTATATTATTTGATGAGATTGAAAAAGCACACCCGGATGTATTTAATATCCTCCTGCAGGTACTGGATGATGGCCATATCACCGATGCTCAGGGAAGAAGGGTTAGCTTTAAGAATACTATTATTATCATGACCTCCAATGCAGGCGCTCAGAATATCGTTTCACCGAAGCGTCTGGGATTTGCAACGGTAATTGATGAGAAGGAAGACTATAAGAGAATGAAGGATGGTGTAATGGATGAGGTGAAGAAAATCTTCAAACCAGAATTCATTAACCGTATTGATGAAATTATTGTATTCCACTCATTGACCAAGGAGGATATTAAGAGTATTGTAGGAATCATGATCGCTACCATCGCTAAGAGAAGTAAGACACAGATGAATATTGCTTTGGAAACCAGTCAGGAGGTAATTGATCATCTGGCTGAAGTAGGATTTGATGCGAAATACGGTGCTAGACCGTTAAGACGTGCTATTCAAACCAACATAGAAGATAAATTAGCAGAGGCAATATTAGCTGGTGGTATTAAAGAGGGAGATACCGTTCGAGTAGAGTACCTTGATAACGAAATGGTGATACAAGCTAAATAAGAGTTACAGTTCTGCTTTCGTTTTGTGACATATCCGGACAAAGGTGAACTGTGACGATAAATTAGAGAATAATAATTTTCTTTGATAGAAAATAGTGGAAATAACTTGAAATATCGTATATAATAAAAGAAAATGTTCCATTAAAATATCTGTCAAGATGACATATAAATACAATTAGGAGGATCATATAATGGCAGTAGTGGAAGAGTTAATACGCAAAGAAAGCAATGGGACAATAAGCTTTGGTAATTACAAATTGAGTTCAAAGTCGAAAGTATCTGATTTTGAATATCAAGGCGACCTGTATAAGGTTAAAACCTTTCAGGAGATTACAAAGCTTGAGAAAAACGGTATGTTTGTCTATGAGTCGGTACCAGGTACTACGGTATTTCATCTAGACAGTAAGGATGACGTATTAAGCTTTGAGGTTACAGGGAATGATACGGCACAGATTACATTAGAACTGGAGCCGGAAAAAGAATATGAGATTTATAACAATGATGATCTTCTAGGTAGAATGAAGACTAATTTAGGAGGCAAGCTTGTATTTAGCCTTGAGTTAGGGGAAGATACGAAGGAAAAGATAAAGGTGGTTAAGCTGTAAAATGGCAAAAAGCAAGACTGTGTTTTTCTGTAAAGAATGTGGCTATGAATCAGCGAAGTGGTTAGGTCAGTGTCCGGGATGTAAGGAATGGGATACCTTTACTGAAGAACCGGTCATAAAGAAGAGCAGTAAACCAGCAGGTGTCAGGCAATTTCGTGAACCTGAATTAATCTCCAACATTAAGACAGAAGCAGAGATCAGGCTTACTTCAGGAATGGAGGAACTGGATCGTGTACTGGGTGGAGGAATTGTTCAGGGGAGCTTGGTTTTAGTTGGAGGCGATCCTGGTATCGGTAAGTCGACACTTTTGTTGCAGATGTGCCGAGAAATTGTACTTCGCAATAAAAAAGTATTATATATATCAGGAGAAGAATCCTTAAGCCAGATAAAAATGAGAGCAGAAAGGCTCGGCGTAATAAACGGCGAGCTGTTGCTCCTTTGTGAAACAGATCTAGATCTGATAGATGATGTAATAAGTAAATGTCGGCCGGATATCGTGGTCATTGACTCAATACAGACGATGTTTCGGGAAGACGTAACTGCAGCTCCAGGTAGTGTAAGTCAGGTACGGGAGGCGACAGGAGCTTTGATGCGTATTGCAAAAGGCTCCGGAATAACAATATTTATCATTGGACATGTAACGAAAGAGGGGGTTGTAGCAGGACCCAGAGTTTTGGAGCATATGGTAGATACCGTGCTGTATTTTGAAGGCGATAATTATGCAGCTTACCGGGTGCTTCGTGCTGTAAAGAACCGTTTTGGATCCACCAATGAAATTGGTGTATTCGAGATGCAGAACTCAGGTCTGGTAGAGGTGAAAAACCCCTCGGAATTCATGTTGAAAGGCAGACCGGAGGGAGAGCCTGGTTCTATTGTGGCAGCATCCATGGAGGGCTCTAGACCAATTCTAGTGGAGGTTCAGGCTTTGGTTTGCCGGACAAACTTCAATATGCCGAGAAGAACTGCAGCTGGTACAGATTATAACCGAGTCAATCTGTTGATGGCAGTATTGGAGAAGCGAGAAGGAATTCAGATGTCAGACTGTGACGCTTATGTTAACGTAGCAGGCGGAATGAGAATCACAGAACCTGCTTTGGATTTGGCTATTGTAACTGCTCTATTATCAAGCAGTAAGAATATAGCTTTGGATAATAAAACGGTTCTGTTTGGTGAGGTGGGACTAACAGGTGAAATCAGAGCAGTAAATATGGCGGAGCAAAGGGTAGCAGAAGCAGCCAAAATGGGCTTTGAAATATGTATTTTACCACAAGCGAATAAAGACCATATAAAAAAGGCTGGAATAAAGTTAATAGGTGTCAAAAACATACAGGAAGTACTAGGCATATTGATGAACCGTAGATAAATGCAATATTGTTATATCATTAGGGGGATAAAAATGAAAGATATGGTTAACGAAAGATTGCTGTTACTTTCTACAGCACAGGAAAGCTTGATGGACATTGCAGATATCCTTGATCAATGGGAAATATCCCAGAGATTGTTGGAGAAGAATTCATTTGACTTATTGAATGTATCGGACAGAATCTTAGATTTGGCTAAGGAAGGAAATCAACTTTCTAGTAAGCTGCAAAATTATAGTGAGGAGATTTCGCAGAATCAGAATGAGAAGAGTGTGGAGAAGACAATTGAATTCATTAATGAGATAGAGGAGATTATCCGCAACCTTCATAATGTAGCCAAGTCAATCAGCGAAGTATCTCATAATCTGGAACTGGAAGTCGTGTCACAGAAGGAGATCGAAGACGAGTTAAAGGACGCCGTAGATCATGTCAGCAAGAGCGTGGATTCTGCTGTTGCCTGTGCAGAAATGGTACTTGCTGAAATATAAAGACATCAGATATCGATGGTAAAAACTACTCACAAATGATAACATGAAAAATGCAAAATTATATTGACAATTTACACAATTCATAGTACTATAAATAGGCGACATAAATAGGGGTATAGTTCAGCTGGTAGAATAACGGTCTCCAAAACCGCAGGTCGTGGGTTCAAATCCTACTGCCCCTGGTCATGAAAAAAGGTTCACACGAAAGTGTGGACCTTTTTTTGATCAGGGGTAGTGTATCGATGAAGAAGACAGAGAAGAATACGCAGAGCGTATTCTTCAGAAGCCTTGCTTGCAAGGCTTTGTTCAACATCCTACTGCCCCGAAAATAATGTATTAAAGACATATAAAAAAGGCGTGTCGCATATGCGACACGCCTCTAATATGGCTATTTAAGCAATGTTAACATTGACTGCCTGCATTCCACGAGCACCCTTTGTTACTTCAAATGTCACAGCCTGACCTTCATCGATAGACTTATATCCATCCATAGCAAGTCCGGAGAAATGTACGAATATGTCATTACCTTGTTCATCAGAAATAAAACCAAAACCCTTTTGTGCATTAAACCATTTTACAGTACCTTTATTCATGAAAGATACCTCCTTAAATTTATTATACTCAAATAAATAAAAAACACATACCTCTGTAAATCAAAAAATGATCTACAAAAATATGTGAAATCAATTCTTTATTTAAAATACTATGTAACTATAACACAGTAAGAGATATAAGTCAAGAAATTAATTTCAATTTACCCATCCGTATGAAATTAATTTCAATTTACCCATCCGATGAAATTTCTTACATCAAATGGAGCGGTTAATACTTAAGAAAAGAGAATTATGGTATATATATTTTAATTGTATAAGATATATATTTGAGACAATGGGAGTAATAAAGCCATCTCAGATTCTAATTTTTTCAATGACATGAATTGTCGGATAGAATAATGTTTAGTGCTAGCGAATGCATTAAATCTTGAGGATCGTTAATGGGGCTTGGTATTTCCCTTTACATTGATATGTAAATAATAATCGCATCATTAGCACCGTAACCGTGGAGCCAAATGGCTCCTTTTTTAATACTATAATTATGTAAGGGTGGGTTTTTTCATGTATGCGTGAAAGTACATTTGTGAGAAATATTTGATTAGCTAATAAAATCGAAGTAAGTTAGACAATTTCAGCAAAATAAAACACTGGTGAGTTGTATTTTCACTTTGGTATCAAAGTTTGAAAGAAGAATTAGGACGGTGAATAATAATGGCAAAATATCTTATTGCAGTAGATTCTGGACATGGAATGCAAACCGCTGGTAAGCGAACACCGGCAATTCCAGAAGCATGGTTTAACAAGAAAAAGGGAGATATTATTCATGAGAAGGAATTTAATAAACCCGCAGCGGAATATCTTATAACAGCTCTGAAACGTTGCGGATTCGATACCATCAATGTTAGTCCAGGTACTGCCGACGTGTCGCTGAAAGATCGCTACACAAAAGCAAATAACGCTAAGGCTAATGCATTTGTATCTAAGCATTATAATGCTTTTAATGGTAAATGGGGTAAGCAAAACGGTATTGAAACTATCATATCACAGTATGCATCTGCTATGACAAAGGAACTGGCAAAAATGGTGCAAGCAGAGTTGGTTAAAGCCCACAGTCGTACCGATCGGGGAGTAAAAACAGATATACAGCAATCTGGAAATAATATAGCGATACTTCGATATACGAATATGCCTGCCATTATAACGGAATCAGGCTTTATGGATAATCTGGTCGAAGCAAAGACGATGCTTGATCCAGAATTCCAGAAGACAGATGCAGAAGCAACCTGCAGGGGAATATGTAAGTTTTTTGGAATAACATATGTTCCAGAGAAGACTGAGAAAGTAATTTATCGTGTCCAGGTTGGAGCGTATAGTAATCGTGAACTTGCGAATGATACCAAAAATAGATTAATAACCTTAGGGTATGATGCGATAGTAGTGGCAGATAAAAAATAGATAGTAATTAATAAACATTGTCAAAAGGCGCCCGAAGTATATACTTCAAAAGGCGCCTTTATATAATATTTCTCGAAAGTAATAGTATATGTAACCAAATACTACTTATAACATTTTTTACATGCAGTAAGACCAGCTTTTTTTGCTTCTTTTAGAGTAGACTTGTAGTATTTACCGTTACCGCACTTTTTCTTATGATATTTTTTTCCGGTACGAGTCACATAAACAGTGGTTGATTTTTTCGTACTGGCTTCAACTGTGACAGGAGTATTTTGCGTTGGTAAAGAAATTGGCGATAAGGGTAATAGTGAAATAGAAACAATAGCGATAAAAATAAGTTTCTTTATACGTTTCATGATATACCCTCCTAATGGTAAATTTTGAACAATATAAGTATATCATAATAAACATAAAATTACAAACTCTGCAAAAGAAGAATGATCTTATAAATGTTCCTAATGACATAATGGTAATAGTATATATAGAAATATTACATCATTTGTAAAATATATGTACTATTTGCTGTTATATGGTATAATACACAATATTAGAAAGTATGATTAATATTAGCTTAATCATGATTAACGGGAGTTTTAGCTTTATATTTAGGAGAAGAAGTTCATATGATTAAACTTAGAAAGAAGTTATATGACGTACTTGAAGAAACTAAAGACAATGATATTGTTACCAAGATATATAACTATTTCATGATGTTCATTATTGTTGTTAGTATCATTCCGATATGTTTCAAGACACAAACAGCATTGCTAAATGTAATTGATAAAGTAAGTGTAGGTATATTTATTATGGATTACTGTTTTAGGTGGATCATATATGATTTTAAGAAACCAGGTTTTAAGAGAAGAGCATTTATTGCGTATCCATTTTCTTTTTTTGCTGTGATAGATATCTTATCTATACTGCCATCAATTACCGTTATGAGTTATGAGTTATGGATTTAGACTATTTAAGTT
Source organism: Variimorphobacter saccharofermentans (assembly GCF_014174405.1). Taxonomy (GTDB): domain Bacteria; phylum Bacillota; class Clostridia; order Lachnospirales; family Lachnospiraceae; genus Mobilitalea; species Mobilitalea saccharofermentans. The sequence goes on along the minus strand of NZ_JACEGA010000001.1, from coordinate 3,427,373 downwards.
ACTCCGTTTGTTTAAGACTTTACGAATATTAAGACTACTAAGGTACTCCAGAAGTTTTCAAATTATAATAAATGTGTTGAATAAGGAAAAAACTGCATTAACTTCAGTCTGCTTTATGGCATTAGGCTATATTATAGTTTCTGCTTTAGTAATGTTTTCTGTTGAACCAGATAGCTTTAATACCTTTTTTGACGCTGTTTATTGGGCTACGACTGCATTAACAACTGTCGGTTACGGTGATATTTACCCAGTTACAACAATAGGAAGAATTGTAAGCATGGTATCATCTGTATTAGGAATTGCATTTGTTGCATTACCATCTGGTATTATAACTGCAGGATACATGAAAGAAATAAATGAGAAAGGCAACTTAAATTAAATAATTATGCATTTTACTCGAAATAGTTTAATGCTTAGGGATATAACGTGAATATGATAACAGATAAATATTATTTTACTCAGGGTTCGCAAAGGAGAAATCTCTTAAAAAAGGCTTTTTATATAATAAAAGGCTTCCTATGATGTTTTATCATTGAAAGCCTTAGTTAAATATTAATTTTACTGACTTTTGTCCACATCTTCGTCTCGTTTATTACTCATTCATCTCTTCTTCGAGTTGAGTCATATCAGCTTCAACTTTATCGTGAATTTCTTCATCTGATAGAGTATATAAAGGTCAAAGAGTGATAGGCAATCATTGAATACACCATAAGCACTCCGGCCAGAGCATACAATTTTTTCTCCAACCGAAGTACATAGGATGAACTAGCGAACAACGTTGTCCTTTGGATAACCAATATTATCATTATTAGCATTAATATCTGGATTGTTATCGCTTAGTTCTCTCACGGTTAGTATGGTTGCGAGTGTATCACCTAATTGGACAAATGCGGCAGATAGTATGGTTAACTCCTCAGTTGAACAGCATTTTGCTAGAGCGCAGGCAGCAGTGGAAATAAAAGCAACGAGTTCACATTCGCTCATGTTTATCACCTCATAAAAGTATATGCTACTTTTTTGCTATTAGTGTTCAAATTAAGCACATTATAAGCCAGTAAGGTAATTGTACAAGACGAATATTGAGATATGTATATATTAGTTGGTAAGATACAGGAAGAGATTCAAAGATAATGCATATTGACAGAACATGTGTATCACTGATAATCTCATAAGTAACAATACAACAATTTATGAAGGAGAGTATAATATGAAAAAGGGAATTTTATTGATTGCATTAATTGCTACTTTATTCTTAACAGGATGTGAAAGTGAAGCTGATAGAGTTTCGCATAACCTATCACAACAAGCAGATAATTTCAATGTTGTAAGACAGATTACGGTTATTAATTGTATTGAGGGTGATGTCTTATTTCAGATGACAGGGAAAATGTCCATAACAGCGGATACAGCAGACAATCAGCTAGAAATTATTGTGGAGGACGAGAATGGAAATTATAAAAAGCATTTTATTGGATTAAGCGATAATGTTACATACGTAGTAGAAGACTTAGATATTAACAATGTCTCAAAGTATAAATATACACTTAATTATAATCCCAAAATGTGGATCCCTGTTGATGTAGAGACTATCGATTAATAATGCATATTCCAAAATGATAATCACACGCATTTTACTATTATGCGGTTAAATACAATCATAGAAACATAATAAGTGAACCTCTATCGGCTACCATATGTCAGAGTATGGTGGCCGATATTTTTATCACATTCTATAAATTGCTTTTTAATCTACCTGGTACTTTGTGACTAAATACTGCAAATATATTGAAAAAAATTACAAAATGAGATATTATGGGAAATAATAGGAAAGGATGGTAATTATACATGAGAAAAATTAAAAACTTTATTGGATTTGCAGTATTTATAGCTAGTATTATTTTAGTTAGTACTAAAAGTTTTGCTGCTGAAGTAAAATATACTGAAAATCTAATACCCAAAATGACAAGCGCTACTTCGCCAAGCGGCAAAGTCAGTGCTGATTCTTATGATGGTGTTGAATATCATTGGCATGCATTTGATCGCGTTTTATCAACTTCAAGTAATTCTAATCACACTGCATGGGTATCAAATGTTGATAATTATGGTTGGTTGTCATATGAATTTTCAGAAAAAAAATGCATTACAAAATATGTAATTACAGTAGCAGGATATTGCGCACATGGAAGAGCACCTAAGAACTGGACATTTGAAGGTTTGAGTTTAGAGACTGGTAAATGGGTTATACTAGATAAGCATACGAATGAACCAGCCTGGGCTAATGGAGAAAAAAGGGCGTATACTTTTAACAACGAAACATATTTTAAAAGGTATAGAATTAATATAACAGCAACGCAAAACAGTGAAAACCGAGCATCCATTAATGAATTAGAAATGATGGAAACAATATACCCTTTGGATGCTCCGACTAACCTTAGTGTAATTGCAGGTGATTCACAAGCTAAATTATCATGGAATGCTGTAGAGGGCGCTACAAGCTATAATATAATGAGATCGACAGTATCAGGAGAGGAAGAATTCATTAAATCAGTATCAGGCGTATCCGGTTCAGCAATTACGTTTATTGATAAGGGGTTAACGAATGGTACGACATATTATTATGTTGTTAAAGCAGTCGGAAAAGATGGAGAGAGCCGCCGTTCAAATGAAGTAGCTGCTACACCATTATATGTAGCACCAGAGAAAGTATTAAAACTAGTTCTCGAAGTAAAAGAAGAGAAACAACTAAGCGTATCAGATGATTTAGAGGATAATACTGAATTAGAATGGACTTCTTCTGATGAGGCAATAGCAACAGTAGATGCAAATGGAAAAGTGAAAGCATTAAAGCCAGGAAACACTACGATAACATGCGTTAATGCCGATGGTTCCTATACGGATAGAATTAATGTATTGGTAGTAGATCTTGAATTACAGTTATCTGTAGACCTGCATATAGGAGAAACCTGCAGGCTGACGGTAGGAGACTTGGCAAATGCGGATAAGGTAACCTGGGTAGCTGATGATCCTACAATAGCGACTGTATCCAATAAAGGAAAGGTCACCGCTGTAAATGAAGGATTAACTTACATAACTGCTTTGGATGAGCAGGGCATTGAAGTAGGAAGAATATATATTAGAGTAAGACAGTAATAATACAAAAAGGGGCTGTTGCACAATATACATGCAGGGAATATGACTTACCTCACACACAGACGGAAGAACATATTGCTGATTTTGTATGTCTCATGCAAATATAAATAATCGCATGATTCACACAAAATACAGCAATCTGCTCTTCCGACAGTGCATTATGGTAAGTCATATTCCCTGCAAATGTATTATGCAACAGCCCCTTTTTACTAAGTATCTATATTGATAATTCTTTAGTACTTCAGAAGCTTGCTTCAATTATATGTTTCTCCATTTATATGTAATAGACTAAAACCAATCAGGCCCATTATATTATACGCCATGTTTCTCCTTACCCAGAGGTATCATAATCTGCATGATGAATACCCCGCCCTCCGTCTCAAAGGAATATAATCCTCCGTAACGCTCCACTATAGCAACTATACTCTTGATTCCGAAGCCATGTCCGGCTTCTTTTTTTGATGACATAGGTAGTTCACCATCTATATGAATTTCTCCCACATAAGCGTTTTCCGTGGAAATTACCAATTTATCACCGTTGATAATCGCATGAAAATAAACTTTGCGAAGCTTCTCATCCTCCAGCTGGGCAGCAGCTGCAATGGCGTTTTCCAGCGCATTGGAGAGTAGAGCACATAGCTCCGTGTCATTCACTCCTAGTTCCCTCGGTAGTTTGACATCAGTCTGTAGAAGAACACGGTACCTTTTCGCTCTTGTTACAAAGCTGGACAAAATTAAATTAACAGTTTCGTTCTCGCAATAACGTACTGGAGTTAATGAATCAATATCAGCTACTGTACTGGCAAGATAATCTTTGATTTTCTGAAGATCACCTTCGGCAGCAAAGCCACCAATCAGTGACAGATGGTGACGCATATCATGACGATAGATTATGGTATTGTTTTGCATCTGACGCATGATGTCCAATTCCAATTGTGACTGCTGTAGCTGGGAAATAAGAATGTCCCTCTCTCGCTGTGCTATGCTCTGCTTTTGAAATTCATTGGTGTATAGAAGCACAAATACTAAGTAGAAGGTACATATTACAGAAGGAGCAAATTGCACTGCTTCACGAGCACCAGTATACAACAGATTTGTATAAATGGTAGTGGCATAATCGAACAAATAGTACAAAAGAGGCACTGCACCAAAAAGCAGGCAGGAGCGTGTTGATCGCTCTACTAGCCGTATTACTGAGTCAGCCACATATTTATTCAGAAAATAATATACGACACACATAGCAATAAGGTAAGCTATATGGTCTGCATAACGATTTCCGAAAATTGCAACAGATAACGAACCGATCCACTTGGGTATCTGACAGCAAAGATATGCTGTCAGCACACTGCTGAATGAAATCGACCATGGGCGTTTGAAATATAGGGCAATAAACATAATTGACGGCAAGTGAGTAATAAAGGGGTACAGCTTCATTGTGGTCTGTAAGCCCAGCGCCTGCCAGCATAATATCTGAATTAAAAGTATAAATGTATAGAATATAATGATTGCCAGATTACCTTTCCGTGAACGTTGTACACCGGCAAATAAAATAGATACCGCTACACCAAACACCAAAACAATACCGGAACGGAATAAAACAATAATAGTATCCATCATAATATAGTCCTCCGCTCACTTGGTGATAGCAAATACTTCATATATACTGCTTTTGCATTGGGAAAGGCATCCCTTGCCACAGGCACCGTTTTACCGATGGTAGTAACAAAACCCTTCTTATTCAGCTCAGTGACCTGGCGAAGGTTCACGATATAAGATCGGTGAGGCTTAAGAAAATAGGAGTATGACAACAGGTCACTTTCATAATCGGCAAGGTAACCATATGCTTCTCGCACTTCGCCTTTTGTCAGAACAAATTGTACGGAGCGGTTGATAACTTCCACATATATAATTTGTGAAAATGGCAACTTTACAATGCCGCTTCCTGTCTTCAGTGTCAGATACATATCTTCTTGCGTAAACCTGGCAAGCTGTTTGCTAATAGAAGGAAATATTTCGTCCTTGCATGCCGGTTTCAATATATAATCTGTAGCACCGACACGATAACTCTCCACTGCATACTCACGGGATGAGGTAAGGAAAATAATTGGAATTTCGCTGCCTGTATTGCGAATTTCTTTCGCAGCATCCATTCCTGTCACTCCGGGCATAAGGATGTCCAAAAGTAATAGATCAAATTGTCTGGTTTTCATAGTCTCTATAAGATCAGTAGCATTGTGAAAGGCTTCGTATGTAACTGAGCTGTCCACCTCCCGGTAGTAATCCTCCAATAAAGAGGAGATACGGGAAAGTTCATCCAAATTATCGTCGCAAACAGCTATATGCATATTGATCGCCTCCGTTTATGTCAGACTTTAAGCATATTCTAACATAAAGCGACAATCGCATCAATAATGCGAATAACAAATGATTGCGTAACTATACTGTAGGAAATAGAGAGGCGAAGTTCACCAAAGATGTGTTTTAGAATTCACACCTATACTATACCTTTTTATATATTCTTTTACAAGCCCCATATATGGGCGTTAAACCATGCATATTTCCTTACATCAGCACTCACACTATGGCTTATACTTTCCATATACTTACCCAGTTCATTACGTTTATTCTTCTCAGAACGAAGAACCTCCTCACAGCTTATTATATCATTTTCTTCAGCTCCTGCAGCCTTTGTCTGCCTCCTCTGTTTTCTTACCAATTCCAGCATATCTCCACCATTATAATAATACGCTCTTAAATGTGCCATCTTATCTACACCCATCCTACTCCATCCCATTGGTCTTGAACTCATCCTTGAGGACAGCACATGACTGACATGGCCTTCTGCACTACATCCCACTATACCTTCTTTTTCTTCTAAACGAACTTTCACTGCAGACCAATTAGAGAGAATATATTCTTTACTCTCTTTGACTCTCTTTATGGTTGCTTCTCCGTCTGTAACCTTCAAAATCTTTTCTATCACTTTTTCGAATTCTCTCTTCGTCCCACTTCTCATCGTTTTAAACATTTCCTGACGTGCTTCTTCAGCTGAATCCAGTAAATGTGATGTGGCTCGTATCATATACTTGTTTAAATGAAATTCATCCAGAACATAGGTAAGTCCGGCCAGTCTTCTTTTTCCTGCTTTTATCCACCCTCCTCCATCTCCATTTAGATATATTTTCTCGATGCTGTCTATATCGTAGTTACAACGTATATAGTCATACACCTCATCCCAAAGTTTACTATTATCTTCTCCAGAGTATGTGCCACAAAAGTAGTAAGGATTTATAAGCCGATTTCGTTTACTTTTCGGACCTTCTTTTTCTATTCCCTCATATACATAGACGATTTTGGTTATTATGCAGTTATTCTTCACATGATTATCATTTTTCACAAGATCCCCTTTCCGTTCCCGGAATTGTAAGGATATATGATCTTCATCTGCGTCTATGTACAAGTATTTTACTTTTTTCTTATTAGGTAAATCTTTATATTCGTTTTGAAACTCAAGGCTATGAATTTTATTCTTCACCGTCTGCTTGCTTACAATTTCACTTATACTGATTGCCTGACCTGCCTTACGATAGGATGTTTCAACTGATTCTTCAAGCATTTTTGCTTCTGCATCCTCAGTTAATCTTTCATGCCCTTCAATACCTAATATCCGATCTAAGAGATAGCCCCTTTCCCCAGTTACCTTATTCTTAAATAAGGTTTTCTCAAAACAGACCTTTCCTAATGATGTGATAAGAGTTTTTTCATCCTTCTTTACGATTTGCCAATCCTTTTTCCTCTTTCCACTATTCCTTAGCGTTTCATCACAGCTTTCTAGTGTTTCTTTAATAATATCCAGACCAAGCTTAATTATGTTGTCTTGAATTCCATAGACAAAGGAAGCCATATCCTTTGGATTCTTCAAAAATTTTTCTACTTCTTTTTCAAGATTTCTAATGCCAACCTCTTCAAAATGTTGTATACTTTTAATCATAAGAGAACACCTTCCTTTATGTTTTGTTTTGTGTGATGACTTAATCTTAACACAAAGTTTGGTGTTCTCTTATTCTTTATTTATTTTTTCCTACAAAAATTTTACGCTATAATAACAAATATAGTTGAAATAAGGTGCAATTGTTACAGATTCTTGGGTTGATAGGAAACAAGAAGAAAAAGACTAGGTAAATTTTAGAAACTCGATTACAAAAGGAGGAAAGTGATTTTGCAATTAACCCCAAAAATGATTTAAACGACAGTATATTACGATTCGTGCGGTAGGAGACACGATTCGTGCGGTAGATGGTTTTCAGTGAAAAAAATCTGATAATATTGTGTTAACTGATAATGATACTACAAGAAGTGGGAGGTGATGATTTGTGACAGCGGCTACGCTTGGTTGGTTTATCGCGGGAGTTTGCATTACAGCATTTATTATATTGTGGTTTGCTGTGAGTTATAAAGAAGTATCTGCAAAGAAGAAAAGCCTTGATATAATCAGCGAGCAAGTGCAAATGCATCGAAGATTGCATATGCAGGAACGAGGAGGGGAGAATGACGCAGCAGCACAATTAATTTTAGAGAATAAACTCATGGTTTATAGAGAAGTAGAGAAAAGTTATAACTCTCTTATAAAAAAACCCATGAATCGTATTCCAGCATATATTATGGGATTTCGTCCGATAGGAAAGGAGAGGGTAATATGATATACATCTGTGAGATCTGTGGCTTTATCTTCAATCGATTGGGAGAGATTGAGGAATGCCCAGCATGTGAAGCAAAGCATATTCGCTCTGCTACTGAGGAAGAAACCCTAAGATTACAAGAACTTTTAGAACAAGAATAAGTAAGAAAATGGTATTACAGGAGATGAGGCGGCAGATATACCGGTGCTATTTATTGATTTGACTCTGTATAAGCAGGTTGGTAGCCAGGAACAGACAAAGGTTACCGAGACCAAGGATAAAATCAGTATTAGCATCGAAATACCGGAAGAGCTTCGAAATACGAGTGAAGTAAGAATCAGGGAGTTTTATGTACTTCGTGTTCATAACGGAGAGGTAAGCAGAATAGAAGGAACCTATGATCCGGTAACGCATTTATTTACCTTTGAGACGGATAGATTTTCCACCTACGCCCTGGCTTACCAGGATATCATAAAGGTTCAGACCTATCAGGACTTCCATCATCTGCGTCTGACCGCAAAGGCTGGTAAGACCTCACATATTTTTAGCAATTTAAGCAATAAAAGGAAAGGAGACAGTATTTTATGAAAAAGCGATTACTCAGTATGATCCTGATTGTATGTATGATACTGCCCCAGATACAACTGACGGCTTCGGCAGCATCAAAGAATTTTAACGATGAGGATGTTACCTGGCTAGGTACCGAGAACGAATATAAAAAGACATTGAAAGCTATGTTTGATCACGGACTTCGTAAGGTACCTGTGGGAGACGCAGCGAAAGATGGAAGCCTTTCTAACATCAAATATGGCCTTGTGGACTCTACCGGTAAATTTGCCGTAGAACCGATCTATGATAAGATTGAGGCATATTACATATCAGCGAAGGAAGATAGTTCGCTTGATCAACCACTAAGGGAAACCATATTCGTTGATGGATATGTTCAGGCGGTAAGAGACGGAAAAATGGGGCTTTTGGATACCAAGGGTAAGGAGGTCATTCCCTGCCAATATCATGCGGTAGGACTACCGGTTGAAGGTATCAGCCGTATCATCAAAAAAACAGGTGACAAGTATTATCTTGGCTACTGGAACTTTGAGAAGGGTAAGGAAATTGTAAAGCCAAAATACCCAGTTAGTGGCTCTGATGCAACAGCTCAAGGTACTCCCGCTAATTATGAGCCATTAAGCCGCAGTGCTGAATGGGATATAGCGGATGACCGCTCCGACTATTATAAAAATATTGGCAGCAATCGAATATCTGTGCAATACGATTTTAACGGAGGATATGCCCTGGTACCTACAGGAAAGGTAGAAACGGTAGATTTGTCAAAGGGTGTATCAAATCCCAATCCGAGTAAGAGCTATGCATATCTAATTTATGCTCAAGTGATTGATAAAAATGGTAAGGAAATTCTTTCCGGTGGTCCCTATCCCTACCGTTATAATGGTATTTATCCGCAAGCGGGACCCTATATGATTTATCACCAGGTAAAAAAGGAAAAACTGACCTTAAAAAGGGACGGAGGCACGATCTCTTTTAGTAAGTATCTTGCAGCCGGTGTAGTAGGGAATAAGGGAGTGGTTATCAAAGCTCAGTATCACGGTGGTATCCGTGGAAATTCTGCTACAGGATGGTATCCTGCTGATGCCAATATGCAGATTGTTCCGGAATATAATTTATTTATTACAGCAAAGGATGTATCTGGTGGCAAGAAAGAGGGTGGTGCCAGAGTTGGTGTTATTAATATAAAGAATAAGGCAGTTCTACCGTTTGAATTTGATTATGAATTTGGTCCAAAATATGACTCGGTAAATAAGGCATTCGTTGCCGGTAATATTTACAAGATGAATGGTTCTAAAATACCTAAATCTGAAAATGCGGTAGTTGATCAAATGACATCGGAGACAGTCATTGGGAATGGATACTTCCATATTCAGGATAAGAAGGGAAACTACACCGGTGTCGTATCAATAAAAACAGGCAAGGCATATACTCATAAGAACCTTAATTCCCCGTACACCCTTAACTGGTGGGAAGCCTTCTCCAAAGTAAGTGTAGATGATACCCTTTGGGTGACACAAACGGATAAGAAAGGCAATCGAAAATGGGGACTTGTAAATCTACAGGGCAAGGTGCTTCTACCCTTCGAGTATGATTATGCAGTAACTGATCAGTGGACAAGAGCAAAGAATGGATATGCCTTAGTTAAGCAGAATGGGAAATGTGGTATAGTGAATACGAAGGGAAAAGTGCTTCTGCCATGTAAGTATTGGATAATTAATGAAGATGGGGATTATTTTGTAGCTGCTGATGATTCCAGTGGAAGCGCTTTATACGGTTTGTTTGATTTGAAAACAGGGAAGATGCTGATACCATGTTCCTACTATTCTATAGGAGCGATAATAGAAGGTACCTTTGCAGCAAAGCTAGGTCCAAGCTTATACGCCCTTGTGAATGATAAAGGAGAAGTAATCACTCCGTCTTATCTAACCTTTAGTGCATCTGGTCGTGGTCTGTTCTATAATGTAAATTATGATTATGTAGGACCGGACGGCAAGATTGTATTCCCAAGAAATGCATCCGTGGGAATGTATAATGGTAAGAGAGTATATTATGGAGAGGATCTTACTATCGTGGTAAAGGATGGAAGGGTCGGCTATATGAATGCTTCAAGACTGGCAAGAGGTGGCAAACTACCTACTACGCCTTTAACAAAATATGAACCTTCGCCCTATAATTCCACATTAAAATATCGTCTAATCCAGTATCCCGGCAAACAAGTCTATAAAATTGGCGAGCCTTTTGAAATCAAGGGCTTTATACTACATTCAGAGGATATTGATGGAACACGGAAAGTACTTGACAACTCCAAGGTTCATTTTCTGGTGTCTAATACGGTCAAGGTTACAGATGGATATAAATTCACAGCTGCGGGAATTAAGAAAATGGAGTGCTACTATGATGGAGTGAAGACAGATGTTTCCTTTGAGGTTATGGTTCTGGACACGGCTGCTACAGGAGATTTACTGGATAATGGCACATATACCATAGGTGTCTATGGGAAGTATCTAAAGATTGTGAATGGTTATATTGAGCTATGGGACACTGAGCCCGCAGATAAGTTTACCGTCAAGCTGATCAATTATGATAAGGATCGTGGTCCTAAGTATGTAATTATGACAGAGGGCGGACAATACCTTGCACAGGGATCCTCCAAAGATGGTGACCAGCTGATTGTTTCTAATACTGCCCATGCATGGCGCATAAATAAGTACAGTAAATTCTGTACCATCAGGGACTATGGGAAGCAGCAATTAGCTGTCAATGCTTCAGGACAGAAGAGCAGTAATGGTACGAAGATCATCGTCTGGTCACACACCGGCTCAGCGCCCGAGAATGCAAAGCTTACCTTTACACCGGTAAAATAGAATTCCATACTTGCTTTTTTCGTCGTTTTATGATATTTTCTAAAGCAATTGGAGTTTTATTGGAGGAAAAGATGTATAAACTGATAGCAGTCGACATGGACGGAACACTTCTTAATGAAAAAAAGGAAATATCAAAAAGATCGTTAAAAGCAATCTATCGCTTGAAGGAAAAGGGAAAAAAGCTTGTATTGGCAACAGGAAGACCGTTAAACGGCGTAATGAGATATATTGAGAAATTGAACTTATATGATGAAAATGATTATGTTGTTGCATTTAATGGAGCACTTGTTCAGAGTACAAAATCGAAAGAGATCATATATAATAAGCCATTATCTCTCAGTGCCTATAAAGAACTGTATAAACTAAGTCTGGAATTAGGTGTGAACATTCATGCTCTCACCGATCAGAGTGTGCTAACACCGAAAAACAATCCTTTTACTCAGATTGAATCCAGTATAAATCAGATACCGATTATTGAAGGTGCAGTTGAAGAGATAGATGCTTCAACCATTATCGTAAAGGTGATGTTTGTTGATGAACCGGATAAGTTGGATGAAATCATTCCTAAGCTTCCAGCTTCAATCAAAAATAAATACACAATACTTCGAAGTGCTCCGTATTTTTTAGAGTTCCTGGACAAAACGGTGAATAAGGGAACAGGAGTTTCTGCTGTTGCCACACAGCTTGGTCTAAATCGTGAGGAAGTAATATGCGTGGGCGATGCAGGAAATGATTTGGATATGATACGTTATGCCGGACTAGGAGTTGCCATGGGAAATGCATTTGAAGAAATCAAGTCGGAGGCAGATTACGTTACCTATTCCAATGAAGAAGATGGCGTAGCATATGTAATAGAGGAATTCATGTTATAAGAAGTGTTGACTTAAATCAAGGTGCGAATGTAATAAATATAAGCAGGGATTATGATTTGCCATAACGCAGTATCGGAGAAGATACTTCCGTCTGCGTATGAGGTAAATTATAATCCCTGCTTATATATACAAAGGCATTTTATTCTTTTAAAGATTCAGCAATCGCATCAGCAATTGCATCTAACTCATGCTCATTTTCCGGCTTTAAGGTAGACTTAATATCGATGGGTGTACCGACAAGAGTCATCTCCTTCATGGATTCAACGATTTCTGTCATCCCCTTGAGTGCTGCAGAAGACCAGGAATGATTGCCGAGTAAAGTGACGTTGCGGTTTTTAATTCCAAGGACAGCGAGTTCCCTTAATAAGGAATCCATCATAAAGTATAAATGCATATTATAGGTTGGAGAACCAAATACCACATTACTATATTTAAATACGTCGGATATGATATAGGATGGATGAGTCTTGGAAACATCATACATACGCATGTCTTTGATCCCGCGTTTTGCCAACTTTATGGCCAATGAATTCATGACATTCTCGGTATTACCATACATGGAGGCATATGCCAGTACAACTCCTTTTTTCTCGGGTACATAACGACTCCATAAGTCATATTTGTCAAGAATATAGGATATATTTTCACCACGCCAGATAAGTCCGTGTAAGGAGCAAATCATGGTAATCTTCAGACCGGCCAGTTTTTTCATAATTGCCTGTACCTGTGGGCCATATCTTCCTACAATATTGGTATAGTAACGTCTGGCTTCATCCAGATAATAACTATCATACTCAACCTCATCAGCAAAAAGATTACCTGCAAAGGCACCAAAGGATCCAAAGGCATCTGCCGAGAACAGTATGCCCTTAGAAGTCTCATAGGTAAACATTACCTCAGGCCAGTGCACCATAGGAGCAAAATAAAAGCGTAAGGTATGGCTTCCAAGTGAGAGTTCATTTCCCTCCTTCACTTCATAGTAATTGGAAGACATGTCAAGGCTGTAATACTGCCTCATCAACTGAAAGGTTTTTTGATTGCCGACCAACTTTACATTCGGATATCTTCGTACAATTTCTTCGATATTTGCACAATGATCAGGTTCCATATGATTTATAATCAGATAATCAAGAGATCTGCCATTGAGCGCATGTGTAATGTTCTCAAGATAAAGAGCACTAATGGAAGAATCAACGGTATCTAAGACAGCTGTTTTCTCATCCAATATCAAATATGAATTATATGCTACGCCGTTAGGTAATGGAAACATGTTCTCAAAACGCTCCAAACGTCGATCACTGCCACCAATCCAATAAATACTTGGGGATATTTCATATATATTATGCATAACCATTTCTCCTATCTTATGTTCTGTTATATATATCATAATATTAACCATTATTAATGGTTTTGTAAAGTCGTATTCCATATAATATTTGAACCATACTAGAGCGGATCATTATCTGCTATCTATATATAAAATAATAAAAATATGTATTATTTTGCACCATCAGTAAAAAATTACCATTTATCCACACTATCAACAATGCTGCGTGGATAATTTACAAAAAATGTAATTCAACAATAAAATCACAGTCTGTGATATCCCTTATGCTGCATAGATTTACAACATTCCATGAAATAGTGATATTATATTGTGATATATATTTCATAGTAATATCCTGGATTATAATAGAAATAACACTGAGATTCTATATCCTGTCACTCCGATCGTGATACAAAATCCAGTGTTATTTATATAATTACTTATGTTACTACATAATTAAGCTTTGCCAACAGATCCGAACAATTCCATTTTTTCTTTAACAGTAGCTTTAATTGCTTCAAAACCGGGAGCTAATAATTTACGAGGATCAAAGCCTTTGCCGGATAAATCTTTGCCTTCCTCAATGTACTTACGTGTTGCTTCCTGGAAAGCTAACTGGCATTCTGTGTTTACATTGATTTTAGCTACACCAAGAGAGATCGCTTTCTTAATCATATCCTCAGGAATACCGGTACCTCCGTGAAGTACTAAAGGCATGTCACCTGTCTTTTGCTGAACAGCATCCAAAGTCTCGAAGCTAAGACCCGGCCAGTTTTCAGGATATTTACCATGAATATTTCCAATACCTGCAGCAAGCATTGTTACACCTAAATCAGCAATTGCCTTGCATTCATTGGGATCTGCGCATTCACCAGCTCCAACAACACCGTCTTCTTCACCACCAATAGATCCAACCTCTGCTTCAATAGAAAGACCCTTGCTGTTACATATGGATACTAATTCCTTGGTTTTCTTGATATTCTCTTCAATGGGATAATGAGAACCGTCGAACATTACGGAAGAAAATCCTGCTTCGATACAAGCGAGAGCTCCATCATAGCTACCGTGATCTAAGTGAAGAGCAACAGGAACTGTAATCTTTAATTCCTCTAACATGCCATTTACCATACCTACGACTGTTTTATAACCGCACATATATTTTCCGGCACCCTCTGACACACCAAGAATTACGGGTGATTTCATCTCTTCTGCTGTTAATAAGATGGCCTTTGTCCATTCAAGATTGTTGATATTGAACTGACCAACAGCGTACTTTCCTTGTTTTGCCTTTGTTAGCATTTCTTTTGCAGACACTAATGCCATATAAGTTATCCTCCTGTAAATAAAATATATTTAATTAAATTAAAAACCTATCTTAGGGCTTCATTATAATAGTTTATCAAGAATTTGTCAAACTACTCAATGGATTTTATTTTGTGGTTCTGATCTAAATACGCCATCCTTTGCGTTAAATGATAATTATCGTAAAAGTAACAAGAAAGGGTGGACAAATTGGTATTACATTGGTATAATAGGGTACATAAAATGCACTATGAATGCACGATTAATGCACAGTACATTTATTAAATTACAATGGAGGTTATTATGATAATAGGTGCGAATTTACCCAATATACCGTGGCAGGAAAGACCACAAGGCTGTAATGATATTGTCTGGAGATACAGTAATAATCCGATTATTCACAGACACCAGATACCAGGTGCCAATAGTATATTCAATAGTGCTGTTGTCGCTAAGGATGGTGCATTTGTTGGCATTTTTAGAAGCGATGATAAAGCGATGCAGCAACATTTGTTTTTAGGAAAGAGTCAAAATGGTATCGATTGGGATATTGAACATGATCCAATGCCTTTATTCAATCAGAAGGAAGAACAGGTTGGTGTTGCATGTGGCTATGATCCACGTGTATGCTGGATTGAGGACAGATACTATGTTACCTGGTGCAACAATTATCATGGTCCTACAATCGGGGTTGCTTATTCCTATGATTTCAAGAAATTCTATCAATTAGAAAATGCATTTCTTCCATTTAATCGGAATGGGGTAATGTTCCCACGTAAGATTAACGGCAAGTATATGATGTTTTCTCGTCCCAGCGATAACGGACATACTCCATTCGGTGATATGTATCTCAGCCAAAGTCCTGATATGGAGCATTGGGGTTATCATCGTTATGTCATGAAGGCGGAAGGCTGGGCATGGACGAAGATTGGCGCAGGCCCCATTCCGATTGAGACGGACGAAGGCTGGCTGCTTATTTTCCATGGAGTAGGAACAACCTGCAATGGTATGATTTATTCTATGGGTGCTGCTATTCTGGATATCGATGAGCCTTGGAAGGTAAAATACAGATGTAAACCGTTTATATTCCACCCGGAAGAAATATATGAGTGTGTGGGAGATGTACCGAATGTTACTTTCCCGTGTGCAACCTTGCAGGATGCTGCGACTGGTAGAATTGCTATATATTATGGAGCGGCTGATACAGTGGTGGCTCTGGCATTTACCCAGGTTGATGAACTTATAAAATACATTAAGGATAATGCTCTATAAATGTATGAAGAATAAGGAATGAAAATAATAATAAAGAACGCTACATATTATAGCTAATACACAAAAGCCCCTGTAAATCAGATCGCTATCTATAGACTGAAGTTTATTAGATCTGATTTTCAGGGGTATATAATTAAAAAGAAAAATAAACGCAACCACAATAACCGGGAAGCTCATGGACAGAGATCTTTCTTATTTCAGTTGATCAAATCCGAAGTAATGGTATGCATTATAATAGGAGATATTTTCTACAAGCTCCTTCAGGGTTTCATAGTCCTGAGGATATTCACCGTTCTCTACCCATTTTCCGAATAAATCACAGAGAATTCGGCGGAAATATTCGTGTCTTGGATAGGACAGAAAGCTTCTGGAGTCAGTAAGCATTCCGACGAAGCCTGCCAGGAAACCAACATTAGCCAGCGAAGTCATCTGATCGGTCATTCCTGTTCTATGGTCATTGAACCACCATGCACTTCCGTGTTGGATCTTTCCAACAGCACTGGAATCCTGGAAACATCCGATTATGGTTCCGATAGCAGCATTATCCGTAGGATTCAGGCTATAAATAATCGTCTTGGGAAGCTGGTCCTTTATATTCAACGCGTTCAGAAAGTCTGCCATCTGTGCTGCCGGAGCATAATTATTGATGCAATCGAAGCCAGTATCAGGACCCAGTACCTGAAATGCACGGGAATTATTATTGCGTTTGCATCCATAGTGAAGCTGCATAACCCACCCATATTTGTGATATGTTTTCCCCATTTGAATTAGGAAATCGGTTTTAAATTGGAGCGTTTCCTGCTCAGTGAGAGGAATATTGTTTAGACGCTTTGCAAATATGGAGCGAATAGTATCCTCTGAAGCAGGTGCATACATGATATAATCAAGACCATGGTCAGAAATACGACAATTTTGGCTGTGGAAGAACTCAATACGCTTATTTAATGCATTCATTAAGGAATCATAGCTGGTAATCTGGATTCCAGATACATTACTTAAGGTATCAAGATACTGAAGATAATCCTCTTTTTCAATATTCATGGCTTTGTCCGGTCGCCAAGCCGGAAAAACTTTGACATCAAACTCAGAAGCTTTTGATATTTCCTGATGCCATTCTAAGCGATTCACAGGGTCGTCCGTTGTACAGATATGTGTTACGTTGGACTTTCTTATGATATTACGAGCGCTCATGGACTTATCTGCGAGCTTTTCATTACATAATTCCCATACCTTTTCTGCAGTGTTCTTATTTAACACTCCGTGATAGTCGAAATAACGTTGTAATTCGAGATGACTCCAATGATAGAGTGGATTACCGATGGATTTGCCTAAGGTTTCTGCCCACTTTATAAATTTCTCTTTATCCGATGCGTTCCCGGTAATGTATGCTTCATCTAATCCATTCGCACGCATTAAGCGCCACTTGTAGTGATCTCCGCCAAGCCATATCTGGGTTATGTTATCAAAACGCCTGTCCTGAGCAATTTCCTTGGGGTTAATATGGCAATGATAATCAATAATAGGCAGCTTAGCAGCAAAATTGTGATATAAATGGATTGCGGTATCTGTCGATAACAGAAAATCTTGATCTAGAAATTGTTTCATTGTTAATACCCTCTTTATTCATTATTTTATATCAGTAATAGTACAGGTGTAATACTAGTATGTAATTGGATTTTAACTATTACCTTATATATTGAAAGTAAGTATGATATACAACAACAGTTTAAGACAAGCCACAATAAATTACAATAGAATTTATAAATTTGTGAAAACAACTTAGTAGAAAACAACTTATCGAATCAATAATGGCTGATGGAAAATGTAGTGAAAGAGATTAGGAAAGGATATAATCTCCGCACTACAGCTTTCATCAGCCGCTTAATATAACATTATGGAAAATGTATATCTCGTAGTAAAAATGATTAAATTTGTAGTAATCTATCTAGCCTTAATCTTAGCATTGGCAGGAATGCTAATCACATGCTGTAGTGGCTTCCAAACAGCAACAGCAATTGCAAAGTCAAATAAGCTGTGTACGACAGTTCCTACACCAACCAGCAGAAGTACATTCACAATATAGGTGGTAGTATCAGCGGTTCCTCCAAAATAGAATATGGTTGATACGAATACTTCCGCGATCGCATGAACCAGAGAGATTAATAATGCGAATGGTATGGAGCTTTTGAATGATAATAGGATATTACCGTTCTTCTTTAACATCAATGCTCCTAGTGTAGCAAATATGATATGGGTTAATGCTCTCCATACAACAACCATAGGAAAACCAGCAATGAAAAATCCGACACCGGTAATCGCCGCAACAGAAATTGCAACGGCAGGAGATATAAACATAGCGATAAATACTGCTACATGGCTTGCTAAGGTAAAGGATGCCGGTTCAATTAATATTTTCAAAGGGGAAAACATCGGGATGATAATTCCCACTGCACATAACATTGCTGCAACTGTCATTGATTTGATTTTGTTCATTTGATTTGTCATACTTACCTCCAATTGATGCCTTCAGGCAATAATTCTTTTATTTGTCCCAGTTTTCAGACATGATAGCTGTCTTGTCAGCTGTAATTATAGCTGACAATATTTCGGTTGTCAATGAAAAAATTGAAATAATCGATATGTGACTTTAGTTGAGGCCACGGCGATGAAGCATTTTATTTCTTGCCATTTATATGAAAATGTTCTAGTATTAGAGTAAAGTAAATGTATTGATACCACTTCTAGGAGGCTTAAGATATGCCAAAGTACGACTGCTTAATTGTGGATGATGAGGAGGCTTTATCACAAAGTACTTGTGAGTATTTTAACATGTTTGGAGTCAAGACCTTTTGGGCAGCAAATGAAAAAGAGTGTGAGGACTTTTTGAAATATAATACAACGGACTTAATCCTACTGGATATTAATTTGGGAAAGACATCCGGGTTTGCAGTATGTAAAAAGCTGAGGGAGACCACGGATATTCCGATATTATTTATCAGTGCAAGAAGAAGTGATGATGATGTGCTTCTGGCTTTAAATATAGGGGGAGATGATTATATCTCAAAGCCCTACTCCCTGCAAATATTGTTGGCAAAGGTGAAGACTGTACTTAAGAGATACCGCGGAAATCCGGATAATCTGATCAGCTTTGGCGATTATACCATCGACTTTACGACCGAGAAGCTGTTATATCAAGGGAATGAAGTGAAGCTGAAATCCATGGAGTATAAGCTGTTGGCTTATCTGATTCAGAATAGAAATCGTACCATTACAAAAGACGAATTATTTCTCAGAGTCTGGGGAGATTCCATAACTGGGGATGGCACCTTGAATGTACATATAAGAAGACTGCGGGAGAAGATTGAGAAGGATCCCAATAATCCTTGCTATATCAAAACAATCTGGGGGACTGGTTATTCATTTGAGCTATAGCACTGGAGTGAAAATAGCAAGTTATCATATTAAGGAAGGGATTGAGTATGAGTATAAAAAAGATAATACTCTGGATTATATTATTAGTCTGTATTTGCTCCGGTGTGGTTTATAGCGGATTGCATCGTTCTATGGATACAAAACTCGATATAACCGCAGTAAACGATATTGCCCAATCCTTGGCGAAGAACTGGGATAACATCGACCAAATGCAACTCACCGACCTTGATTATGGGATGGACTATGTTGTATTAGACAATGACATGAAGCTGGTGAAAGCCACCAGACGGGGGCTTAATGAGGATATCAATACAGCAATCAGTAACCGGGATACGATCTTTGATATTAAGCGGAATGAGGAAGTACTGGGAAAGCTTATTATATATAATGATATTCAAGAAAGATGGACAAGGTATCGCAATTATCTGTTTGTTTTCGCAGAAATGGTGATACTGTTTGCCGCCCTGGCAAGTCTGGCTTACTATTTATATATCGATCGGTCCATTTTTCAGCCCTTCCGTAGATTAAAGCTATTTGCTAGCCATATTGCAGCGGGAAATCTAGATGTTCCCATGGAGATGGATGAGAGGAATATCTTCGGTGCTTTTACCGAAAGCTTTGACATTATGAGAGAAGAGCTAAAGAAGGCAAGAGAAAGCGAACGTATGGCAAACCAAAGTAAAAAGGAATTGGTGGCATCCCTTAGTCACGATATTAAAACTCCGGTGGCCTCCATTATGGCGGTTGCAGAGATTATGGCTGCGAAATCCCAGGATATGATGGATCAAAAGCAGCTAAATACAATCTATTCGAAGGCAGAGCAGATCAACACTTTAATTATGAACATGTTCAATGCAACGTTGGAAGAGCTGCAGGAGCTTAAGGTTAATGTAACGGAACAGTCCAGTCAGGTACTGTATGAGCTGATTAAAAAAGCAGATTATAACGATATGGTTACCTATATCACGAAAGCGGAGTGTATTGTACATATGGATGAGCTAAGGCTTGCTCAGGTGATTGATAATGTAATCAGTAATTCCTATAAATATGCAGGAACTGCCATCGATGTATCAGTCGAAATCAATGGGGAATTCCTCGAGGTTGCATTTCAGGATTATGGAACCGGAGTGAATGAAAATGAACTGCCACTTTTGTGTAATAAGTACTACCGCGCAGGTAATTCACAAGGAAAGGGCGGAACAGGCCTGGGACTTTATATATCAAAATACTTAATGAACAAGATGTTAGGGGATATACTATGTGAAAATACAGAGAAGGGCTTTCGGGTAAAGCTGAAATTACTGATTACCTGACAGATTTAAGGATTGGTTAAGAACTGAGTAAAGATGCGTTAAGAAACGATTATTATAATAAGGCTGTAAGTTATGAAAGGACCACCATTAGTTAGGCGAAGCATCTATAATTAATGGAGGAACATCAGTAAACAGTCTTATTTTTTTGTATACATTATAACGGTTCGTCTCACAGGGGAGACATATCACAGAAAGGATGAGGGTAAATATGAACAATGTAATCATATCAACGAAAAAGCTGAGTAAGACCTTTTCTAACGGAGGTACACAGCAGCATGTATTAAAGAACCTGGACATGGAGATATATGAAGGTGATTTTACAGTAATAATGGGTTCCTCCGGAGCAGGAAAATCCACCCTGTTATATGCATTGTCCGGTATGGATAAACCAACCCTGGGTTCAATCAGGTTCCTGGATAAGAATATTGAAGCGTTAAGCAATGATAAGCTGGCTGTCTTTCGAAGAAAGAATTGTGGGTTTATATTTCAACAGATGTTTCTGCTGGATAACATGAGTATCCTTGATAATATTCTTACGAGCGGTTTGCTGATAAGCAATAACCGAAAAGCGATCACGGCCCGGGCAAAGGAATTATTAACAAAGGTTGGATTGGGAGAGGCAATATGGAGTAAATTTCCTTCCCAGTTATCGGGAGGAGAGGTGCAGCGAGCTGCAATTGTTCGTGCACTGATCAACCAACCCAATGTTGTATTCGCGGATGAACCTACCGGTGCATTAAATTCCGCAGCAGGGAAGGCAGCACTGGATGTTCTATCCGAGGTTAACAATAAGGGACAAAGCATCATTATGGTTACTCATGATCTAAGATCCGCACGAAGAGGTAACCGGATTCTCTATATTCAGGATGGGGTAATCCATGGTGAGTGTAATCTGGGAAGATACATACATGGGGATCGAGAACGACATGAGAAGCTACGGTTGTTTCTGGAGGAAATGGGATGGTAAATCCCTTGAAATAAGACAAAGCCTAATGAATGGAGGGTTATATGTATAAAATATGGAGATTAGCCTTCGCAGATATCCGTAAATCGAAAGGAAATTCTGCATCGCTTTTTATAATGTTTATGATAGCAGCCTTATTAATGAATGCAGGTCTCATTATATTTCTGGATTTCGGTAATTATTTTGAAAAGACCGTAAAGGAATTGAATACATCAAATATATACTATCTTATGCCTGGTAACTGTTTTACTGAGGAAGTGAAGAAATTCGTAACAGAGAATGAGAACATATCAGAAATACAAATAGAAGAGTCACTATGGGCTTCGGGAATCACCCCGTATAATGACAAATTAAAAGAAAGACCATTTCTAATCAATGACGCTGATCATCCCCGTACACTATCCAAATGGAAATTTGTCGGAGATCATCTTCCAGTAGAAGATATGTCTGTTTATCTGCCCAATGTGTATCATGAGGATGCCGGATATCAGCTTAATGACGAGATTCAGTTCGATTTTCAGGGAAAGCAATATACCTTTACCATCAAGGGATTTACAGAGGATATCTACTTTAGCTCCCATGAAACAGGCTTTCTTGGCATTTATCTTCCACATAATACTTATCAAATTCTTGAGGAAGAGCTGGATGGTAATTATGATGCGACCATTCTATTTGCGAATCTAAAAGAAGTGAATAAGGAGATCGAATACGAAATTAAGGAAATGACTGGTTTGGAATCTGTAGCAACGGGTTCCGATATTGTGAATACATTGTTAAGCTTTGATTTGGAGCAAATTAAGATGTCCCGTATCATGATGGCTATGATGATGGCAATAATGATAGTAGTATTTTCGATTATAATTGTAGTGGTTTGTCTCATTGTAGTTCGATTTCGAATTAGCAATAGCATTGAAGATGATATGACGAAAATAGGTACACTAAAAGCGCTTGGGTATACGAACAGGCAGATTATGATTTCCATCGCAATGCAGTTTACTGCGATAACGCTGATTGGAAGTATAGTGGGCATCTGCTTGTCCTATACGACACCTTCCATAATCTCCGATGTATTTGCCCAGCAGTCCGGATTGAAATGGGAACAGGGATTTAATGGAGGAATATGCTTTATCACTTTATTATACCTTCTGATTGTTGTTATATTGGTAGCCTACACCAGTGCACGTCGTATCAAAAAACTACATCCGATTATTGCATTACGGGGTGGAATTAATACGCATAGCTTTCGTAAAAATCATGTTCCACTTCATAAATCCGTTGGAAGTCTTCCTTACGTACTTGCCCTGAAATCATTATTGAATAATAAGAGACAGGGAATCATGATCGCAATTATCTTAATTGCCGTATCCTTTACCGGTTCCTTTGCTATCGTAATGTTCTATAATACAACAATTGATATTAAGACATTTGAAGAGACGCCGGGTATTGAAATATCTAACGCAGTGGTGGTACTCAATCCAGAGCTGGATAATACGGAGCGAATGAATGAGATCAGGAGCTATCAGACCGTTAGAAAGACTACCTTTATTGATGAAGAGACTGTAATGAGTGACAAGACAGAGGTCAGGTTATTTATTATGGATGATTATGCCGAGAAGGAGACGATCAGTATCTACGATGGCAGGTACCCAATCCATGAGAATGAAATAGCAATCTCTGGTTACCTTACAAGGCTGATGGATAAAAAAATAGG
The DNA here is from genome assembly GCF_014174405.1 of Variimorphobacter saccharofermentans. Taxonomy (GTDB): domain Bacteria; phylum Bacillota; class Clostridia; order Lachnospirales; family Lachnospiraceae; genus Mobilitalea; species Mobilitalea saccharofermentans. The sequence continues at coordinate 3,403,920 of NZ_JACEGA010000001.1, read as the reverse complement.
TGATAATATAGAGTTAAGAATCGGAGATAAGAAGGTAGCATATTTAATCACTGGTTTAACACAGGGATTTTATATGAATGGACTAAATGCTTCCATAACCACTGAGGGATACCGGAAGCTAAATCCGGAATTTCAGCCAAGAAATCTTCAGATTTACCTGGAATCAGGAGCGAATGCCGCGGAATTTGTCAGTTGGGTCAATCAATCCTTTGGTGATGACCTTCTCTATGTAACGGACATGGATAAGTCCATAGAGGAGGGTGTAGGAATATATACATCCATCTTCGCCAAGGTAGGTATTACCATGCTTATATTAACCATTGCAGTTGTAATCCTGGTATTGTATTTTGTAATTAATTCTGCTGTAACACGTCAAAAGCGGGAGTTGGGAATACAGAAAGCCATAGGCTTTACGACACTACAGCTTATGAATCAGATATCCATAAGCTTTGTAATGCCGGTAGTCGTAGGTGTATTGATCGGAAGTATAATAGGAATGAAATTCAGTAATCCAATAATGTCAGTATTTCAAAGCGGTATGGGAATAATGAAGGCTAATTACATCATAAAACCGGACTGGGTAGTATTATTCGGCATTGGAGTAGTAATCGTAGCATATGTAACTTCCATGCTGGTAACGCTACGAATTCGAAAGATTTCAGCTTATTCCCTTGTAAGTGAGTAATTTAATCAATATATAGAACCGGGTTTGCATATCATTAACGTACAGGAAGAAAAATCAAGTTACGTTTGTGATATACAAACCCGGTTTATTATATTCTAATCTTCAAAAGGAAAATGGAATGGTAAATCAAACTGATCCCGAATACGGATAAATTCCTTTTGAACGGATTCTCCGATCGGAACTCCTTTATCCTTTCGATCAAGCCAGCAAAGATATTCTTTCTCACCGGCAGTGTAAATTCGATCTTCTCCGGGTGCTCGCTTTGAGGACCTAAGTGCACGCAGAATATCTCCTGTCGTTTTCTTAAAGCTATCCAGGCCTAAAAAAGCCTCCGGATCAATTGCAAGGAAGAAATGACCAAGGTGATACGGAACTTTTTCACCAGTTTCACTGATTCCATTAAGTAACTTAAGGTAACTTCCGGCCTGCAAGGCAGCAGATAGGATTTCAACCACGGTTGCATAACCATAACCCTTATATCCTGCCAGTTCTTCTCCAATTCCTCCGAGAGGAGCCAGAGCTGCTGTTCCCTTCGTAAGGTCGGATAGGATTTGCTTGCTGTCCGTCATGGCGGTACCATCCTGTCCAATTACCATGCCCTTAGGAGTATCTTTACCGGTTCGGGCATAGTATTCGATTTTCCCTCGCTGTGTGATACTGGTAGCACAATCCAGGACAAAAGGAAATTCTTCGTCCGTCGGAAAACCTACGGTTAAAGGATTGGTCCCCAGCATATTTTCCACACCAAAGGTTGGTGCAATGGAGGGTCTTGCATTGGTTCCGGTAATTCCGATCATCCCCTGTTTAGTAGCCATAGTTACATAATATCCTGCAATACCATAATGGGTGGAATTACGTGCAGCTACCATTCCCAATCCATATACTTTTGCCTTATCGATTGCCATCTGCATGGATTTCACTCCAACTACCATACCCATACCATCATGACCGTCAACTACAGCAGTGGTTGGGGTTTCTCTGACAATCTCAAAATTTGTGATCGGATTCTGGATACCTTCCAGTATACGGTCAACGTAAATTGCTTTGAAGCGATTACAGCCATGACTTTCAATTCCGCGACGATCACTTTCCATTAAGACATCGGAGCAAAGCTTTGCTTCTTCATGGGGAACCCCCAGCTTCTCAAAGGTGGCGGTCATAAAATCTCCGACTAATTGCCATGAAATATATGGTCTTGTCTCCATTCGATAACCCTCCTTGCTGTTAAAGTAATAGAATACATTACGTTATATTGATATCCATATTATACTATAAAATGGTAATTAATCATAGTATACAATACTTCAGAAACAGAAATTTGTAGAATACGATAGAAAGTAGGCTTATCTATTAGATTTATGCACGCCCATCCTTGCGGTTGATATCCACTTTCTCTGTTTCAATAAAATACTTAATATAGAAGAAAGTAAATAGAAGAATGAGAAAGCCAAGTAAGCTTAAAACCTGTTGTGCATAGATCTGAATTCCGAAGAAAATCAAATTCATTTTCTGCAAAGTGTTCAGTAATGCTCCACCCAGAATGGAGACCACAAATCCAAATACTCCGGACACAGAAGAGGTAATGGTTAACCAAATCATTCGCTTCTCGCTTTTAAAAAAATCTAATTGTAGTCCGAACAACCCAATACCTACAAAAGCCCAGGCTGTGGAGGAAAGGAAAGAACCGATAATATGCAGAGGATATGCATTCCCAGGTATTGTAAGAGCTACGATCAAAAAGTTCAAGCCGAGTGCCAGAAGAAAGTAGCGAAGTACCTTTGCCATTCCGTGCCGATCTGCCATTCGTCCAACCTTAGGTGCTATGTAGATTCGATACAGGTTTAGTATAAAGCTAACAAGCATCATGAACGTATATGATAGCTTCAATTCATTAATCTGATAACTCGGAATAAAAGGAGTACAGATATAAAATGACAAGGTATATAAGCATTGGACACTAAAAACCTTACGAAACCTCCGGTCACAGAAAGCACCCTTAAGTTCGACTAGGATTCCGGTATGGTTAGCTGTTTCTGCTTTCTCGATTTCTCTTGCTCTTTTCGCCAGTCGACCATGCATTTCCTTACCATGTTCATTGATATAGGAGGTCTTGGGTTCTTTCATCTTTGAAAAACCGATTACATTAATAGCGGTAAGGATAAGAATAAATACACCGATTATGATAAATCCGGTCAAAATATTGCGTTCTTTATAGTAGTCGAGTATCATACCACCTATGAGCATAAGGCTGGATACCACGAATACCGCTACAGAATCCTTGATAGAAAAATACTTTCCTCTAAGACGTCCGGGGACAAGACTGGCTATCCAGTCTTGTGAAGCGGGTAAGCCAATCTGAACAAATATCTGTCCGACAAAATATAGTAACACAATGAAATAAGATTTAATATTATTACTAATTCCCAGCAGCGGGATCAGGTAGATCAGAGCGAATAAACTCCGTTGCAGTGCTGTGACAGTAACTAAAAACTTATATTTTTTTAAACGGGTGAAGAAGTTTATCAGAAACAACTGGGATAACGCTGCTAAGCTGACGAGGGAAGTAATAATCCCAATATTCGCATCGGATATGCCAGTGTGTGACATCAGGGTTGCCAGAAAGGTCCCTCCGACCAGCTGAGCAATTGTCTGTGCAGCTGTGTCAGCAGTAGTGTAACAGATACGGCTTTTTTTATAATCTTCCTTCGATTCAGGTAAAGCCATAAAGTAAATTCTTCGAACCTGTCCCATTAAATAACGGTGAACGTACATTAAGTTAAGAAACATATGTATAATCCTTCCTCCATTGGATAGGTCTATTTGAATGAAAATTTGCATGAGTCGGTCTTCGCCATCTGAGTATATTCCCTAGGATTCATTTATTTGATGGCAATTGACACCCTTATCTTGTTTCCAGTTAATTATATGGGATTCGACATATTATCACAATGTGTTATTATATCCAATATGCCCTTATGGAAGGGATTTGCTAAGATAGAACATGACGGAAAGTATTGTACAGAACGTCGGCTTGTCCTATAATAATCTTACATACATCTTCTCGGATGAATGTCAATTTGATAGAAGGGAAATCTAATGATAATACAGAATTCGAATTTTAATATAATGCAAATTGCAGAATCAGGACAATGCTTTCGTATGAACCGGGTACAGGATAGTGACGAACGGATGAAATATGGTGTAGTAGCCTATGGTGAGTATCTGGAAATAACCCAGCTTAGTGATGATCAGTTGGAACTGAGCTGCAGTGAAGAGGAGTATCACCGTTTATGGGAGGACTATTTTGATCTGACCTATGATTATGGGAAGTTGGTGAAAAACTTGATAGAAGGAGAGGATTTGTTCCTAAGTGAGGCAGCAGAGTTTGGTAAAGGAATACGAATTCTGAAGCAGGAACCCTATGAAGCAGCCATTAGCTTTATTATTTCACAAAACAAGAACATTCCCGCGATTAAAAGCTGCATAGAAGCAATCTGCACCCGATATGGTGAGAGAAAGGTTTGTGAAAAATGCGGAGGGAAGGAGTATTTTACTTTTCCTGCACCGAAGGTATTAGCAGAAGCCATCAAGGAAGACCTTCGGGCATTGAAGACCGGATATCGTGATACATATATTATAAGCATCTCGAAAGCCATTGCCGAAGGCTCACTTAACTTGGATGAGCTTAAACACATCTCCTTCGAAGAAGCGGTAAGGACGCTTAAGAAGATCCGTGGAGTAGGTGATAAGGTAGCAAATTGTATTGCCTTATATGGGTTACATCATATTAGCGGATTTCCGGTTGATGTATGGATTTTACGGGTACTGGATGAAATCTATCAGAATCAATTTGAGCTGGAGAAGTATGCCGGATATGCAGGGATTGTACAGCAATACATGTTTTATTATATGAGACATAAGAAAGGGGTAGCCTGAACCATCTTGATAGTTCGTGTGTTTTCTTGTGTTTGCTTTTTGTTTTAGCTATAATTTTCCACATAGGAAAGCTTTTACTGATGTGAATTCAGTATATAGATGCGCACTTCGGAGAAAATAGTACAGAGAAATCATTTCTCGTATATTAAAAAGAGAAGAAGGGTGGAAATTATGGCTATTCAACATGATAATAAAGGGTATGAAAGAGAACGCAGAGTAGATCATCTTATTAATCTGGTCGAAAAAAAGACTCGCACAGAACGACATCTGGAAGAACATTCTGACATTTCTTCCTCCAGAAAGAATATCGAGCATGCGAAAGAGATTAATAGGGAACGTGAAGAAGAAATTCAAAATCTGAAAAACATTCTATCCCATGGTGAAAATTACAATAACAATTATAAGGAGAATACAGAAAAACGACTCCGTTATGAAGAAGGATATTTGAATCATAATTCGGATCATATGAACAAGGAGCAGTTAAGGAATGCGAAAGAAAAGCAGGAACATCGAAAAGAACAATTAGATCAATTAAAATAAGGTGCCAATATTCTTATACAACATCGGATGAAATCAAGTAAAGGGATATAGCATGCATTTATTTGGAGGAAAATATAAGATGACAAATGTCAAAGGAAAGTGGGCGCTTATAACGGGTGCAAGTCGAGGAGTAGGTTATGAGATTGCTATCTTTATGGCGCAACATGGTTGTAATCTGGTATTACACAGCAGATGTATTTCACATACGGAAAGAGTGCTCGAGGAGGTAAAAAAGCTCGGAGTGAAGGCGTATGCCGTTCAGGCTGAACTTTCGGATATTAATGCAGTAAACAGGATGCTGGATGAAATCGAGCAGAATGGTACGCACATCGATATCTTATTCAATGATGCGGCGGTGCAGATTGCTTATCGGACGGATTACTATAAGACGCCAGTGGAGGATTTTACGCAAAGCTTTATGATTAATACCATAGCTCCAGCTATGATTTGCTATCGATTAATTCCGAAGATGATTGAAAAGGGATTCGGCAGAATCATTAATACCACAAGTGGTATTAAGAATGAACCGGAACAAGCCGGATATTCTGCAAGCAAAGCAGCACTTGATAAGTTTACTAAGGACCTGGGATCAAAATTAGAAGGAACGAATGTCATGATCAATCTGACTGATCCGGGCTGGTGCAGAACCGATCTGGGAGGGCCTCATGCGCCGAATGATGTAAAAAGCTGTATTCCCGGAATAGCTGTGGGTGCATTTGTTGATGATAAGAAGAGTGGCAGATTATTGCCTGCACAATCCTTTATCGGGATGACCCTGGAGGATGCGGTGAAAAAAGCATATGATATGGAGTAAATAATACAATCCATTTAGAAAGAACCAATCCATTCTGTATTAGTATAATAACCTATGCGATGCAAGAGGATTGGTTCTGCTTATGTGTTTTTAAACTTATCACCTATGTTCATAGATATAACAGAAACTATGATTACAATGATATAGAGTGCCCAGGAAATACTGACTACAATCAAATCAATATTTGTTATGTATGCAAGTAATGCTCCCAGAAGTAATATGAGAGATGAAAAGATAAGTAGATTTCCTACATATTTCGAAAGCTTCTTGACATTGTATTTTGCTTTTTCTTTTGCTGGAAGGGTGTTATAACCTGCTATCAGACCAGCTGTCTTAAATATTCTTACAAACAATCCAAATAGCAAGGTTATGGAACCACCAACCAGATTTGGCAGCCACATAAAATTTACCTCCTTATAGAGTGGTTAATATCCTTCTTTTCTACGTTTACTACGTAAGGAGTGGCGTCTTTTACCGGCTTCCCATTCAGCACGTTCTGCTTCTGTCTGAAGAATGAGCTTTGGTACTTCAGTTGGATTTCCTTCAGCATCCAATGCTACAAGAACGAGATAAGCTCTGTTCACCACTTTTCGGATGCCAGCCAAATCCTCCACATAGGTGTCAACGCGAACCTCCATAGAGGTTCTCCCTACATAAGTGATACGACCGATTAATACTAAAGTATTGTTAATAAAGGCCCCAGCCTTAAATTGCAGGTTGTCTATAGCAGCAGTTGTAACATTACAACCGGAATGACGACGGGCTACGACAGCCGCAACAACGTCAATCCATTGAACCAACTGACCACCGAATAGTCTATCTGTGCCATTGGCATGAGAGGGCATTATTATTTGAACTTGCTCTGTTAACGAATCTATAACTCGCTTTGGTTCCATGGAACATCCTTTCACTATTTATATATATCGGTATGATTTGTATTTTTCACAATAGATATCCCTATTTTATACCCAAAAAAGTAAATTGGCAAGTTAATCAGATCTGAAATCTGTCAGGTCGAGTAACCTTCCAATATATGTATAAATTTCTTTTCATTTAATTATTTTGTGGTATAATAGAAATAGGGTTTCAAAAGGACATAATCTTTCGACCCCGATTGTAAGGAACTGCAAATAATTTACCAAAAGGAAAGGAAGGATCATTGTATGGCATTAGTTACTACGAAAGAAATGTTTCAAAAAGCATACGACGGTGGTTATGCGATTGGTGCCTTTAATGTTAACAACATGGAGATCGTTCAAGGCATTACTGAGGCAGCAAAAGAAGAGAATGCACCGGTAATCTTACAGGTTTCTGCCGGAGCGAGAAAGTATGCAAAGCATGCTTATCTCGTTAAATTAGTAGAAGCCGCTTTGATCGATACCGATCTTCCGATTGCACTTCACTTAGATCACGGCGATGACTTTGAGATCTGTAAATCCTGTATTGATGGCGGATTTACCTCGGTTATGATTGACGGATCCAAGCATAGCTTTGAAGACAACATAGCATTAACTAAGAAGGTTGTGGAATATGCACACGCACATGGTGTTGTAGTTGAAGGAGAGTTAGGTAAATTAGCAGGTATTGAGGATGATGTAAACGTATCTGCAGAGGATGCTTCCTATACAAGACCGGATGAAGTAGAAGAGTTTGTTAGCCGAACGGGAGTTGATTCGTTAGCGATTGCTATTGGTACAAGCCATGGTGCTTTCAAGTTCAAGCCTGGTCAAAAGCCTCAGCTTCGCTTTGATATACTGGAGGAAGTTGGTAAGAGACTTCCGAACTTCCCTATCGTATTACATGGTGCTTCTTCTGTTTCTCAGGAATATGTTAAAATCATTCAGCAATTCGGTGGTAAGCTGGATGATGCAATTGGTATACCCGAGGAGATGTTAAGGCAGGCTGCCAGAATGGCTGTATGTAAAATAAATATTGACTCCGATCTAAGACTTGCTTTTACGGCGGGAATTAGAGAGTATCTGGCAACTAACCCCAGTCATTTCGACCCGAGACAGTATCTGACCCCGGCTAGAAATAATATTAAGGCCGTTGTTAAGCATAAGCTGGTTAATGTATTAGGCTGTGCAGGGAAAGCAAATTAGTGGATATGAATTTCATAATGAAATGAACGGATGTCATAAAACATAATAAAGCAAGATGCTGATGAGCCTACATGGGTTTTATTCGTTGATAGAAGATTACTCATGGATATCTCACAGCATCTTGCTTTTTGATTCATGGTAGCTAATTACTTAGAATAATGAAAATTGTGTGATCAGATCATCCTCTTCAATAATATCAACAAGTTCAGCCGGATGGAGGGGTTTACTAAAGATATATCCCTGTATGATATCGCAGTGTTGTGCTCGCAGTAAGGCTAATTGATTTTCATGCTCCACGCCTTCGGCCACCACACGGATATCAAGACTATGGGCTAGCTGTATAATGGACTCCGCGATACAGGAATCCTTATCATTTACACAGATGTTATCAATGAAGGATTTATCAATCTTCAATGTATTAATGGGTAGCTTGGTTAAATAATTTAAGGAGGAATATCCGGTACCAAAATCATCTAAAGAAACCTTGACACCGATATTCTGCAAAGTTTTTAATAACATTGTAGCATCCATAATGGAGGACACCAGGGTGCTTTCTGTGATTTCAAGCTCTAAGTATTGTGGTGGCAGTTGGGTCTCAGCCAGTATATCAGAAAGCATTGCTACAAATCCAGGTCGGTTAATCTGTACGGAAGAGATATTCACTGATACAGGTCTTGGAGTAGCACCTTTGTCAATAAGTGATTTGTTAAACATACAGGCTTCTTTGATTAACCAGGAACTAAGCTCCACGATCAAGCCGCTTTCCTCTGCTATAGGTATAAATTCGCCTGGTGTGAGGAAGCCGAGGCGCTCGCTGTTAATACGCATTAAGGCCTCAAAGCCAATCACATTATTTGTATTCAATTCCATCAAAGGTTGATACTGAATATATACCTCATTATTGTCAATGGCATTACGAAGAACCTCTATAATAATGGTATTGCGATTAAGCTCTTCTTCCATTTTTGAATCAAATAAAGTAAATTTGTTCTTTCCTGTATCCTTAGATTTATACATTGCAATATCGGCATTCTTAATTAAGGCATTTGGTGATAAACCGTTATCAGGATAAAGGGATATACCAATACTCATTGAGACGTATACGACTTCCCCATCCAAATCCAATGGATCTTTAAAGTGATCAATAATCAGGGAAGCAAAATCTAAGGCATGATCCTTTGAACCTACATTTTCTTTAAATAAAAGAAATTCGTCTCCGCCTGCCCGGGCAAGCATACCAGCACCGTTTATAATGGAAGAGAGAACCTGTGAGGTTTTCACTAATAAAGCATCCCCATATTCATGTCCAAGTGTATCATTAATTGTCTTAAAATTATCCAGATCAACAAAGTATACAGCATGCATAGATTGCTCTGGAGGAGAAGAAACAAGCACAGCATTGGCATAATCGAGAAAGGCCAGCTTGTTCGGCAGGTTGGTAAGTGTGTCATGATATGCGAGGAATTCAATATGATCGTAGTTGGCCCGAAGCTGTTCTTCATTAGAGAGCAGCTCTTCATGCATGGACTCCAAATCTTCATAGTTGGTTTTTATTATGTGGAGCATTTTATTGAAGTTCTTAGAAAGCTCACCGAACTCATTATTGCTTTTAATATTTGATTGTACAGTTAAATTTCCGTCGGAAGCAATTCTCATCGCATCACGCAGTGCTATGATGGGGGTACTAATTTTCTTTGCTAATATATTTGCTGAGATAACGATCAATACCATTAATATGGTACAGATTAAGAACAGTAAAGCTAATATGATAGTGGTGATGGAGCGTATCTCTGCAATATCCTGCTTTACGAACAGAATCCAGTTGGTAGACGGAAGAATACAATATCCATAAGCCTGATTCGTATTCTCATAAAAACAGGTCATATGACCGCTTGCTTTGATCTCGCCCTGTTGATAAGAAGAAATCAGATTGGATAACTTATCATAGTTAATGTTTTTACCTACGGAAGAAAGATTAGGATGATATAATATCGTGCCGTCTGCATCTAATAAAATTCCAAATCCGGTCTCACCAAAAGAAATCGAATTAAGAAACTCACGGAAATAGGAGGTTCCAATGGTACTGATTACATACCCTATCACATTATTTGAACCGGGCTCCATAATCGGACTGCCAATTTCTAATGTATATATGATATCACCCGCCTTGGATAATGGTTTGACATTATCGACTGCAACGGCAATACTTTTCGTTTTCATCATGTGAGAAAGTGTTATCTCCGAATTCGTATCAGTACCTATTAATTCTGGATCGGAACTGGCAATGATCTCATGATCCAGATTATATAGTGAAATTCGCTCACAATGCTCATAGAGTGCCTTACGATTCTGCAGTAACTTATTTACAGCATCCGGAGCAACATCGCGGCCTTCGTTGCTAATAGTAGTCAAATAAGTTAATTCATCCTGAATGGATAGTAGGGAAACCTCAGTTTGCTGTGTCTTCAACATCGCTTCCAGGCCTTGTTTGCTAGTCTCAGCACTTCTTTGTAAATTATGTGTATTGACATCGATTAATTTATTCGTTAATAATCCATGTGCGACTACGGAAACTAGTACTACGGGTATCATGGATGATATGATTAGCAGAATACGTAGGGACTTTTTAAACGACATTTCAGTAAACCTCCGTCAATTGATACATATTTATATACAAAATATAATCTTATTTTACCAATTTTTCTATAATATTGCAATATTTTTTCTATTTTCTGCAAGATTGTTCCAAAGTTCCTACTAAATTTAGTAAATTCATTGAATTTATGCTGCTTTATAAGGATATCGGAGTAGTTTTGTCTAGATTATTTTCATCAAAATTCCAACAATTAATTCAATTACTTGGCAGTACAGGAAATATATCCTGAGAAGAACTGACAGGTTAGGGATTATCGAATCTCCTCTGGTACAATTATGAAAGCTTTATGAAATTTGATATTTTTGTTGAAAATATAGGTGGTTCAAGGTATACTTGTAATGTTATAAAATGGAGTAATGGTAATAATATTAATGGATATGCAATATTGATTAGGGTGTCAAAAGTCTTGATGTGTATATAGGACATATATATTCATCTGGACTCGCCTTACATTTGATACTTTAATCTGAATTAGAAAGTAGGAATTGAAAAACATGTATCGATTAATAGAACAGGATGGCAGAGCAAAAAGCGGAGAATTTACAACAGTGCACGGTACAATCCAGACTCCTGTATTTATGAATGTAGGAACTGCGGCTGCGATTAAGGGAGCAGTTTCGACAATGGATTTGAATGCAATAGGGACGCAAGTAGAGCTATCAAACACTTATCATCTCCATGTAAGACCCGGTGATAAGGTGGTAAAGAAGATGGGCGGACTCCATAAATTTATGGTTTGGGATAAGCCAATTCTTACTGACAGCGGCGGTTTTCAGGTGTTTTCTCTGGCAGGATTACGCAAGATTAAGGAGGAAGGGGTTTATTTTAACTCTCATATAGATGGGCGTAAAATATTCATGGGACCGGAAGAAAGCATGCAGATTCAATCCAATCTGGCATCTACCATTGCAATGGCATTCGATGAATGCCCACCACATCCGGCTACCAGAGAATATATGCAGGATTCGGTAGATCGGACAACGCGTTGGCTGGAACGGTGTAAAAAGGAAATGAACCGTTTGAATCAGCTAGAGGACACAATTAACAAGAAACAGATGCTCTTTGGAATCAATCAGGGGGGGACCTTTGAAGATATTCGAATTGAGCATGCGAAGAGAATTTCGGATATGGATTTGGACGGCTATGCTCTTGGAGGTCTTGCAGTGGGAGAAAGTCATGAGGAAATGTATCGCATTCTGGATGAGACGGTACCTTACCTCCCTCTTCACAAACCAGTATATCTTATGGGAGTAGGAACCCCCGCTAATATATTGGAAGCAGTTGATCGAGGAGTTGACTTTTTTGATTGTGTATATCCAACCAGAAATGGAAGACACGGTCATGCCTATACCAATATGGGTAAGCTGAATTTGATGAATGCAAAGTATGAACTGGATGATCGTCCAATTGAAGAGGGCTGTGGATGTCCGGTATGTGCACATTACAGCAGAGCATACATCAGACATTTACTTAAAGCAAAAGAGATGTTAGGGATGCGCTTAATGGTACTTCATAATTTATATTTCTACAATCATATGATGGAAGAAATCCGGGAAGCCATTCGGAATAAAAATTATAAAGAATATAAGAAGCAGAAACTCGAAGGATTTGTTAGGAGCGATATGGAAAGCGAATAACATTGAATTATAGAATTTAAGATATCAGGAGGAAATAAAATGACAAATTCAGTATTTTTAGCAACTACAGCAGCAGAAGGTGCAGGAACTGCAGGAGGAATCGGAGGGACTATTATATTTGTAGCTCAGATTGCATTGTTAGGTGGATTACTGTACTTTATGATGATTCGTCCTCAGAGAAAGCAACAGAAGCAATTACAGACGATGTTATCTACTTTGGCAGCAGGTGACAGCGTTCTTACTTCCAGTGGATTCTATGGAGTTGTCATTGATGTTATGGATGAAATCGTAATTGTGGAATTCGGAAACAACAAAAACTGCAGAATTCCAATGAAGAAAAGTGCGATCGTTGAATTAGAAAAGCCCAATACCGAAAAGAATGCATAATTAAGGCTGTCACAGAATGGAATAGCATCATAAAGTGGTGCTGAGGTAGGGTCCTCTAGGGGAATGGCCGGAAATGTGCGTTGTGACTGGATGTAGGATGTCCCCTTGGTTAAATGACTGCAATTGATTGTACTAAGCACAGAAAAACCAATAATAAAATGAACTTAAGTTAAGCATCAATTTACGGGTCGGTGTATAGGGACGTCCTGTCCCTTACACCCAAGGGCTGTTGTTGAATGTTATAGATATATAACTTCGATACAGTGCTTTAAGTCGCCCTCCATGGCGACTCTCCCCTTATTTTGATGCTCATTTTTATTATCGATTTTTCCATGCTAAGTACAATTGCAATTTTGTCATATATTATCCAAGGGGATATCCTACACCCGGTCACAACGCACCCTGCCGGCTATTCCCCAAGAGGACCTCCAAGCGCCACTCCCAGGATGCTATTCCTCTGTGATGCAATTGGTAAAATGGATATAATATGTCAAAGGGAAATGATATAATTGATATACCGAAGGATTTACATACATAGTATGTTTTCTGATATTTAAAAGGTGCACTATATAGGCAATAGGTGTATTATAGGAGTATGTGATAAAGGAATATGTTTGTGAAGGTATGATACGGAGCACAGATTCGATTATAGGAGGTGAAGGGATGAACATAGTATATAATGATATAAGAAAGGATTTACCAGTTGAGCAATTACATAGATTATTCACGTTAGCGGGCTGGGCTGATGGATCGGAGACTCCTGAAATGCTTAAGTATTTCAATATACCATTTATAAATTCTACTTTAGTGATTTCAGCATGGGATAATGACCGCTTGGTTGGAACAGTGAGGGTATTAAGTGATAAAATAATTAGGTCCATTATTTATGATTTAGTGGTTGATCCAGAATACCAGAACAAAGGGATTGGTCAAGAGTTAGTAAAGAGATGTATAGAACATTTTCCAGACTCTGAGTGGTTAGTGCAAACAACGAAAGAAATATCAAGTTATTATGAAAAATTAGGTTTTAAAATAAATGATGATGTATTTCTGAGCATACCGTCTAAATGGCAGTAAACATATCTACGAGAACCAAAATTTGATAATCTGATATTCTAAGATAGTATCGAGAGAAGTCGCCATGGAGGGCGACTAAAGGGCTGTATCGAAGTTATATATCTATAACATTCAACAACAGCCCTTTGGTGTAGGGGACAGGACGTCCCTATACGCCGACCCGTAAATGGATGTTAACTTAAATTCATTTTTATTAGTGATTTTTCTGTGCTTTGTACAATCAATTGCAGTCATTTAATTATCCTTGGGGACATAGATACTCCCTAAAGTAATTGGATGTGGTATTTCTCCAGCCAGTAATTCACCTGCAACAGATATGCTATTAGCTGGGGGCCAGCCATCAGCTGTCCGTACCAGGGCTTCCCGTAATCGGATGGTGAGTTCAGGAAGGCTTTGATTTTTTTTACGTCGACAAGAGGGTGAATCGGCGCATTGGGATCGGAGAGTACCTCAAGAAGCCGGTCACCTAATAATTTCTCATAGTCCGGATGATAGGTTTTTGGATAGGGGCTCTTTCTACGGTATAGAATTTCATCGGGAATCAGTCCTTTACCGGCATCCCGAAGTAATCCCTTCACTACTCCGTTGGGGCATTTCATCTCCCAAGGAACATTCCAGATGTATTCTACTATGCGATGATCAGCAAAGGGAACCCTGGCTTCCAGGCCGGAATACATGCTGCATCGGTCCATACGATCGAGAAGAGTCACCATAAACCATTTTAGATTTAGGTATGCAATTTCCCTGCGACGTGCTTCTGTAGGTCCTTCTCCCGCCAGACGTGGTGTCTCGGCAATGGATTTCTCGTATGCAGCCAATACATAACCGTCTAAATCCACGGAAGCGAGTAAATCGTCCGACAGGAGAAGCTTACGGGGTTCCATATTCTTAGACCAGGGGAAAGTGTTTAAGGCCATAATTTCCGGATTATGAAACCACGGATATCCTCCAAAGATTTCATCAGCGCATTCTCCGGTTAGAGCCACCTTGTTATTCTTAGCAACCTCCTTACAGAAGTACATTAGGGAGGATTCGATATCAGCCATATTGGGAAGGTCCCTTGCATCCACTGCCTGATACAAATAATCGGCCAGATGTAGATTATCGCATTCCAGATACGTATGCTTACTATCTACATGCTTTAACATGATATCAACATAGGGACGGTCCTGGGATGGTTGGAAGGAATTTGACTTGAAATGCTTTGCATTGTCCACAAAGTCGAAGGAGTAGCTCTCTAACTGATGTCCGATTTTACCGAGCTCCTTTGCACAGATAGCGGTTACAAGACTACTGTCAACTCCACCGGACAAAAAGGTACAGATCGGTACATCCGATATCATTTGTCGTTTCACAGCGTCATATACCAGGAAAGATGTCTTTTCCACAGTCTGCTCATAGGTTTCCTCATGGGGAGCACTAACAAGAGTCCAATAAGGGGATTCCTTCAGGCCATATTCATTGAAGATAAGTACATTACCAGCTAAAACCTCGTGAACATTCTTAAAGACACCGCTGCCATATGATTTTGCAGGACCTAATCCAAATACCTCACAAAGTCCATTTGAATCAATCTGCGGTTGTACATCTGGATACTCAAACAAGGATTTAATTTCCGATGAAAAGATAAGGGTTTCATCGTGTAGTGTATAGAAGAGAGGCTTTACACCCAGACGGTCCCGGACCAGATATAGAGATTTTATATTGTCATCCCATATGGCAAAGGAGAATATTCCATTCATTTCTTTTACAAATTCAGTTCCGAAAGTCATAAATCCAGCTAATATAACTTCTGTATCCGTATGAGTTTTAAATAAAAATCCCATACGTTTCAGATTATTTCTAAGTTCATCTGTGTTATAGAGCTCCCCGTTGTATATGATAGTATAGGAATTTCCGAACATTTCCCTGGTGATTGGCTGGTGCCCGCGATTACGATCAATGATCGATAGCCTGGTATGAGCCAGCCCTACCTGAGGATATATCATATCGCCTTCATCATCAGGACCACGATGAATGAGGGATCTCTGCATTTTTTTTAAGATACCATACCATTTGCTGGTCTCCTTTGTATAATCACGATTAATGTTACAAAAGCCGGCGATTCCGCACATAGTTTCCTCCATTCTGCCGCTTTTGGCGACTAAAGACATCTTACTATACATTGACAAAGGAAGCTTTTATCCTGAACGAAGAATTTAATCAGAACGTAAAGCTCCCTTGCTTTTTAATATTATTTCTAAAGCATATATACTACGTATGTGAATTGCTAATCTTTCTATATAAATGAACGTTATCTTTATTGAGGGGGCATAAGGATTGGTTGCAACTGCCTTCCCTCCAGGGCTTCCTCCAGCGTTGGAACGATTAGATTAAAATGAGAAATCATAGAATAAGGTTTTCCCATATAATTATCCTGACCGAAGGGTACAAAATAGATGCTCTTGGTATTGATTAATAAACCGATATTCTTCAGATTATTACTAAGGGCATCATTCGTAGCGATAGCAATTACAATGGGTTTACCATTTCTCAGAAGTCCCTTTGCGGCCATTAAAACTGGTGAATCAGTTATGGCATTTGCCATTTTTGCCAGGGTATTACCAGTACAGGGGGCAATCACAATAATGTCCAGAATATTTTTTGGACCTAATTTCTCTGCGTCAACAATGGTGGTTATAGGATCGTTTCCTGTAATTGACATCGCTTTGTTAAGAAAATCTTCTGCCTTTCCAAATCGAGTATCTGTGATCTGAGAACGATCGGAAAATATGGTATATACATTGGCTTTTTCCTGCACTAGCCGTTCTATTTGAAGAAAGACCTTATCAAAGGTACAGTAAGATCCGGTCAGGGCCACACCTACATTTTTTCCGCTAAGAGTCATGTTATCACTTCTTTCAATAATCCATAAATTTCAGTTACTAAGATATCGGCTGAGGTTTTTGGGGCCACTTTCGCAGGCAATCCGAGACACAGTCGGGCATTTATATTCTGCTGTTTTGCATATTCGTAATCCACTCCGCCAGGAGCAGAGGCAATATCTATAATGGTAACATCCTTATCTACTAGTTCTAAGGCATCTTTATCCAATACTAGGCTCGGTATGGTGTTAAAGATATAGTGATAGGAAGGTAAAATACATTTTATATCGGGTAAATATACAGTCAGAAGTCCGGCAGCCTCTGCATAAGCCAGGGCATCCTTTGAGCGTGCTGCCACTGTTACATATGCATCCAGCGCTTTTAGCTTCGCAGCGAGTACCTTAGCACAACGACCATAACCCAAAACCAGACAATTGCTACCATGCAGATTTCGTCCACTTGATGCAATTGCCTCCATTATGGTTCCTTCTGCAGTAGCAATTGCGTTTAAAATGGTTATTTTCTCGTTTTTCATGAGATCATAATATGGGATCTGTTTATTATCACATAATTCGGTAATGGGAGAAGGTATTGCTCCGCCTATAAAGGTGTGTTCCTGTGTTAACAAATACGCAACATGCGCAATGGTTAGATCAGTGTTAATAATTTTTGAAGTAATCGTAACCTGATCCCTTGATACAGGAATAGGACCTATGAGTACCTTACATTTTTCAAATAGTTCGCTCAGAGTCGACATCTGATTGCACTTTTTATGCTGTATGGTCCCGTCAAGACTGTAAATTGCTACACGATACCCCTTTTGTAGAAATGCTTCTGCCATATACATCTGACGTCGGTCTCCGCCGAATATTCCAATATCATATTGAATGGACATATCTTTCACTCCTTTATGTCACATTATATGAAGTCTTCAGTAAATGGTGATTGAACTATGAAGGGGAGTAATTAGAAAATGTACAGATTAAGAAAATGGAATATGATACCACAATGGGAAAAGATGCTAAATGAAACTAATTTATGTCAATAATAGTATTAATATTGACTAAAATACTTTTATGTATTATGATTGAAAAGCAAACATCAATTATACCAAGGAAGTGTATGATAATATACTTCTTTTTTATGTAACAGGAAAGTTTATCCTATTGCATAAATGCCTTTAGGCAGGATGAATACACAGAAAGAAAAGAGCTTCTGTGAAGCTCTTTAGATGAAGCCAGTTAAACTGGCCGCACTTGACAAAGCTTGCAAAGCAAGCTGCAGGATTCTTCCAAGGCAGAATCTTAGTTCTAATCAAAAAAAGGAGGAAATATTTTATGAAATTGAAAAAAATACTTGCAGCCATGTTGGCTATATCAATTTCAGCTTCCATGCTAACAGCATGTGGCACAAAGGAACCGGAAGTAAACAATTCGACTGAGCAGAATTCCGGTACTGAGACAAATAACGAGGATACACAGGCAACCAATGACAGAACTCTGTATCCAGGTACAGCAGAAGCAAATGCCATTACAGTTAATATCACTTCTGAACCACCGGAATTATTTTCAGTAACAACGACAGATACCACATCCTTTTCTGTAATACGTCACGTAATTGAAAACCTTGTTATGTTAGATGAGAATGATAAGGTTGTTCCTGGTGTTGCGAAGGACTGGACAGTGAGCGACGATGGTTTAGTATATACCTTTAATCTTCGCGATAATATGAAATGGTCCAACGGAGAGCCCGTAACAGCAAATGACTTCGTATTTGCCTGGAAAGCGCTTTTAACTCCTGAATTCGCTGCAGACTATGCATATTTTGGTTATGTATTTAAAAATGGTCTTGCATACAATCAGGGAGAAGTAGGTGCAGAGGAGCTTGGTTTTAAGGCAGTATCCGATTATGTACTTGAGGTAACTCTTGAAAATCCTACAGCTTATTTCCTTGATACATTAGCATTCGGTGTATTTGCTCCGGTAAATGAGAAAGCGTATAACGAATTTGGTACTGCTTATGGTACCGATTCAGATAAGATGGTATACAATGGTGCATTTAGAATAGCATCCTGGGAGCATGAGAGCAAGATTGTTCTTGAAAAGAACCCGGATTACTATGCAGCAGATCAAATTGAATTAGAAAAGATTAATTTCGTCATGATTAATGATACCAATGCTGCATTAAATGCCTTCAAGGCCGGAGAATTGGATTTAACAAATATCAACGGTGAGCAGGCAGCATTAATGAAAACTGAGAACTTCCCAGTACTCACCTACGATGATGGTTCTACCTTCTATTTAGAGTACAATTTAACGGATTCCCAGTTGGCAAATGCTAATCTTCGTAAAGCGATAACTTATGCGTTGGACAAACAGGCCTTTGTTGATAGTATTGTTAAGAATACCTCCAAACCTGCAGTTTCCTTTACAGCTCCTGCTATTAACGGTTTATCCAAGAAGTTTAATGAAGAAGTAGGCAGCTTAGTTCCTACTGTAGATGTAGCGAAAGCAAAGGAATACTATGCAAAAGCGTTAGAAGAATTAGGAGTAGACACCATAACCCTTTCCATGATCTGTGATGATACGGATACAGCAATCAAGAATGCGGCCTTCGTTCAGGAACAGTTAAAGGTAAATCTTGGTATCGATGTACAGGTAGAATCTATGCCATTCAAGAGTAGAATTGAAAGAATGTCAAATAAGGATTTCTCCATTGTATTCGCTGGATGGGGCCCGGACTATAATGATCCTATGACCTTCCTTGATATGTTTGAGACTGGTAATGGTAACAATCATACAAGCTATAGCAATGCAGCATATGATGAGTTATTAGGCAAGGTTCGTACAGAATTAGATCTTAATACCCGTTTTGGTTATTTAGTGGAACTTGAAAAACAGTTAATGGAAGATCTTCCGATTGGACCTATCTACTGGAGATCCAGAGATTATATCTATAGTGGCAAAATCGAATCCGGTGTTATTAGAACAGCATTCCAGGATATGAATTTCAAATACGTAAAATTAGCAAAATAATAATCTAAGTGCTAAGTTTTATGAATGATTATTGGAAGTGCGGGATATTAGGCTCGCACTTCCTTTCATGAAAAGAAAACCCCAATGATTCCCTAACGAAAAATGTCGAAGAGATTAGTATAATAGAACAGCAAACATATTAATTGGTAACTGCGGAACAATATAAGTAATATCATGGTTTGCAAGATGCAAACTATTATGCAGTTTCGCATTACCTATCAGATATAGATTGAGAGAATTGCCGTCCTATATTACTTTTTGACAGAGAACGATTGCATGATACTTTAGTGATTTAAACTATTACATCATCGGGCTGGTTTTCGAAAAGTAATATAGGGCAACAAGGTATCATAACCACAAGAAAAATGTACTTGTGAGCTACATAGGAATAATCCTATGCAGTAGGTTGACGATATTATCTTAATCTACTTATATGGAGTATTAGTTAATTGCGAAACTATAAGTCCCGAAGCAAACCATTGCGGAAGGAGCGATTCTACGCAGGAATATGTATCTGTTGCATACACAATTTAGACATCCTCAGAATTCTGCAATTGCCTAATACGGAACATAAAGAAAGACTAACTATTAAAAGTCAAGACTAATTTAAAATTTTTTGAATGAATTGTGTAAATGCATTTCAAGCAAATTTGAACATTGATAACTGCATGACAAATAGAGCATCTTCGCGGATGCTCAAAAAGGAGATATTTATATTAAGAGATCTAAGATGCTTTGATATAGGATTGTCCAGATCTTTCTAGCTGATAAATCACTCTGACAAGTTTTTTGGCAGCATGTGAAATGGCTACGTTATAATGCTTACCTTCAGAGCGTTTTTTCTCTAAGTAAGCAGCAAAAGTCGGATCCCAATGGCATACAAATTTTGTTGCATTGAACAAAGCATATCTAAGATACCTGGAGCCACGTTTTTCCATATGTGAATACGATGATTCCAATTGACCTGATTGATATGTAGAAGGCGATAATCCTGCATAAGCAAGTATCTTATCAGGAGAATCAAATCTACTGAAATCACCTATTTCAGCAATAATCATAGAACCCATGCGGTAGTTAATACCCGGAATGCTTAGAATTGGCGAATTGATTTTATCCATGATGGATTTGATTTCTGATTCAATTTCAGAAATCTCGGAATCCAATTCCCGAATCAGGCGGATGGTATGTTTTAGTTCCAGAGATTTGGCAGGCATATGAGAGCCAATCGAGGTTCTTGCAGCTTCTCTGAAAAGAATAGCCGTATCTTTACCATAGCGGCCTTTCGAAGATGTGTTTAGGAGGTTTGTCAGCCTGGTTAAATGTACTGAAGCGATGTCGGATACACTTGACAGCTCAAAAAGTAGGTCATAAACAGATGCCATATGAAGGGTGGGAACCAATTTCTCTAATTCGGGAAATAGAATTGTTACCAGACGAGAAATTGATTGTTTGAGTTTTGCCCGTTCTTTCACTTTATCAAAGCGATAACGAGTTAGTGACTTCAGTTCCTCATTGTGATAAGATGTGTCTGAGTAGGACTTTAAGTTCACATCAGACATGAGCATTGTAGCAATCGTATGGGCATCAACTTTATCCGTTTTCGTCTTTCTAAGGCTTAGACTTTTTCTGTAAAGATTGGTATGTAACGGATTGATAACAAAGGTGGTCAGACCTTTATCAAGAAGATATCCCAAGATGTTATAACTGTAGTGTCCAGTGGCTTCAAGGCCTACTTTTACTTTGGTTAAATCATCTGTAACAGACTGAATTTTCTGATAAAGCTCATCAAAACCATCTAGGTTGTTTGGAATGGTAAATGCCTTAAAAAGTACTTCACCATCTGAGTTAGTGATAAAGCAGTCATGCTTATCCTTAGCAATATCAATTCCTGCGTATATCATAGCAATACTCCTTTGAAATGTATTTGACACTGTTTGGAACCACTGGGACTCCTTGCGATTGTAACCTCGTTCTAAATAAACCGTCATGCGGTATCTAACTGATTAACAAATATACAAAGAGACTGTGGTTGGAGCCTTTCTGTAACCATCGAGTGGTAGGAGAAACAAACCAATCCACAGTGTCTCTAACAGTATAGCATACAGTCCTTGGAGAGGGACTATAAACACTACTACTATATAATACGAGGAGAACTGCAAATGGTTAAATATATAGTGAAACGATTATTCTATGCGTTTTTAACATTAATGGTATTAGTTGCTTTGACCTTTTTCATGATGCGTTTATTGCCAGGTGATCCCTTTATCGGAGAAAAAGCAATCCCTGAGACAACATTAGCTGCGCTGAATGAAAAATACGGTTTAGACAAGCCGGTATATGAGCAATTATTTATTTATATGAAGAATATTTTTAAGGGAGACTTGGGAATCTCAATGCATTATAACCGTCCCATTAATGATATCATTGCCCAAGCGTTCCCATATTCCTTTGATCTGGGACTCAGAGCTCTGATTTTCGCGACGGTAATGGGTATTTTATTGGGTATTGTAGCCGCTGTGAAAAGGGGAACAAAATGGGATACCATCACGATGCTTTTTGCGATTATTGGTGTATCCGTACCAGGCTTTATCATTGGTGCATTGCTTCAGTATTTCCTGGGATTGAAGCTGTTCCAGTGGACGGGGATACGCTTCTTTCCGATAACAGGATGGGACTCATTCGCAAGCAAACTATTGCCCTCCTTTGCACTTAGCTTCAGCTCCCTTGCTACCATCTCCAGATTAATGAGAACCAGTATGCTGGACGTACTTGGTCAGGATTATATTAAGACAGCGAAATCAAAGGGATTATCCCAGAAGAAAATAATCTGGAAGCATGCAGTTCGTAATGCGATTATGCCGGTAATTACTGTTCTCGGACCCATTGCAGCAGCCGTTCTTACCGGTGCATTTGTTGTTGAAAATATATTCTCAATACCCGGTATGGGAAAATTCTTTGTATTAAGTATTCAGACACAGGATTACACCATGATCTCCGGAACCACCCTATTCTATGGCGCTTTCCTGGTAATCGCTAACCTGATTGTGGACCTTGCTTACGGATTTATTGATCCCCGTGTTAAGCTTACGGAAATTAAGGAATAGTTCCAGGCGAGGAATTATTAATATTGGAACGTGTAGCTTGTTATCAATATGGAGATAAGTAATTGAAAGGTATATGGAGGTAGAGATGAGTAAAATAGATAAAAAACAATTTGAATGGGTTGGCGCCAATGCAACGGAGAGTGAATCAATCTCAAGACCCAGTACAAGCTACTGGAAGGATGCAATGTACCGCCTGTCGAAAAACAAAGTCGCAGTTTTAAGCTTGATTATAATTGGAGTAATTACTTTATGCAGCATCATAATACCGATGCTTTCACCCTATACTATGAGTGAGCAGCATCTGGCCCATACTTATGCTCCCATGGGATATAAGGATGCCGTAGATGGACATATGCATCTGTTTGGAACCGATACTCTGGGAAGAGATATATTCACCAGAATATGGTATGGGGCTAGAATATCATTGTTTATTTCATTTACAGCTGTTTTCGTTAACTTTATTATCGGAATTATCTATGGCGGAATCTCCGGTTATATGGGAGGAGCAGTGGATAATATCATGATGAGAATTATTGAGATTATTAATGGTATTCCATATCTGATCGTGGTAATACTTTTGATGATGGTTTTACCAAAGGGAACGATGACACTTGTTGCAGCGTATGCGGCAGTGGGCTGGACCGGTATGGCACGTCTGGTACGTGGTCAGATCATGAGTTTAAAGCAGCAGGATTTTGTGGTAGCTGCCAAGGTAATGGGAGCAAAGCCGGCAAGAATTATTGCAAAGCATTTACTACCCAATACGCTGAGTGTTGTCATTGTTAATATTACATTAGCGATTCCCAGCGCAATATTTACGGAAGCGTTTTTAAGCTATATTGGTCTCGGTGTACCGGTACCGTTAGCTAGCTGGGGAACCTTAGCCAATGATGGAAGTAGAGTGTTCCAGATGTATCCTTCACAGCTGATTATTCCGGCAATATGTATCAGCATAACCATGCTCTCCTTTAATTTATTGGGAGATGGATTACGGGATGCGTTGGATCCGAAGTTGAGACGATAAGCGGTAACGCTTAAAAAGTGAGGTAGATGATATGAATAAAGTATTAAAAGTCAATGATTTACACGTGTCCTTCGATACTTATGCCGGTGAAGTGAAGGCGGTTCGTGGGGTCACCTTTGACTTAAATGAAGGAGAAGTACTGGCAATCGTTGGAGAGAGTGGATGTGGGAAGAGCGTAACAGCACAAACCATTATGAAGCTGAATCCCATGCCTCCGGCACGTATAGTAAGTGGAGAAATTCTGCTAGCAGATAAAGATATTGTGAATGCTTCAGAGAAAGAAATGATGCAAATTCGAGGCAAGGATGTCAGTATGATATTTCAGGATCCTATGACCTGCCTCAATCCCACCATGCAGGTAGGAAAGCAGCTGACGGAAGCAATCCGTCATCATCAGAAGCTGTCAGCTGAGGATGCTGCCAAAGAAGCACTTCGTTTGCTGCAGTTAGTTAAGATACCAAATCCGGAGCAGAGAATTAAGCAATATCCTCATGAATTCTCCGGTGGTATGAGACAGAGAGTTATGATCGCAATGGCACTGTCCTGCGCTCCCAAGCTATTAATAGCAGATGAGCCGACTACTGCGCTTGATGTTACAATTCAGGCTCAAATTATGGACTTATTACAGGAAATTCGAGAAAAAACCAATACAGCAATTATATTGATTACTCATGATCTTGGTGTGGTGGCTAGTATGGCAGACAGGGTTGCGGTAATGTATGCAGGAAAGATCGTAGAAATCGGTACAGCAGAGGATATCTTTTATCGTCCTTCCCATCCATATACAAAGGCATTGCTAAAAAGCCTTCCTACTACGGATATGAATCGTTCAGAACGGTTGGTATCCATCGCAGGTACTCCGCCGGATTTGATTAATCCACCTACAGGCTGCGGTTTTGCAAGCAGATGTACGAATTGCATGAAAATCTGTCAGAGCGAACAGCCTCCGGTATTTGAACTTGGTAAGGGACACCAGGCTTCCTGCTGGCTCCTTCATGCGGATTGTCCCAGTAATCAGCCAGGAGGTGAAAAGTAATGAGTAATCAGAAGCAGACTATCAACACGAACCAGAAGTTACTTGAAGTACAGAATGTTTCAAAGCATTTTAAGGTATCCGACGGTATCCTTAAGGCTGTAAATCATGTTAACTTTGACATATATAAGGGAGAAACACTGGGTCTTGTTGGTGAATCCGGTTGTGGTAAGTCCACTCTTGGGAAGGTTCTGATGGGAATATATCCGGCCACAGACGGAAGAATACTCTATCATGGAAAGAAAGATTTGGAAATTACCAAGAAGTCCTTGTTCGAATATTCCAAAATGGCACAGATTATCTTCCAGGATCCATACTCCTCATTGGACCCTCGTATGACGGTTGGATCGATTATCGAGGAAGGTATGATTATTCATAAAATGTACGATAAGAAGAGACGTCAGGAACGGGTGTATGAACTGTTGGAATTAGTAGGTCTTAACAAGGAACATGCGAACCGTTTCCCTCATGAATTCTCTGGTGGACAGCGTCAGCGTATTGGGATAGCAAGAGCACTGGCTATAGAGCCGGAATTTATTGTGTGCGATGAACCGATATCAGCACTTGACGTTTCCATTCAGTCACAGATCATCAACCTATTACATGATTTACAGAGTAAATTAGACTTAACCTATTTATTCATTGCTCATGACTTGAATATTGTGAAATATATTAGTGACCGTATTGCGGTTATGTATCTTGGTAATATTGTTGAGCTGGCATCCAGTGATGAACTATATGAAAACACATTACATCCCTATTCGAAGGCACTCTTATCTGCGGTACCAATTCCGGACCCTGATAAAGAGGCTCAAAAGCAACGTCAGATATTATCCGGTGATGTTCCGAGTCCAATCAATACTCCCAAAGGGTGTCCCTTTGCAGGACGTTGCCCGAGGGCTACTGACATCTGCAGACAGGAGAAACCGGCGCTAGAGATGAAGCAGGGCCATCTGGTTGCTTGCCATCATGTGGAAAAGTAAATGAGAAATGTTTGTATATGTATGGAAAGAAAGCTGTTACATGACTATTAAAGGTTATGTAACAGCTTCTTTTTACCCAAATAGAGATTGTAATACAGCTCCAAGGATCCAGTTGATAATGGATAGGACTAAAAAGACGATACAGAGTACTAGTCCGGCTATTGCAACCCCTCTTTTTGAGGACTGCATTCCTGTACGGGCTAAGGATATACCAATTATGGTTACGATAACACCTGCTATTGGAATAAACCATGCAGCAATTCCGATTAATCCAAGAACCAAAGAAGCAATGGCTTTACCAGTAGGATCATGTAGCTTTATGTTATTTGACGGGTTTGTATTATTTTCCACGTTTATGTCTCCTTATACTATTTTAATAATGATTCTAGAGTATTTACCCGGGAAGCCAGCATCTTCTTAATGGCAAAGGCCATCGCTCCATTAAGATCCATTTCCCCTGAATAGATGCCCGGGAACCATGCAAACTTTAACCAGGCTTCCATATGTACTACTCCTGGAGCTAATTGAAGCTTAATAAATTGTGGAGATGTAAAGCCAACCCCTTTTTTCCATACATCTTCTCCTTTGAAGTTTACTCTGTTAAAGCCTTCCTTACTAAAAAAGTCATTTGCAATTTTCATGATTTCCTCTGGATTTTTAGTAGTAGGAAAATCCTTAATATAACGCGCCATAATATTACTCCTCCTAGTTTTATTGTATATAAATATCGTATCCTTAGAGAAACAGCTAGCATATTCCAGGTTTCTGCATTTTCTCAGGACACAAAACCATTTACTATTTCGGTTATTTTTTAATGAAATTTAAGACTACAGGACTAAATTCCTATATAGGTATCCCACTATTGTTATTCACTTTGGGATGCCCTCTTTTTTTCTTCGTTATGTTGAAATCAATCAAGACGCTTTATAGTCTCTTCATTCTTGTCATAATCACATATCCTACGAATATAATTTAGTACGAGCAAAGAAGCATGTAATGCTTCTTGTTTTCTTATTGCTCTAGAACAATTACGATTACACGTAATTAAGACAACCTACGGTATGTAGTAGCAAATCGAATAGCAAATAAGGAGGAATTGAATGATTAAGAGGAGAGCGCTGGCACTGATTCTAATCCTATGCTTTGCAGTTTCTTTCATTGCATGTGGAAAGGATACGAAGGAAACGCAGAATCCAGATACGAACCAAAAAGAAAAAACAGAAGTGGTAAAGGAGAAAGAGGACAATCAGGAGAAGACTAATACTTCAGAAACTCCTGGAAAAATTGTTGCTACAGGAAAGTATGATACGTTGGTTATTGGAACACAGACCTTTAATGGTGTGTTCTCACCGTTGTTTTACAGTACAGGTTACGATGCCCAGGCATATGAACCTGTCTTTACCTCAGTCTCTCGGCTGAATAAGGATGGTGTGCTGGTAGATTATGCGGGACATGTAGAGGCAGAGATACAGAAGGCAGCAGACGGACATGAGCAGGTGCTCTATACGGTAACTCTACAAAAGGGTATGGTATTCTCGGATGGGGAGCCAGTAACCATCGATGATGTATTGTTTTACTATTATGTAACTGCCGATCCGACCTACGATGGCGCCTCCACATTCTCTACCTTGGATATTGTAGGAATGAAGGAATATTATTATGATACACCGGATTATTCTTCAAAGATAAATGCGATTACGGAGGAGGTAAATTCAAAATACACCCTGGATACCATATCAGAAGCAGACTATAAAGCATATTTAAGAGAAAGTAATCTGGAGGGCTGGTGGCAAGGGATTGACAGTTATGATTGGGTTGCCTATCTACAGGGAGAAGGATACGATACAGCCGGTATCGAGTCCGATGAGGAGAAGCTGTTTGAGCTATTGGTAACCTGTGAATATGAGAAATATGCATCCGCTTACGACCCTCAGACCTATTATCAGAATAAACTAGAATCGGAGTTTATTACAGGAAATCTGGAGGACGGAATTGATGTACCCACCATCTCCGGAATTAATAAAGTGGATGATTATACCTGTACCGTACTCTTTGATTCTATTAATATATATGGAGACCGGGAAGTGGCCAATATTAGCATTGTACCCGAGCATTATTATGGAAAGGACTTCAAGAAGGGGAACCTGGCTGGCGTGAAGGCTCTTAATGGTACACCTATGGGTTCCGGCCCTTATAAATTTATAAGCTATCAGGATAATATTGTAACATTGGAAGCAAATCCCTTATTTTTCGGAAATACTCCTAAAATCCCTACCATAAAGCTACAGGTAGTTCCAGATAGTGATAAAGTGGATGCTTTGATCGGAGATCAGATTGATATCACGGACCCTAGCGCAAGCCAGGATGTCATAGCACAGGTGGAAGAGGCAGGGATGGCATATTCGTTGGTAGATAATCCGGGATATGGATACATAGCCATTAGTTCTGAGAGAATACCGGATTTGAATGTTCGAAAGGGCTTGATGCATCTGATGAATCGAAAACCGGCAGTAGAAGCATATTATGGGAAGCTGGCTCAGGTGATTGAACGCCCCATGACACCGACAGTAGCCGAATATCCGGATAACGCGAAAGAAGTGTATGGTTATGATCCGGCAAAAGCAGCTGAGTATTTTTCAGCAGCTGGATATACCAAGGATTCTAACGGTAAGCTGGTGAAGAACAATGAGAAGCTTGTGGTTAGTGTAGGTATTGGGGGAGATGGCAAGATGGATCATCCTTCTGCACCGATCTTAACCCAGATGGCAAATGATATGGCTGCTTTAGGTGCAGAATTGGTAATACAGGATTTGGACTTTTCTACCTTAGTAAATAAAAAGGATAGCGGAGAACTGGATATGTGGGTAATGGCATGGGGAAACTCGACTACCTGTGACCTGACTCAGATATTTGGCAGTAAAGGCAATGATAATGATGTAAAACTATATAGCGATGAAATCGATGCCCTACAGGCTGAAATCCTTCGTACCGTTGACTTTGACAAACGCTGTGAGCTGGTGGCAAAGGAATTGGATTTAATAATGGAAGCAGCGGTATATATGCCGGTTTATCAAAGAAAGAATATGGAGATTTATAACGCCAATACCATAAAGCTTGAAACACTCCCGGAGGAGACGACAACCTACTGGAACTATAGTAGTGAGATTTATAATCTGGAAATGCAATAAAAAGGGGAAACGATACGATGAAACAATACATAATTCGGCGATTATTAATCAGTTTCCTGGTGTTATTTGGTGTATCGTTTCTGCTGTATGTGATCATTCGCTCCATGCCCAGCGATTATGTAACCAATATCACAGCGGGAAATCCGAATGTTACTGCTGAGATGGAGCGAAGAATGCGAGAAGTGTATGGTCTAGATAAAGGGATCTTAGATGGATATCTATCATGGCTGTGGGATGCGGCCAGGGGGGACTTTGGAGTCTCATTTATCTATCAAAAACCGGTTACAGAGATTATCGGTCGGTATGCTCCGATTACATTTGCGCTGGCATTTACGGCATTACTGCTAGAGATGCTCCTCGCAATTCCATTGGGTATCATGGCTGCTAGAAAGCAATACTCCAGGACTGATTATGTGATTGTAACGATCGCTTTGATGGGAATTTCTCTGCCCACTTTCTTCTTCGCAGGCGTTCTTAAACGAATCTTTGCAGTAGGGCTAGGCATTCTTCCGCTATCCGGAATGGTAAATGCCAGAGCCTCCTATGAAGGGTTCGCACGTATCATGGATATAGCAAAACACCTGGTTCTGCCTTGTACTGTATTTGTGATAACCGGAGTAGGTGGCCTGCTTCGTTATACGAGGACAAACATGTTGGAGGTTCTCAGCGCGGACTATGTTCGTACAGCCCGTGCCAAGGGTTTACCGGAGAGAAAGGTAGTTGGGAAGCATGCATTTCGCAATACGCTGATACCGGTGGTAACGCTAATCGGTGGAATGATACCGTCGCTTTTCTCAGGAGCGGTAATTACGGAAGGAATCTTCGCCATCGAAGGACTGGGTAATATTGCACTGAATGCAGTATATAACGGTGATATCCCATATTTAATGGGATTTAATATGTTTATTGCCGTATTAACCTTACTTGGTACATTGGTTGCAGATATTCTATACGCAGTGGTTGATCCCCGCGTAAGACTGGGCTAGGGGGGATGAATGATAATGATAGATACGATACAACAACAAAACGAGCTGGAACTGGAAGAGTTTGAGCAAAATCAGGTCATTCTGTCACCCGGGCAACTGGTTTTAAAACGCTTCTTTCGGAACAAGCTAGCCACCATAGGAATTGTTATTATAGCTGCCATGTTATTATTCTGTTTTATTGGGCCATTATTATCTCCATATGGGGAGTATGAAATATTCTATATTAACAAAGATACAAAGGAAGAGATATCCATGCATGATTCCCGAATCAGCGAGCAGGGGGTAA
Source organism: Variimorphobacter saccharofermentans (assembly GCF_014174405.1). GTDB lineage: Bacteria > Bacillota > Clostridia > Lachnospirales > Lachnospiraceae > Mobilitalea > Mobilitalea saccharofermentans. Next base: position 3,373,583 of record NZ_JACEGA010000001.1, on the reverse strand, counting down.
CCGTTCATATACGGGCACCAATTTCATCCTCCCACTGGCTGGGAACAGATGCTGACGGGCGAGATGTACTAACCCGGCTAATGTATGGGGGAAGAGTATCATTGACAGTGGGCTTAGTGGTTGTACTGGTTGAGTTGATAATCGGTGTAACCTTAGGAGGTATAGCCGGCTATTATGGCGGCAAGATTGATATGATCATCATGCGTCTGGTGGAGATTTTCTATAGCATTCCATTTATCCCGGTAATGCTGATTATATCTGCTGTCATGGTGGGATATGGAATATCACCCCGCTATAAGATTTACATCATAATGCTGGTTATGGGTGTGTTGTATTGGGCAGGGGTAGCCAGAATGGTTCGAGGACAGCTCCTTTCCCTAAGGGAGATGGAGTTCATGCAGGCAGCAGAGGCAACGGGTATCCGCACCTCCAGAAAGATATTTAAGCATCTGGTTCCCAATGTCATGCCAATTATTATAATTATTGCTACCATGGACCTGGGTGGAATTATTCTTACCGAATCAACTCTAAGCTTTCTCGGAGTGGGAATTGCGTTTCCTTATGCTTCCTGGGGGAACATGGTTAACGCGGTCACGAACTCCATCATACTAAAAAGCTTTCCGAATATATGGGTGCCTCCTGGAATCTGTATTCTGCTTACGGTGCTGGCATTTAATTTTATTGGTGATGGACTTCGGGATGCCTATGATCCGAAAATGAAAAGGTAGGTGAGATAGCTTGTTGACAGAGAAGGTCAGCCAAAGGGAGAAGCTGAAAAGCATTAAGAAAGAAAATAACTTAAAATATAAACAATATGAGCAGGATAAAAAACGAAAATACATACCAGAATCGGAATATCTGACTAAGATGAAAAACTTTGGCAATGTGGTGGAATTCGAGGAGCTAAGGAGCTATTTTTACACCGATGTGGGAACGGTAAAAGCGGTGGACGGGGTGACCTTTGATGTACCGAAGGGAAAAACCGTAGGGATTGTTGGAGAGTCCGGTTGTGGCAAGTCCGTGACCAGCTTATCCCTAATGCGGTTATTGCAGGGACCCCAGGGGCAAATTGCCGGAGGGGAGATTAGGTACAATCAATCTTCAAAGCATCGCACCGTAGATCTGGCGAAGATCTCTCAGAAAGAAATGGAGGAAATACGCGGCAATGAAATAGCGATGATTTTTCAGGAGCCAATGACTACCTTAAATCCAGTATTTACCATTGGAGACCAGATTGATGAATGCATAGAGCATCATAACCCCAAAATGAAAAAGGAGGAGATCAAAGCCAGAACCATAGAGATGCTTAAGCTGGTGGGGATTGCTCGAACAGAGGGAATATATCAATCATACCCCCATGAGCTTTCTGGGGGTATGAGACAACGTGTAGTAATTGCTATGGCCTTGTGCTGTAATCCACAATTAATCATTGCTGATGAGCCAACAACGGCACTGGATGTCACTATTCAGGCTCAAATACTGGATTTACTTCGCGAATTGAAGAATAAAATTAATGCATCCATTATGCTGATTACTCACGATCTGGGCGTGATAGCGGAGATGGCTGATTACGTGGTGGTAATGTATGCTGGCCGTATCGTAGAGCAGGGTACCGCCAAAGAAATTTATCAAGAGCCCTTGCACCCCTATACCATAGGATTAATGAAGTCAAGGCCAATCCTGAACGAATCTGTGGACCGGCTTTATTCCATTCCGGGAAATGTACCCAATCCCATCAACTTACCGGAGCATTGCTACTTTAAAAATCGCTGTGAGAAATGTATGGTTCGCTGCAATGGGGCATATCCAAGGATGATATCTATTACATCAACGCATAAGGTATGCTGCTATTTACACGATAAGACCGTCAGAATATATCATCATTAGGCTGTAAAAGTAATGTGTAGGGAGGAGCAGCATATGCATAGTAACATACTGGAAGTAAAAAATCTGGTGAAGTATTATCCCATAAAGTCCGGAGTTCTTCAAAGGACAGTAGGACAAGTAAAAGCAGTGGATGATGTAAGCTTTACAATCAAGAAAGGAGAAACCTTTGGACTGGTGGGAGAATCCGGATGCGGTAAAACCACCATAGGACGTACAATCCTTCGCCTGACAGAGCCCACGTCCGGTAAGGCTATAATGGACGGAATGGATCTATTTGAGATGCAGCCAAGAAATCTTAGGAAAATAAGACCGAAGCTCCAGATGATATTTCAAGACCCATATTCTTCTCTTGACCCAAGAATGCCGGTGGGAGAGATTATAGGAGAAGCAGTAAGGGAGCATTCCATCGTACCCAGAGCATTATATCGGGATTATATTAAGAAAATCATGAAAGATTGCGGCTTAAGATCATTCTATATTGATCGTTACCCCCATGAATTCTCGGGTGGACAGCGGCAACGGATATGTATTGCCAGGGCTCTGGCCCTAAACCCTGAGGTAATTATCGCGGATGAACCGGTATCAGCATTGGACGTATCCATTCAGGCGCAGATCATTAATCTGATGAAGGAGCTTCAGGAACAGCGTGGCTTGACTTATCTGTTCATATCCCATGATTTGTCCGTGGTAGAGCATATTTCGAATTCTGTTGGCGTAATGTATCTGGGATCCTTGGTTGAAAAAGCCTCCACTAAGGAGATATTCGGAAAACCCATGCATCCTTATACCAAGGCATTGTTAAGTGCGGTACCAATCCCCAATCCGGATAAGAAAATGAAACGAACAATATTGGAAGGCGATATTCCCTCCCCGGCTAATCCTCCGGAAGGTTGTAAGTTTCACACCCGATGTCCGAATTGTATGGAAATCTGTAAATCGCAGGAACCGGTTTTCAAGGATCATGGAAATGGGCATTACCTGGCCTGCCATCTGTATCAATAACAGACGTTATATATACAGATGGCATGACGTCCTGTATCAATAACAAATACTGGGCTGTAGCATGGTTTTCAACAGTGATCACGACTTACCTCACACACAGATGGTAGGACATATTACTGGTTTTGTATGTCTCAGGCGAACATAAAATATTCGACTGAGACATACAAAACACAGCAACATGTTCTCCCGACAGTGTATTATGGTAAGTCATAATCACTGTTGAAAACCATGTAACAGCCCATATCCACTTAGTTGACAGATGATGTCATACCATCTGTATATATAACCTCCATCATACGAGGACAGGGATAGTGTCGAGGTTCTTGAGAAAAAGGGGAATTATATTTTATTATAAAGAAAAAGAGGAAAATCAGTAATATGGATTTTCCTCTTTTTGTATGTAACTGGTTGAAAATGGAAAAATGCTATACTATAATTCTTATGCATTATGAGACAAAGGAGGGATTAAGCATGGACATATATTTTCAACCGGAATACGGAAAACTGTATGAGACAATCGAACAAGGCAAAAGCGAAGTATATGAATATAAAGGTCCTCTTGGAGCCATTCAACATATGTATATCCGTCGGGAAATACCCATACAGATCGATCATAAGACATATTATGATCTGATTACACCCTATGGATACGGCGGACCGTTGATAGTGAGTTGTGAAGATGGCAGTAGGGATCAGCTGGTACAGTCATTTCAGAAGGAGTTTCAAAGTTATTGTCTAGATCATAACATTGTCAGTGAATTCATACGATTTCATCCCATTGTGAAAAATGCCGATGACTTTCAAAATTGCTATGAAATTCAAACGATTCGTAAAACGGTTGGAACTAACCTGGTAGATTATGATGATCCGGTGCAAGCGGAGTTTTCAAAATCCTGCAGAAAGAATATTCGACGGGCTGTGGAGGAAGGAGTAACCTATAGAATTACGGAAAATCCATCCCATGCAGGAGATTTTACGAAAATATATTATGCAACAATGGATCGAAACGATGCGAATTCTTTTTATTTTTTTGATGACGAATATTTTACACAATGCATAAACTTATTTCCGGATCATGTAATTTTGGTAGAGGCCATATATCAAGGAAAAACCGTCGCAATGAGCTTCTGTTTTATATATGGTAAATGGATACATATTCATCTATCGGGAGCGTTAACAGAATACCTTCACTTATCTCCTTCGTATATCCTCAAGTATGCAGTTACCATGTGGGGAAAGGAAAAGGGGTATGAATTAATTCATTATGGAGGGGGCAGAACGAACAGCCCCGAGGATAATCTTTATCTTTTCAAAAAGAAGTTTGGAAGAAATACAGAGTTTACCTTTTGTACGGGAAAACGGATATGGAATACGGAGGTTTATCAACGGTTATGTACTGCAGCCGGAGTAACGCAAACCAATGATTTCTTTCCGGTATACCGAATATAAACGCGCTGTGTATAGCGCAGAAATGAGGAAAAGATGAATGTTTTATATCTAACCCTTTCAGATTTTGATGAAAATAAAACGTCAGGAGTCCATATAGATCTGGTCAATAAAATAATAGAGGAAGGCCATAGGGTGTATGTGATATCTCCTGTAGAGCGAAGAAAGAAAATCGAGACCTATTTGATTGTCAGAGACAATCTTGAGATACTCAAGCTGAAAATAGGGAATACTCAAAAAACAAATGTGATAGAGAAGGGAATTTCAACCATAACTCTGGAAGGAAAATATGTGGCGGGGATTAAGAAGTATTTTGATAAGGTACGATTTGACATAGTTCTTTATACAACACCTCCTATTACTCTGGAAAAGGCAATCACTTATGTTAAGCAAAGGGATCAGGCTAAAACGTATCTGATACTCAAGGATATCTTTCCGCAAAATGCAGTAGATCTTGGCATGCTGCATAAGACAGGAGTCATGAGTCCCCTGTATCAATATTTTCGCCGGAAGGAGAGGCGTTTGTACAGATTGTCAGATTATATCGGATGTATGTCCCAGGCAAATGTGGACTATATCAAGAGAAATAATCCGGATATTTCTTCCTCGAGACTTGAGATATGTCCTAACTGTATTCTGCCGGTTAAAATTACGAAAGATGAGGATATGATCACGGCGATAAAAAGCAAGTACAATATTCCATTGGACAAGACCATATTTATCTATGGAGGGAATCTTGGAAAGCCCCAGGGAATTGATTTCTTAATGGAATGCCTGTTAGCCAATGAATTAAATGACCGGGCATATTTTGTCATAGCTGGTTCAGGAACGGAATATCGAAGATTAAGAGATTTTCTTGACCAGAAAAAGCTGCCGAACGTCCAATTGTTTTCCTTACTGCCGCAAAAGGATTATCATACATTGGTAAACTCCTGTGATGTGGGTTTGATTTTTCTGGACCACCGTTTTACCATTCCTAATTTCCCATCAAGGATCCTGTCCTATATGCAGGCATCCATGCCGGTATTAGCTGCAACGGATTGCAGCACGGATATCGGAAAGGTAATTGAGGAGGGCAGATTTGGCTTATGGTGTGAAAGCAGGGATGTGAATGCCTTTAATCAGATGCTGAACCAGCTGTGTGATGAGGAGGTTCGAAAGCAGATGGGATCTAATTCGAGAAAATATCTGGAGAAATACTATACCGTTGATCAGGCGTATAATATAATCTTCGAGAAATTTCAACAGCCACACAAGGCATCTGCAATTAGCTGACTTTCGTTTCGAAGCAAAAACAGATAACTTTGTATACAAAAATAGATTCTCGTTCGATGCAGTATGATATTCTTATAATATGTAAAACAGGAATAGATATAAAATGTCGGTTACTGCAGCGTAATCCTTCGATTTGAGTCGCATCATATATTATGTTTGTGATTCTGAATTCATGCTGTATAAAAAGAGGAAAATCTGTAAATCAGATTTTCCTCTTTTTTCAATTTTATGGTTGATTATAAAAAAACCCTATTATATAATTCACTTGCTGGAAAAATATTACAATTTGAATTTATGACCTTTATGGATCGAATGATCCTATGTGTAAGAAAGGAATTCAATGAAAGGGTATTTTGATTTACATAGCCATATATTACCAGGTGTAGATGATGGTGCAGCGTCTCTGGAGGAGACCAGGTCCATGCTGCAGACTGCCTATGAAGAAGGTATCCGAATTATGACGGCAACACCTCATTATGCCATTGGAAGAAAGAATGCATCGGTAAAGCAATTGCAGGAACTGGTTGAGGAACTTAATGAACCACCTTTTGACCTCTGTAATAAACCTCATATAATTCTGGGTAATGAATTGCTGTTTAGTAAAGAGATCATAGATGCTTTGAATCGGGGAGACGCTTTGACCATTGATGGAACAAGATATATCTTAGTGGAGTTCTTCCCGGAGGAAGAGTTTGGCATGATGAGGGAAGGTTTACATCATTGTCTGCTATCGGGATATATTCCAATCTTAGCACACACAGAAAGGTACCACTGCCTGATCAGGCATCCCTGGCTGGTAGGAGAGCTGATTCAAATGGGAGTATATGTTCAAATTAATTTTTCTGGCCTGGTCGGACATATTTTAAGCCCGAAAGTAAATTTTTGCCATAAGCTACTAAAGAAGGATTGGGTACATTTTCTTGGAACGGATGCTCATGGCGCTCATAATCGGGCACCAAGGGTGAGAAAGGAAGTTACACGGCTTATGAAAAAGTATGGTGAAGAGACCGTAACAAGGCTTTTATGGAGTAATCCCATGAAAATGCTGGAGGACAGGCATTTATAATGGCCAGAAAATGAAAGTAAGGAGCGGAAGGATGGAAGGGAATAAAAAATTTGCATCTGAGGTAAAGGTGGAAGACTTAATTAGGGTATTGCTTCATAGGGCATGGCTAATCATCATGATTGGTGTACTTGGTGTTGCAGCAGCATGGGGAATATCGACATACATTTTGGAACCCACTTATACATCAACTGCTAAGATGTATGTGATTAACAGACAGAATGAGGACAAAACAACATTGGCTGATCTACAGACTGGAGTACATCTGACGAAAGATTTTAAAATTCTGGTAAAAAGCCGTCCAGTAATGGAAGAGGTTATTAAAAAGTTAAATCTGGATATTTCTCCAGGGGAGCTGTCTGCATCAGTAAATGTTAATATTCCTACTGAAACACGTATATTGGAGATATCCGTTACAAATCATGATGCTACACTTGCAAAAGAAATTGCTGATACCATCGTTTTAGTAGCTTCCAGTCGATTGGTTGAGGTTATGGAGATTGAGAAAATCAATACGGTTGAATTAGGAAACCTGCCGAGGACTCCTTCCAGTCCGAACCGGGTTAGTTATATGCTTCAGGGAGGACTTGGCGGAATCATTCTAATATCCTTTATTCTTTCAGCAATGTATCTGCGGAATGATTCCATTAAGAACGTGGAAGATATTGAGAAGTATTTGGGATTAACAACCCTTGGTATCATACCAATGGAAGAGGTTTCAAAAAAGAGTAAGAAAAAAGTACGTGTAAGGAAACAGGATACGAAGGTTCTGGCAAGTTAGCTATAAAATGTCGTGCTGACTCCCCATAGGTGGTGTTTGGCAGAATGGAGACTATTACTATGAAAATGATTCATTTAGAAAAGCTACAGGCTTTAGATTTTCGAAGCAATGAGGCATATAAAACATTAAGAACCAATATTCAGTTCTGCGGATGCAATATAAAAGCAATTTGCTTTACAAGCTCTTTACCAAATGAAGGAAAATCAAATATATCCTTCCATCTGGCTATTTCCTTTGCAGAAACTGGCAGGAGGGTTGTGTTTGTAGACTGTGATCTGCGAAGATCAATGATTGTTGGAAGGTATAAGCCCGATCAGTCAGTTTTCGGATTGACTCATTATCTATCAGGGCAAAATGATTTGACGGATATTCTATATGCAACCAATGTTCCAGGTCTGGATATTATATTTACTGGACCGGTTCCTCCTAATCCGGCAGAACTTTTAGCAGGTGATTTCTTTCGTGAAATGATAGAAATCCTTAGAGAGAACTATGATTATGTGATACTCGATACACCTCCTCTTGCAAACGTTATTGATAGTGCAATTGTCGCTGAAAAATGCGATGGAGTGGTATTAATTATTGAGAAGAATTTAATCAGTTATTCCTTAGCACAGAGAGTAAAGCAGCAATTAGAAAAAACAAACTGCAAATTACTGGGAGCAGTATTGAATAAGGTTGAAGTGGGCGGGAAGCAATATGGTTATTATGGTATAAAACGATACAAAAAATATGAGGATAAATACTATGATAATGTATTCTACTCGTAAATAGGACATTAAACTTACCCAATCAATAAACAAACAGGATGAACAGAAATCCCTTATATGATTCTACCCTATTCGGACTTCTGATAAATACGAATAGTTATAAGACTTTATGAACGGACAATACACGGATCAGTAAGTAGGAAAGGACACATAGGGGGCATCAAAAATGCATTTTCGATTTCGAAATAGTCGTAAAAAACTAATTATATTTTTAGACATGTTTATTACAGCAATTGTCTTTCTAGTTCTGTCTTATCTGGTTTCTTTCAATAACGGAGGTAAAGAGATCGGATTTGTCAACATTTTACCACACTTAATTCTAATGTTTGTCTGTGGCAGGATATCTCATTATATGTTTAATACGTATAAAAGTATATGGAGGTATGCAGAATGCAAGGAATATATGACCTTGCTGCTGAGTGGTGTGATGGGTTATTTTATGTTCCTGTTAATTGATGACATAGTTTTAGGCAAACAGTTTCCGCTGTTGTTTTCTTTGGCGGGATATTCCACATCCATCCTGTGTATGTTAATGATGAGATTTGCCTATCAAATCTATCGCAAACGCAATACGCAACGAGGTGCTTCGTCAGGACTTCCGCTGGCTATTATTGGAGCAGGTAGTGCCGGTGTCACCCTGCTAGATGAAATACAAGCAGATCCGAATAGTGGATACCGTGTCTGCTTATTCATCGATGACAGCTATGAAAAAATAGGGAAGAGAATACATAACATTGAAGTAAAAGGTCCCATATCAGACCTCCCCAAGCTGCTTGCGGGGACGGGAGTATCGGAATTGATATTAGCGCTTCCATCCATTGATCATGAGAAGAAAAAAGAAATTCTGGAGCTATGTGCCACAATGAAATGTCATGTTCGAATTCTACCAGACCGACTGTCACTCATTCAGAATGATCATGATAAATCCCTATCAAACAGTATCCGTGAAATTAAGGTGGAAGATCTTCTGGGGAGAGAACCGGTTTCCCTGAATGATAAGCAAGTGGAGCAGTTCATAAGGGGAAAGGTGGTAATGGTTACCGGAGGCGGTGGTTCCATTGGCTCGGAACTATGCAGACAGATTGTTGGTTTTCATCCATCAAGTCTTGTCATTGTCGATATCTATGAGAATAATGCCTATGATATTGAACAGGAACTGCGTTTCCTATATGGGGATAAGCTAAATCTCAGCATTGAGATTGCATCGGTTCGAGACGAGGAAAAGGTGAACCAGTTATTCCAGAAATACCGGCCCAATATTGTATTTCATGCAGCGGCTCATAAGCATGTACCCCTAATGGAGAACTGCCCCGATGAAGCTATAAAAAATAATATATACGGCACCTATCATGTGGTGTTAGCGGCAGATCGGTACCATACGGAGAAATTCGTACTCATTTCCACGGATAAGGCAGTTAATCCAACCAATATCATGGGGGCTACGAAGCGTTTTTGTGAAATGATAGTGCAAAGTATGAATCGTATCAGTAAAACAGAATATGTAGCCGTTCGGTTTGGCAATGTACTTGGGTCTAACGGTTCTGTAATTCCACTTTTTAAACGTCAGATTGAAAAGGGTGGACCGCTTACGATCACGGATAAAAGAATTATTCGATTTTTTATGACCATTCCAGAAGCTGCCCAGCTGGTGCTCCAGGCCGGTTCCATTGCCAGCAGCTCAGAGATATTTGTTCTGGATATGGGACAACCGGTGAAGATACTGGATCTTGCTGAAAAACTGATTCGTTTATCCGGATATGAACCTTACACGGAGATACCGATCATTGAAACAGGACTAAGACCAGGAGAAAAGTTGTATGAAGAGCTTCTTATGAGGGGAGAAGAACTGATTTCCACCTCCAATAAGAAGATTTTTATTGAGAGACAGAAGGAATTATCTCCGGTAGAGCTTCATGATAAACTAGGTGTTTTACAGCGGGCCTTGGAGGTAGGTTCTATATCGGCTTTAAAACGGGCAATGAAGCTTGTAATACCGACTTACCATGATCCGGAGGAGGTAAACCGGAAGAGTGTATCGTTGGATTACCAGGATGTCATATTAAAAGAGAACATAAAAATCGAGAATGTCGGATGATATTTATCATATTATGGACAGAATAGGGGTAAGTATGCTTGGAGAATTGTTAAAAGAAAAGATTTTTCTCTCCTCACCACACATGAGCGAGGAGGGATATGAGATGGAATATATCAGGGAGGCCTTTGAGAGTAACTGGATCGCTCCATTGGGAAAGAATGTGGATGAGTTTGAAAACGAAATATGCTGTATGCTCGATGTAAAGGCGGCCGCAGCCCTATCTTCAGGTACGGCAGCGATTCATCTGGCTCTTAAGGCAGCAGGAGTTAATAAAGGAGATATTGTTTTTTGCTCATCCCTTACATTTTCGGCCACTGCAAATCCTGTTATATATCAAAATGCGGTGCCGGTTTTTATTGACAGTGATTATGAAACCTGGAATATGAGCCCATCAGCACTGGAGGAGGCATTTATCCGATATGATAGGATTGGGAAACGCCCCAAGGCGGTTATTGTAGTACACCTGTATGGATTACCCTCAGCACTGGATGAGATTGTTTATCTATGCCATAAGTATCAGGTTCCGCTAATCGAAGATGCGGCTGAGAGTCTGGGGTCCTTATATAAAGGACGGTATACCGGTACCTTTGGAGATTATGGGGTGTTTAGCTTCAATGGCAATAAAATAATTACCACCTCCGGAGGAGGAATGCTGGTATCAAATCGAGAGGAACGAATTCGAAAGGTGAGGTTTTGGGCGACACAGGCAAGGGATCCGGCAAGACATTATGAGCATAGTGAATTGGGATATAACTATCGTATGAGTAATGTCACCGCTGGAATTGGTCGGGGACAGTTAAAGGTACTGCATGACAGAGTGCGTCAAAAGCAATATATCAATGAATTCTATCGTAGGGAGCTGGATGGACTTCCGGGTCTAACATTTATGCCGGAGAATCGATATAACAGGCCGAATTACTGGCTTAGCTGCATTCTTCTTCATGGTCCTGTCAGATCCAATGATGTATTTGAAGCTCTGGATGAGGAAAATATCGAATCAAGACCTATCTGGAAACCGATGCATCTACAGCCATTCTATAAGGGATATGACTTTGTCGGAGAAGGGGTATCGGAAAGATTGTTCCGGGAAGGAGTATGCCTGCCAAGTGATACGAAGATGACCGATGAGGATTTGATGAGAGTTGTAAGGAAAATAAGAGGACTTTGGAGATGATTATGGAGAAAGGTCAGGAAAGGGTATTAAGGCGGGGCTTTTATTACAAATATGGCAAGCGGCTAATGGATATTGTTTTCTCTCTGAGTGCACTTCTGATACTATCACCTGTAATTTTGCTAGTGGCAGCTCTGGTACGCTTTAAGATTGGTTCCCCCGTCTTATTTAAACAGGAGCGGCCTGGAAGAAGGGAAAAAATATTTACACTATATAAGTTTCGTACCATGACGGATGAGAGAGGAGAAGATGGAAAACTATTACCGGATGAACTGCGTTTAACCTCTTTCGGAAGATTTATTCGGTCGACCAGCCTGGATGAATTGCCTGAGTTACTGAATATAATTAAGGGGGATATGAGCATAGTAGGTCCAAGGCCCCTATTAGTCCGGTATCTGGGGTATTACAAACCGTCAGAAAGACGCAGGCATGAAGTAAAGCCCGGTCTTACCGGCATTGCGCAGGTCAGTGGACGAAACTATCTGGGATGGGAGAAACGATTTGAATGTGATGTGTATTATGTTGATCATATTACCTTCTTAGGGGATCTGATAATTATCCTCAAGACCATCAAAAAGGTTCTCCAAAGAAAGGATATTGCTGTAGGAGATCAAAAGGTGTTAGCAAATTTGGATGAAGAAAGAGGGGCATCATAAATGCAGCTGGTTCAGATTCGTTCTCAGGATGTGAAGGTATATCAGGAACCCATGATAAAGCTTATGAAGCAGTCTTATCGGTTAAGCTTTCCTGATATTACGATTTCGGAGGAATACTTCCAGCAGCGTCTACAGCTGTTAGAAAGCTATCTTGAGCTTGACCATGCGATTGTCTACGCGGCTGTAAACAGGTACGAGCTGCAAGGATTTATATGGTTTTACGTAAGAGAGAGTATGGGGGATAAGGTAATACATATTGTTCATTTTGTTGTAGACGAAGAAGCAAGGCAGCAGGGAATCGGGAGAAAGCTGATTGAATTAGTAGAAGACTATGCCCTGGAGCATCAAATATTGGAGCTGGAGCTGCTTGTTACGAGGAATAATGAGACAGCAGTAGAGTATTATAAAAAAAGAAATTTTGAGATTGAGCGGCTGATTATGAGAAAACGGCTGGTAACTTATTAGTATGGGGGTAAAGCAATGTTTAAGAACCGGACATTATTGATTACAGGAGGGACAGGTTCCTTTGGAAATGCTGTTCTAAATCGCTTTTTAAAAACCGATATTGCGGAAATACGCATTTTTTCAAGGGATGAGAAGAAGCAGGATGATATGCGTCATCAATATAATAGCAGCAAGATAAAGTATTACATTGGGGATGTTCGTAATACGCAGAGCATCAAAGAGGCTCTCAGGGGTGTTGACTATGTTTTTCATGCTGCGGCACTGAAACAGGTTCCTTCCTGTGAGTTCTTTCCTATTGAAGCGGTGAAAACAAATATTCTTGGGACGGACAATGTCTTATCGGCCAGTATTGAAAATGGAGTAAAAAAGGTGGTTTGCTTGTCCACGGACAAAGCGGCATATCCTGTGAATGCTATGGGGACCTCCAAGGCGATGATGGAGAAGGTATTTGTAGCCAAATCAAAAACCGTTGATCCGGACAAAACTCTGATCTGCGGAACCAGATACGGCAATGTTATGTGCTCCAGAGGTTCGGTCATTCCCCTATTTATCGAACAGATCAAGGCAGGACTTCCATTAACGGTTACCGAGCCTAATATGACCAGATTTATTATGAGCCTGGAGGAAGCGGTGGATTTGGTTTTATTTGCATTTGAACACGCCCAAAGTGGAGATATATTTGTCCAGAAGGCTCCAGCGACCACTATTGAGGTCCTGGCCAAAGCGGTTAAGGCGATATTTCATGCAGACAATCCGATTAAGATCATCGGTATCCGTCATGGTGAAAAGATGTATGAGACACTTCTGACCAATGAGGAGTGTGCACATGCCATCGATATGGGAAACTTCTACCGGGTGCCTGCGGATAAGAGGGATTTGAATTATGATAAATACTTTTTTGAAGGGGATCAAAAGAGATCCATATTAAAGGAGTTTAATTCGAATAACACAAAGCTCTTAACAGTGGATGAAACCATATCAAAGCTGCTGTCACTATCGTATATCCAGGAGGAATTAAAAGCATGGGAGATGAGATATGAAGTTATTGGTCACGGGAGCGAAAGGCTTCCTAGGAAAAAACTTAATCACACAATTACAAAACAGGAAATGCGGAACTATATTCACGTATGATCTGGACAGTGATCCGGTAAAGCTAGAGGAATACTTGGAACAATGTGATTTTGTATACCACCTGGCAGGGGTTAACCGACCGCAGAAGGAAGAAGAGTTCATGGAGGGAAATTGCGGATTTACAGCAATGCTGCTACAGAGTCTTACGAAAATGCATAAGAAAATTCCTGTGCTGATGACCTCGTCCATCCAGGCAGAACGGAATAATCCATACGGTAGCAGTAAAAGAGCAGCGGAGGAGAAGCTTTTTGCCTATGAAAGGGAGACCGGAGGAAAGGCATTGGTCTACCGTCTTCCCAATGTCTTTGGGAAATGGTCGAGACCGAATTATAACAGTGCCATAGCAACCTTCTGTTATAACATAGCCCGTGACTTGCCAATTGTAGTGAACGACCCCTCAACCATTCTTTCCCTGGTGTACATTGATGATGTTGTGGATGAAATAATTCTGGCGCTGGAAGGGAAAGAGCATCGACGTGATGGATATTGCTATGTGGATACAGTATATTCTGCTACTCTGGGTAAGATTGTAGCATTACTCTATTCTTTTAAGGAAAGCAGGAGCAAGCTGGCTCTTCCCTATGTAAAGGATGAGCTGGAACGAAAGCTCTATAGTACCTACGTAAGCTTTCTTCCTGAGGATCAGTTTTGTTATTCCCTGAATATGAATCGGGATGAGAGAGGTTCCTTTACCGAACTGTTTCGAACAGCGGAATGTGGACAGCTATCCGTTAATATCACAAAACCAGGTATCACCAAAGGAAATCACTGGCATCACAGCAAGTGTGAAAAGTTTATTGTGGTTCAAGGGAAAGCGGTCGTTGAGCTTCGAAGAATTGATTGTGAAGAAATCCTTCGCTATCACGTAACCGGAGACAAAATTGAGGTTATTGATATCCCGGTAGGATATACACATAGTATCCAAAATATCGGAGACGGTGATCTGGTGACTGTCATGTGGGCGAACGAAGGGTATCAACCGGAACAGCCGGATACCTATTATGAACCGGTACGAAGGTAAGACAGGTCGTTCGTACCAGCAGAAACGATGTGGGTTATGCACGGAAAGAGGATAAATATGAATGATAGGAATAATAAATTGAGGGTTATGACCATTATCGGAACGAGGCCGGAGATTATAAGATTATCTTCCTGTATCAAAGCGTTTGATCGCTATTTTGAACATATATTAGTACATACGGGGCAGAACTGGGACTATACCTTGAACCAGGTGTTTTTTGAGGATTTGAATTTGCGGGCGCCGGATTATTATCTGGATAGTGTTGGGGAGAATCTTGGTCAGACCATGGGTAATATCATTGCGAAATCCTATGAGATAATGCAGCAGGTAAGACCAGAAGCTATCCTGATTCTGGGAGATACGAATTCGGCACTGTCCGCTATCGCAGCAAAGCGCCTGAAAATACCAATTTTTCACATGGAAGCTGGCAACCGGTGTTGGGATTACAATGTACCGGAAATGATCAATCGTAAATTGGTGGATCATATCTCGGATATTAATCTCCCCTATACAGAACACTCCCGACGATATCTACTGTCCGAGGGAGTGGATGGGAAGACGATATTTGTCACCGGATCTCCAATGACGGAGGTTATTCGGGAGCATATGGAGAAAATTAATCGAAGTCAGGTCCTGCAAGAGCTTGGGCTGGAACAGGGAAAATATATCCTGCTATCCGCTCACAGGGAGGAGAACATCGATCGGGAAGAGTACTTTCTTTCCCTTATGAATTCCATTAATGGCATTGCTGAAAAGTACGGATGTCCGGTAATTTATTCAACACATCCAAGGAGCAGGAAATTTATAGAAGCCAGAGGCTTTCACTTTCATCCTCAGGTACGCAGTATGAAGCCTTTTGGTTTTACTGATTATATTCATTTACAAAAACATGCGTTTTGTGTTCTATCCGATAGTGGAACACTGTCGGAAGAAAGTGCAATACTTCATTTTCCAGGAGTCCTGTTGCGTACCTCGACTGAGCGTCCTGAGGTATTGGATCATGGGACCATTGTCATCGGAGGGGTTGGAGAGCGGGATATTCAACAGGCAATTGAGCTTGCTGTAAGGATGCACGAAAACCAAGAAGAAACTGTTGTTGCTGAGGATTATCAAGATACCAATGTCAGTGTAAAGGTAACGAAGATTATCCAAAGCTATACCAAAATTGTGAATATTACAGTCTGGGGGAAACAATGAAAATATTAGTGTTAACGTCCTGTTATCCGGAGCCGGAGGATGATTCCAAGGTTGGTGCCACACCAGTGGTTCATTATTTTGCCAGAGAATGGGTTAAGAGCGGACATGAGGTACTAGTCATTCATAATGCCAATAAGTTTATTCTTCCACTCTATTTACTACCGAGTTTTATCAAGCACAAAATTAATTCCATGGTGGATATGGTTTTCCCGAAGCTGTCCCAGCGAAAGGCTCTGTATCGGGAAATGGAGGGAGTGAAGATCAAGCGAATTCCCATACTGAAGGTTATACCGCGCTGTGAGTTCTTGCCAATACAGATAAAGCTTCAGCTTCGTAGAATCCAAAAAACACTTCTTGAACAGGATTTTATTCCGGACGTGATGGTTGGACACTGGGAAACTCCGCAGATCCCTTTATTATCCATGCTGAAAGAGGTGTACTCTTGTAAAGCAGTTGAGGTATTTCATGGGACGCATTATATCCATAAAGGAATATACTACAAAAAGTACAGGAAGTATCTGGAGAGTATTGATCAGTTTGGAGGACGATCCCCGGAGATCGCGAGGAAGGTCAAGGAAAGCTTAAAATTACAGTATGATCCCTTTATCTGCTATTCTGGAATTCCGAATGAATACATTCGTGAATATACGAGGGAGCGACCGGAGAAACGGTTTGAAGAGATGGATGCTATTCATGATTTTCTATATGTGGGGAAGCTGATTGACCGCAAATGTGTGGACTCGATAATATTAGCTCTACGAGACGCCTATCCCATGAAAAACTTTCATCTGAATATTATTGGTGTCGGAGCTTGTGAAGCCTCTCTGCGAGATATGGTAGATAAATTCGGTTTGCAGGAGCAGATTACATTTTATGGCTCCCTGCCGAGGGAGGAAGTAATCAAGCACATGCAATATGCGCAATGCTTTACCATGATAAGCAGTAGAGAGGTATTCGGACTTGTATATTTAGAGGCTATGTCGCAGGGATGTATCGTGATTGCATCCAGAAACGAAGGCTTTGACGGAATTATAGTTGATGGATTGAACGGGTTTTTGTGTGAAGCCGGTAACGCTCAGGAGCTAAGTAAGGTATATGAAAGAATCAATGGGCTGACACAGGAGGAAAAAGAGCAGATTTCCCGCAATGCGGTCGAAACGGCTCATCACTTCACGGACTCAGAAGTAGCAAAGCGCTATCTTAAGGTATTTTATTAAATAATTATGGGGGCAGGAATGAATATTTGTGTTATAACATCACATTTTCCCAGTGAAAAGGATCCGACATTTGCGTTTGTAGAAGCATTGGTACATGAGCTGGTGGATCAGGGAAACTCATGCTGTGTCATAGCGCCACAGAGCAGGCTCAGTGCTATGAAAAATAATCGAGTGATACGAAAAAAGGAAGAACAGCGAAGAACAAAAAACGGGAACGAGTTCATGGTGTACTCGCCTCGGGTAGCCTCCTTTTCAGCAATTCCCGTTATAAGCAAACTGTTACGGGGAAAACTGCAGCATTGGTACTATCTGGCGGTGAAAACGGTTGTGGCACAGCTTCCGATGAAGCCCGATGTCTTATATGGACATTTTGCCAAGCCTTCAGGAATGCTGGCTTCCATTCTTGGCCATGAGCTTCAGATTCCATCCTTTGTTGCATTTGGGGAGAGTAATTTATCCGCTTCTTTGAAAGAAGTAGGATTCGAAAAGGTAAGAGCTGATTTAAGGTATTTAACAGGAGCAATTGCTGTATCCTCGCAGCTGAAGAAGGAAGTACTTAGGGAAAAACTAGTGCCGGATATCCCGATTAATGTGATCCCAAATGCCATTGACAGGACATTATTTCATCCAGTTGGGAAGGTGGCACGGCAGCTTCGTCGGAATTCCTTAGGAATCAAAGAGGATGATTTCGTCGTTGCATTTGTAGGATATTTCACAGAGCGGAAAGGCTCCATGCGGGTACTGCAGGCTATTAGTGGTTTGGATCGGGTGAAGGGAATGTTCTTCGGAACTGGTCCCATGGTACCGGTGGGAGATCAGGTCGCTTTCTGCGGAGTAGTATCCCATGACCACCTATGTGAATACTTAAGCTGCGCGGATGTGTTCGTATTACCCACGCTGGCAGAGGGGTGCTGCAATGCCATTATCGAAGCAATGGCTTGCGGATTACCCATCATTTCTTCTGATTGCGATTTTAATATGGACATTCTGTTTGAAGATAATGCCATAAAGATTAATCCCACTGAAATAGATGAGATACGTAAGGCGGTATTGAAATTGAAGCAGAATCCGGAGTTGTGTAAGCAAATGGGTATGAATTCACTCCGACATGCAGCCAATTTGTCCTTATCCAATCGTGCTTCTCAGATACAATCTTTTATGGATAGCTGTATTAAGGAAAGATCCGGTACCATTTCACTGGAAGCGTAATTGGTGTACGGAAGGATTGGGTGA
Organism: Variimorphobacter saccharofermentans; assembly: GCF_014174405.1. Classification (GTDB taxonomy): domain Bacteria; phylum Bacillota; class Clostridia; order Lachnospirales; family Lachnospiraceae; genus Mobilitalea; species Mobilitalea saccharofermentans. The sequence continues at coordinate 3,355,173 of NZ_JACEGA010000001.1, read as the reverse complement.
TTGTCAGGAAAGAGAGGACCAGTGAAATGTATAAAAAAATAGCCATCGGTTTTGCGTATATATTGCCGGTTTATATCTATGTTTTGAATCCCATATTTGGACAGGGGTACAAACTTATATCCATATTAGGGGCCGGACTTGTCTTTTTTACAGTAGGAGCAGTATACAGGGAGAAGCTACTGAAGTTAATAAGTCCCGAAATCATATGTTTACTGGTATTCCTGTTATACAGTTTAGCTTCAGGTATTTTTCTGACCGCAGATAGGAGCAGATTGTTAGACAGCTGGTTTACCTTGTTTCAAAATCTGACTATGGTCATCTGCCTGATCTTATTGATGAAGCAGGGAGTATCCCCGGCTGTGTTTGCAGGAATATTTCTCGTCATTTATCTATTGTGTATGTATTTTAGCTTGACGGGGAACACCATATCCAAGAATGGGAGGCTTTCCATAGCAGAAGGATATAATCCTAATGAAATGGGATATCTGATTGTTTTTGGTGTTATATCCATGTTGTATTTTCTACCCTATATGAAAAGCATACTTCTTAAAGGGTTAGTTATTGCCGGAATCATAGGTGCCTTTTATATTGTATTATCTTCCGGTTCCAGACAGAATTTTTTGGTATTGATTCTTGTACTTGTATTATGGCTGCTTTTTAATCTGTATCAGCTTCGATCGAAGAATATATCTATGAAAACCGTAGGTACCATCAGTGTGATTTTACTCGTTCTTATTGTACTTGCCGGGAGTATTGCAGATGCTGTTATGAAAGCATTTCATGAATCAATCCTATATGAACGAATGATTAGTGAGAGTGTTCAATCCTCCGACGAAGTAAGAAAGTATTTTTACTATTTAGCAATGGGTTACTTTAAGCAAAGTCCACTTCTTGGTATAGGATATGATCAATTCCGAGTGAAGAATATCTATGGTATGTATTCACATTCCACCTATGTAGAACTTCTGTCATGTACCGGTATCCTTGGATGTATACTGTGGTTTAGCCCCTATCTCCTGGTGCTTAAACGTTTCCTTCGATTAAAAAGGAGAAAGGGAGGCATAGGTAGGGATCCCATTCAGGAGTATCAGCTTAATATCGTATTTATCTATTATATTACACTCATATTACTCGGACTGACTACGGTTCATATCTATAAAATCAATATGCTGTTAGTGCTTGCTTTTGTAACTGGTTATATGGAACAGCGGATGTCCCGCGAAGAAAAGGAATTAGTCGAATTGCAGAGTATGATGAATACAGAGAAAGGGATTAAGATAGGGAATTCGGTGACTACGGAGGAAATGTTGGACAGGAATATGCTGACAGAAATTCAGAATACAATGATGACGGAGATTTCAATGGAGAGGATTCGATATGAATAGAACAAAAAAATATATATACAATATTTCCTTTTCGGCGGCGCTACATCTGGCCAGTATTTTATCAGGGTTTATCATACCTCGTACCATACTGCAATCCTACGGTTCTGAGATGAATGGGATTATTTCGTCTGTGAATCAGTTTATATCTTATTTCAGTATTGTGGAGGCCGGACTTGGGGGAGCTGCCATGTATGCACTATATAAACCACTAGCCAATAAGGATTATCCTGCAATGAATGGAATTGTATCGGCTGCTAAGAAGCTTTATAACCAGACAGGATATATTTTTGCTTCTATGGTACTGGGACTGGCATTATTATTCCCGCATTTTACAGAGAACAATAGCCTGCTTTCCTACGAAATGGGGTTATTGGTCGTAGTACTGGGATTAAAGGGCGTTCTGGAATTTTTCACTCTGGCAAAATACAGGGTATTACTGGATGCGGATCAAAAGACGTATGTCATAGCCATTGCAACGATTGTACATTTATTTACTTATACGATGATAGTTGCCATACTGGCTCATTATCACACGAACATCATAGTACTTAAGGCGGTTTCCTTGTGTTCCGTTTATTTAAGATCCCTTATTTTAATGATATATGTGAAGAGAAAATACCCCAGTGTGAATTACAATGCACAACCGGACAGGCAATCCATGGATAAACGATGGGACGTATTATACATTCAGCTATTGAACACTGTCCTTGGGGCAACTCCCGGTGTTGTGATTGCGGTGGTAATCAGGGACTTTAAGTTAGCAAGTGTATATTCTGTATTCTATTTGGTGGTGGCGGGAGTGTCCGGCATACTGACTTCCTTTAAAACAGGGCTTTCAGCGGCATTCGGTGATCTGATTGCCAGAAATGCGGAGAAGACCATCAAGAAAGCATATACCAGCTTTGAATATCTCTATTATGCATTGCTGACAGTAGCCTGTTCGACCATGCTTATTACAATCATGCCGTTTATTCGGATTTACACCAGGGGAATAGTGGATACCAATTATGATATACCGCTCCTTGGAGTACTTTTTACGATAAACTGTCTTCAGATTAATATTATGACACCACAACGAATGCTGATTAATTCAGCCGGTATTTATAGAGAAATGAGAGGTCAGACTACCACGGAGGCGGTTTTAGCCATCATCAGTGAAACGGTTCTTGGATATTTCTATGGGGTATCAGGAATAGTGACAGGCTATATTATAGCAGAAACCTATCGGGCAATTTATCTGCTTTCCTATATTCCCAGAAATATCACGAAAACCAGGGTTAAGGACTCGGTAATTCGGCAGGCTATGGTTTATATGGCAGTTGCATTGAATGGATTACTACTGCACCATATCCCGTATGTACCGACGAACTATCTAACCTGGTTTGCTTATGCACTGGTAGTAGCATGTGTGACGGGTATCATCACCGGAATTATGTGGTTTCTCTTTGATAAGAATACAGCAAAGGAGATCTACCACACCTTTCTTAAGAAACGATGGAAGACTTCAAAGCTGGCAGAGGTAGAATAATTAAGTTGTTGGCCGTAGTTTATGGCAGAAAGGATGAGATATGAAAATAGCAGTAGCAGGAACAGGTTACGTAGGATTAGTGGCAGGAGTATGCTTTGCAGAGGTGGGCCATATGGTTACCTGCGTTGACGTGGATGAAAATAAAATTCAGCTATTAAAATCCGGGGTATCACCCATATATGAGGCGGATTTGGAACGTTTGATGCGAAAGAACTACGACGAAGGAAGAATCGATTACACAATGGACTACAGGGAAGCATATAGAAATGCGGATGCGATATTTATCGGTGTGGGAACACCGGAGCGACCGGACGGTTCAGCCAATCTCACCTATATTGCTGCGGTGGCGAGACAAATTGCAGAATCAATTGAGAAGGAATGTCTGGTAGTAGTAAAGTCCACTGTACCAATCGGTACGAATGATAAGGTGGAACAGTTTATCAATGATTTCCTGGTAAATGACGTTCATGTTGAGGTGGCCTCCAATCCGGAGTTTCTTGCACAGGGATCCGCAGTGAGGGATACTCTTCAAGCAGCAAGAATCATAATCGGTACGGAAAGCGATTGGGCAAAGGAAATGCTGATGAAAATATATGAACCCTTTCATCTGCCGATTGTTGCTGTGAAACGTAGGTCAGCAGAAATGATAAAATATGCTTCGAATGATTTTCTGGCTCTCAAGATTTCTTATATGAATGACATTGCGAATCTGTGTGAATTGGTTGGAGCTGACATAGGTGAAGTCGCTCAGGGAATGTCCTTTGACAGTCGAATAGGAAGCAGGTTCCTAAATGCAGGAATAGGATATGGTGGCTCCTGTTTTCCGAAGGACACGAAGGCATTGGAATATCTGGCGAAGCAGCATGGGTATGAGTTAAGAACCGTGAAGGCGGCAATTGATGTAAATAAAGAGCAAAAGGTAATTCTATATAAAAAGGCATGCAAACGATTGATTACCTTTCATGGACTTAAGGTGGCAGTATTAGGATTAACCTTTAAACCTGGAACGGATGATCTACGTGAAGCTCCCTCCCTGGATAATATTCCTCTGTTATTAGAAAATGGAGCAGACATATTTGCCTATGATCCTGTTGGTACCGACAATTTCAAAAAGCTATATCCGGAAGGAAGAAATGGCAGAGGAAGTATTACCTATGTTGAAAGACCGGAGGAGGCGTTAGAAAATGCCAACCTTTGCTTTATCTTCACTGAATGGGGTAGTATTGCAGCGTTGAAACCATATATTTACCAGAAATTTATGAAGACACCATTGGTGTATGACGGACGGAATATCTATGATGTAAATGAAATGAGAAAAGCAGGTATTGAATATCACTCCATTGGACGAAGACAATCGTTTACTCCAAAATATATGATAACACAGGAGGAGCTGCGAATTGGAAGAAAGAATATCCGTAACCAGAATAAGATATCTAATCACAGGAGCGGCAGGGTTCATCGGATACTTCCTGTCGAAGAAGCTGCTGGAGCAAAAGCTACCAGTAATCGGGTTGGATAACCTAAATCCATATTATGATGTACAGCTGAAGAATCACCGGCTGGAGGAGCTTAAGAAATATCCGTCATTTACTTTTATTCAGGGGGATATTTCGGATAAGAATACTGTAATGCAGGTGTTTGCCGAATATCGTCCTGAAGTGGTAATCAATCTTGCCGCTCAGGCGGGAGTCAGATATTCCATTGAGAATCCGGAGGTATATATCAATAGTAATATTAATGGGTTTTATCAAATATTAGAAGCCTGCAGACATTATCCGGTGAAGCATCTGGTATATGCCTCCTCCAGTTCAGTGTATGGAGCCAATCGGAAGGTTCCCTTTGAGGAAACGGACTGTGTAGATCACCCGGTTTCTTTATATGCGGCTACGAAGAAGTCAAATGAGCTAATGGCCTCTACCTATAGTCATCTATACCATATTCCGGCTACAGGTCTTCGCTTTTTTACTGTTTATGGTCCCATGGGAAGACCGGATATGGCATATTACCGCTTTACCGACCGATATTTTGAAGGGAAACCTATCATAGTATATAATAACGGAGATATGGAGCATGATTTACTACGGGATTTTACCTATATAGATGATATTGTAGGGGGAATTGAGCGATTACTATATACTCCCCCCGTTTTGCCACTTCATCGTATCTTCAATATTGGCAATAGCAAACCGGAAAAGCTCATGGTATTTATCAATACACTGGAGCAATGTCTTGGACGTGCATTGGGAAGAGAAGTAGAATTTATCAAGTGCTTTGAACCAATGAAGGAGGGGGATGTGCCTGCAACCTACGCCAGTACAGATATACTTGAGAAAGAGGTAGGATTCCGACCGGCAACGCCCATTGAAGAAGGGCTTCAGAAATTTGCCGATTGGTATGTGTCATACCACCATTTATCAGAGACAAAGCTAGTGGACAGCTCTATGCTGATTTAAAGATAAGTAGCCATTTTGGCGGAATTGAGGAAATATGATAAGTGTTATTGTACCTGTCTACAATACAGAGAGATATCTTAGATTATGCATTAACAGTCTGCTTCGACAGACCTATCAGGATATTGAGATTATTCTGATTAATGATGGATCGACGGATTCCAGCGGATCGATTTGCGATGAATATGCAGCACTTGACCAGCGGATCAGAGTGTTTCACAAGCAAAATGGAGGGGTGTCATCAGCGAGAAACTGTGGAATAGAGGCAGCAAGGGGAGAATACATTGCCTTTGTGGACAGTGATGATTATGTGGAACCCGGCATGCTTTCTGCCATGTATCATAAGATAACGGAGGAGGATGTGGATCTGGTTATCTGTGGCTATACCAAGGTTCTTGATACCTGTTCCATTTTGCATTATTGTGATGATTCATATCTGTCAGGTGGAGCGGATATATGCCGGTTTATCCTTCATTGCCGATCCTGGTGTCTGTTTGCATCCATATGGAATAAGCTATACCGAAGAGATTTAATTCGGAAGCTTTTTCATCAGAACATAAGCTTAGGAGAAGATATGATCTTCAACCTCGACTATCTGGAGAATTGCCAAACTGTCTCATGCATTCCACAATGCTACTATTATTATCGACAGAACCAGAATAATTCCCTTACCAGAAATCAGTATCAAGACGATTTCTTTGCAATTTGTGTATATAAATATGAGAGGTTGTACCAGTTCTGTAAGAAATATAATGCGGACAATCGATGGGATGATAGGATGATCCACAAACGCTTCCTGGAATACACTATAATCTATTTGAGCCGTTTGGTTAGCGTAGAAAACATATCCATCACAGATAAACTAAAAAAATTGAATGAGGTATGTCATAATAGACAGCTGCAGGAAGCAATAACATTAACTTCCGGGTTGACCAGAAGGTATCGTCTGCTTGTCATTCTACTCAGGTATAGGTTAAGCTTGCTTTTACTGGCCATAATAGAAGCATGGTACTTATTTAAGAAAATCAAGGGCAGGTGGAACAAGAGTGGACACAAAAATCAGCGTGATAGTAGGTATATACAAGACAGAAAAGCTTCTTAGCCGATGTATAGAATCCATTCTTGATCAGACTTACCGGAATCTGGAGATTATTCTGATTGAGGATGGTTCTCCGGATCGTTGTGGGCAGATTTGTGAACATTACAGGAGTCTGGACCAGAGAATTAAGGTGGTACATAAAAGAAATGGCGGAATATCGGAGGTTAGAAATATTGGAGTTGAACTAGCAACAGGGGAGTATATTGCGTTTGTTGACAGTGATGACTTTATTCATAATACCTATATTGAGAAGCTATATATGCTGTGTAAAAAATATAATGCACAGATTGCACAGTGTGGGTTTGCGAAAGTAACAGATACAAAGGGGAAACCTAAGATGATTGATAACTCATATGAGGAGATTAAAATTTATAGCAATAAGGAGATGCTTTATAATCTGTTCAATGAGAATTATGTATGTTCGGTGGTTGTCTGGAGTAAGCTGTATCATAAGCATATATTTCGAAATATACGGTTTCCAGTGGGCAGACTTCATGAAGATGAAGCAGTTATCCATAAGCTGTTCTATGAATCAAACAGAATTGCTGTCACCAGGGAGCCGCTTTATTATTACTGTATATCCGGAGAAAGTATTACAAGGAGTGCCTACTCTCCGAATAAAATTGATATTATTCAGGCATATGAAGAGAGACTGGTTTTCTTTACGGATATCGCTATGCCGGATCTGTATCGCTATACCCTTTACCGGTATTTCTACCATCTGGTGAGTAATTATTGCCTGTATCAGAAACATTGCAAGGATTTGGTGCCTAAGAGAATGGAATTGAGAGAGAAAATTCGCAGGACATATGATGAAATTAGGAAAGGAAGGTATTTCAGTACAAGGGCAAGGATTAAGATGTCCATGGTACATATTTTCCCAGGGATATATGGAAGGATTTGGATGAATAAAGGATAAATTATGATGAAATCATTTATGAAGTTATCATTGTCTTCTGGAAAATAAATGGTATAATAATAAGAAAAATTCTGGTTCGCAGATGGCGGAAGAATGGAGGAAGTTATGTTTCGAGTGATTCAGACAGATAAAGCTCCTGCAGCAATCGGACCGTATTCTCAGGCACTTATTCATGGCAATATGATGTTTGCATCGGGACAAATCCCGATCAATCCGGAGGATGGTCAAATCGTTGAGGGAGATATAACGCAGCAGGCAACACAGGTTATGAAAAATATCTCTGCAATACTGGAGGCTGCAGGAATCGGCTTTGAGAATGTAATTAAGACAACCTGTTTCTTGAAAAATATGGATGATTTTGCTGCATTTAATGAAGTATATGCAAAGTACTTTACTGGAAAGCCGGCAAGATCCTGTGTGGCAGCACAGAAGCTACCTAAAGATGTGTTGTGTGAGGTTGAGATTATTGCGATAATTTCATAAGGATGATTTCAAAAGGGCTGTATCACAATCAAACGAAATGAATGTGATACAGCCTTTGAAATGTATAATAGTTACAACACAGCTAAGAATAAAATGTTTCAATCCTCCGATTTGGTACCCTTTCTGACAAATATACGGTATAAGCTGTTTTATAATATAGAATTAGTCATAGTGTAGTAGTTTTCGTCTCCTTATTTATTGAAATATAAGAGACAAATTGATATACTTTTCTATATATTATGATAAAGCTTATTTGGTAAATTTATATAGAATTATCAAGGTACAAATTAGTATCGAAAAATATTATACGAGGGGATATGAAATGAAAAAGAAAGTAACGATGAAGGATGTTGCCAAGGAATTAGGAGTTAGTACGGTAACTGTCTCTAAGGCACTCGCTAATAAGGAAGGAGTGAGTGATTCTGTCAGAGAGATGATAAAGCAGAAGGCTAATGAAATGGGCTACCATTGTAATCAATATGGCAATGTCTCGAATGTTGGGGTTAATAATATTGTTGGTATCCTGGTTGCAGAGCAATTTATGCATGACAGCGCATTTTATTCCAAGATGTCTCAAACCATAGTTAAGGACTTAATGGCTTTGAATTACTTCGCAATCCTGGAGATTATTACGGAGGAAGCGGAAGAGGGAGGCAAACTGCCGAATGTAATACTCAATAATAAAGTAGATGGCATTATTATTCTGGGGCAAATGAATAAAGCATATATCGAACGGATTGATGCTTCCAAGAAGCCTTATATTCTTCTGGACTTTAATGATGACCATTTTAATGTGGATACAATCGTCAGTGATAATTTCTATGGAGCCTATGAGCTGACAAGCTATTTAATATCGCTAGGACATAAGGAAATTGGTTTTGTAGGAACTATAAATGCTACCACCAGTATTATGGATCGTTATATTGGGTATTATAAAGCGATAATTCAAAACAGACTGGAATTTCGCGAGGAATGGGTTATTCGAGATCGGGACAGCAAGGGTAATATCGGAGAGATATATCTTCCCCATGAAATGCCTACTGCTTTTGTATGTAATTGTGATGAAACGGCGTATCGTTTAATTCTCCTGCTTAAGAAATACGGCTATCGGGTACCGGAGGATATTTCCGTAGTAGGATATGATAATTATATCTATGCTACCATGAGTAATCCGACAATCACAACGGTGGAGGTAAACGTAGAGGCTATGTCGGAAGCAGCAGTGAATTCTATTATCAATCGAATGAAAAATCCTTCCGGGGAGTGTGGAAGACAGATTATCAGTGGTCGCATGGTGATTCGGGATTCGGCGGCTGCACCCTCGACCTAAGATAGTACTGAATACAAAATAGGATGTATGGATTGACAAATAAATATGGATAACATAAAATAATATTAAGTTATCGTTAACTTAATATTATTTTTATACATAAACCATATTTATTAAGATAATGGCAGGGATAATTTATTATGGAAAATATAGAGAGAGAAGAAAGAGAGACTGCGATGAAGAAATTATTATTTATGGAACCGGTATTTAAATCGATGATATGGGGAGGTAACAAACTGGAGTCGGATTTTGGATACCAGATACCGAATGACCATACCGGTGAATGCTGGGCGATCAGTGCTCATAAAAACGGAGATTGTACTGTGAAAAGTGGGGAATACAAGGGGAAAACCTTAAGCTGGCTATGGGAAAATCATCGGGAGTTATTCGGCTATGCAGAAGGTGAGGTCTTCCCGTTACTTATTAAGATTATTGATGCAAAGGCGGATTTGAGTATCCAGGTTCATCCCGATGATGACTATGCGGCAAAAAATGAGAACCATTCCTTAGGGAAGACAGAGTGCTGGTATATTCTTGATTGTGATCCGGATGGTGAAATCGTCATAGGACATAATGCCAGGAATAAGGAAGAACTAAAAGAGATGATTGACCAAAAGAGATGGCAGGAGCTAATACGGTTGCAGCCAATAAAGAAAGGGGATTTCTTTCAGATCGTACCCGGTACAGTACATGCAATCAAAAAAGGAACCTTAATTCTTGAGACACAGCAGAGTAGTGATATTACCTACCGACTTTATGATTATGACCGTCTCGATAACGGAAAGCCAAGAGAACTGCATATTGATAAAAGTATTGATGTCATAAATTGCCCTCATAAGGATGTGAAAGTTAAGGGAGAAGTAATCAAATATGCTACAGCCGAGGTGGAGGAACTAATCCAATGTTCCTTCTATACGGTTCAAAGGGTAAAGGTATACGGAGAGCAGGAATTCCTTCAGGATAAGAAATTTTTAAATATGTCTGTAATTAATGGCAGTGGAGAGCTGGATGGTATTTCAATTAAAAAAGGGGATCATTTAATTTTGCCTCATGGATATGGTTCTTATCAGATTAATGGCAATGTGGAAATGATCATATCATACGTTTCGTAGGGGAGGTTATTATGAGAATTGATGAAATTAAACAGGAACTAACCAATCATATTATTCCTTTTTGGAAGGGATTTAAGGATGAAGAGCAGGGCGGTTACTACGGGGAGATGGACTATAGCTTAAAGCTGTACAAGCATGCCGATAAAGGTGGCATTCTTAATAGCCGAATTCTTTGGTTTTTCTCAAATGCTTATTTGACATTGAAGGAGAAGGAGTGTCTGGATTACGCCACACACTCCTATGAATTCTTAAAGAATGCTTTCTATGATAAGGAATATGGAGGGATTTACTGGTCGGTGACCTATGACGGGAAAGCGAAGGATGATACCAAACATACCTATAATCAAGCCTTTGCAATCTATGCGCTTGCCTCTTATTATGATGCATCTAAGAATAGGGAAGCGTTACAGCTGGCTTACGATATGGTGGATATCGTCGAAAATAAATGCCGGGATGATTTAGGATACCTGGAAGCCTTTGACCGAAGCTTCCAACCGGCATCAAATGAAAAACTATCAGAAAATGGTGTAATGGCAAGTCGTACTATGAATACATTGCTGCACGTCTATGAAGCATATACTGAGCTTTATCGTGTGGACAAGAACCCGGAGATTGCTAAGAGCATGTTCTGGATGCTTGACTTTTTTGCCGACAAGGTATACAACCCAGCGAAAAGGAGATTGGAAGTATTCTTCGATCGCCAAATGAATTCGTTAATCGATCTGAACTCCTATGGACATGATATTGAAGCCTCCTGGCTGATTGACAGGGGAGTGGAGATTCTGGGAGACCCGAATTATATGGAGAGAATTACTCCGATCACCAGGGAACTGGCAGCGCATATTCATGAAGTCGCTATGGATGAGGCGTCTCTTTATAATGAATGTGAGGCAGGAAAGGTAGACACGAAAAAGGTGTGGTGGGTTCAGGCTGAAGCCATTCTTGGTTTTATTAACGGATACCAGAAGGATTCCTCCAGGACAGAATACCTCATTACGGCGGGAAAGATATGGGATTATATTAAAAATTATATGATAGATCACAGGGAAGGCTCGGAGTGGTTTAATGAGCTTAAGAAGGACGGGCAGCCGATTAAGAGTAAAGAAATTGTTGGGCCCTGGAAATGCCCATATCATAATGGAAGAATGTGCTTTGAAGTAATGAACCGGAATGTGGCGTTTTAAAGAAGAAAATTATAAGTGATAAAGGAGATATGTTATGCACCCTAATTATTATGTAGAATTAGAAAAGTATGAGAGATTGATTCGTCGAAAGAATGAAAAGAGCACCGAATATAACGGTCTGTACGACCGATATGTCCATCCGGTACTGACAAGAGAGCATATTCCTCTATTCTGGAAATATGATTTGAACGAGGCTACCAATCCTTATTTTATGGAACGATTAGGGGTAAATGCTGTGTTTAATTCCGGCGCAATTGAATTAAACGGGAAATATTATCTGGTAGCAAGAATTGAGGGAAATGATAGAAAATCATTTTTTGGAGTAGCAGAAAGTGATAGTCCCGTCGATGGTTTCCGTTTCTGGGATTATCCAGTGGAGCTTCCCGATACCTGTAAGGAAGAGACCAATGTATATGATATGCGTTTGACAAAGCATGAAGATGGATATATATATGGGGTATTTTGCTCAGAAAGTAAGGATACTACCTCTGCGGACTTATCTGCTGCAGTTGCGGAAGCGGGCATCGTTCGTACCAAGGATCTGAAGACCTGGGAAAGACTGAATAATTTAAAAACCTTACAATCTCCTCAGCAGAGAAACGTTGTCTTACACCCTGAATTTGTGAACGGAAAATATATGTTTTATACCAGACCGATGGATGGATTTATAGAGACAGGCTCCGGTGGTGGCATAGGGGTAGGCTTCTGTGAGGATATAACCAATGCCGTAATCAATGAGGAAATCATTACAAGCAGAAGAAAGTATCATACCATAACGGAAGCGAAGAACGGAGCAGGTGCTGTCCCGATTAAGACAGAGTACGGCTGGATTCACATTGCCCATGGTGTGCGCAATACAGCAGCAGGACTACGCTATGTAATTTATGTATTTGCTACGGATCTAAATGATCCAGCCAAGGTGATTGCAGAACCCTCCGGTTTTTATATCGCACCGATGGGAAATGAACGAGTGGGTGATGTATCCAATGTGGTATTTACCAATGGTGCAATTGCGAAGCAAAACGGGGAGGTATACATATACTACGCATCCTCTGATACAAGATTACACGTTGCAGCAACAACGATTGATAAACTGATGGATTATACCTTTAATACACCGGAGGATCCACTTCGCTCCGTCGAATGTGTACAGCAAAGATGTGACTTGATTCGTAAGAATTTAGAACTATTAAAACGACAAAAATAAAGTGGATTATGTAATATATTTTCCTGTATTTATGCATAAACCATGCATTTTCTGTACAATTTGTGGATTTTGCTCTGAGATTGTTGTAAGGTCACAACACAAATATTTACTTGAAAAATGCACGAAAATATAGTAGACTTCGATTATATTACATTTGGTGCAAGACTTTACAAATACCTACATAATGTACAGATTCTGCATGAATCGGATGTAACGGTTAAAGAATATGCTCTGTCTTGCTGTATATCTGACATATGTAATGATGGGAGGAGATGAACGTCAATGAAGAAGGTAACAATCCAGGACGTGGCAAAGGAGCTGAACCTGTCCAGGAATACCGTTGCAAAAGCTTTGAATAACTCGGATACTGTTTCCTATGAGACTCGGTATGTAGTTATTGAAAAAGCATATGAGATGGGCTATTCCAAGCTGTCCCCAGTGGTACTCAATGAATTCAAATTAAGAAATAAAGTGGATGAGACAAAAACTATTGTTGTATTGACCAGAAGAGAGATATCTGTTTTTTGGAATAGTATTATTATGGGTATTTCCGATGAGTTAAATAAATATGGATGTAAGCTTCAGTTTAATTTTATCAGTGAGCAGGATGAAAGCAGTCTTACCATGCCTCTGGATTTACAAGCAGATGTGGACGGTATTATTATACTTAGCGTCTTTTCCCATGAATATGTCAAAGAGATTGTTAAGCGCAATATACCAATAGTATTTCTTGATGGTCCAAGTAATCTTGAATGCTTTTCTGAATACGGTGATGTAATTGTCTGCGAAGGTTATAATAGTGTCAGGAAGATTACGAATAGTCTGATTGATCAGGGAATGAAACGGATTGGTTTTATCGGAGATGCGACCTATTGTAAGACGATTTGTGATCGGTATGCAGGATATATAAGTGCATTACACTACGCAGGAATAAAGGTGGATGAATCGATTATTGCCAATTATCATCCAGAGCATAAGTTCTATAAGACGGAAGAAGTGGAATTTGCGTTGAGTAACTTTCCGACTATGCCGGAAGCAATTGTATGTGCAAATGATGACATTGCGTTGGATGTAATCAGATGTCTTAAAGCGAGAGGCTTGTCCGTACCTCAGGATGTGGCTGTTACAGGATATGATAATGTTGAGAGCATGGCACAGGTGGAACCTTTTCTGACTACAGTTCGTGTCGGAAATCAGAGACTTGGTAAGAGACTGGTTCAACAGCTAATATGGAGAATTCAAAATCCTCAATTCCCGATGGAAGTGATATTTGTGGGAGTGGAGGTAATATTCCGTAATTCTTCCAATAAAAATATGAAATAGGATTCGCATAGTAAATAGCAATATAAGGAAATATAATTGATCAGAGTGTCAAAGGACAAAAATTATCTGCGTCTTTTTGATGCTCTATTTTTTTTGCTTAAAATGATTGCATTGAATATGCGTTATTTCTACATTTTATACCCATATATGATAAAATAACGCATGGTAAATGCGATTTAGTTTAATTATTGAATTATTGGTATTTTACCTATAATAATTAAAACTATTCGCTTATAATTAATAAAAATCACAAATTTTAATATTGTATTTCTGGAAACTCTGTGCTACAATGCACACATGGGATATTTAAATGCATTATTAAATGCACATTAATGCACTATGTAGAGAGGAAAGGGAAACAGCATGAAGGGGATTAGGCAAGGAAAACGACTAATTGCAATAGTACTTATTATTGCGCTTGGTTGGAGCAATGTTGTTATGAGTAAGTATACGGTTAGTGCAAAAACAGATACTTCTCTTGATGAATATAAGGCATTGTTAAGTGGGATCAGTATGGATGGTTTGGACTATCATGAGTATCTGTCCCTATATGATGAAGCAAAAAAGCCGGATGCGGAATATGTAATTGAAGCAAAGGATTATGTCCGTACGGAAGACATGGAAGTAAAAGAATATGTAGACTATGAGGGTATGGAGGGAACCTCTGTATATACAGACGAGCAGGGGTTAATTGAATATGAGGTTACGATTAAGGAAGAGGGGTTTTATGATATTTCTCTTCTTTATTATCCAGTAGAAGGGAAAAGTGCTTCCATACAAAGAGGATTTTTCATTGACGGAGTACTTCCGTATGAGCAGTTAAGCATGATTGAGTTTTCAAGAATTTGGGTAAATGCAGTTGATGAATGGCAAACGGATAAAAACGGTAATGATTTGAAACCAAAGCAGGTGGAAGCTCCGGAATGGATCACAAGCTATTTATATGATAGCGAGGGTTATGAAACCAGAAGACTTTCCGTTTATTTTACTGCTGGAACACATACCATAACCATCTATTCACGAAGAGAGCCCATGCTTCTTCGAAAAATAATTCTAAATAATACAGATGATGTGAAGAAATACAGTGAGGTAAAGGCAGCACTTGATGCAAAGGGAGCAAAGGATACGACAGATCAGCTGATCACTATCCATGCTGAAGAAGCGGATCGTAAATCATCCCAGATGTTATATCCCTCACAGGATAAATCCTCACCTGCAGTATATCCTTACAGTGCGAAGCTGTTAAAGAATAACACCATCGGCAGCAATAGTAATTGGCGAATCGTAGGACAATGGCTTGAATGGGATTTTGAGGTTGAGGAAACCGGCTACTATTACATAACCATGCATGCTCGTCAGAACTTCGTGAGAGGTATCTATACTTCCAGGAAAATAACCATTGATGGTCAGGTACCCTTTGAGGAGATGAGTGATTATGGATTTCGATACGAGAACGATTGGCATATGAAAACCCTGAAAAGTGAAGAAGGGGAGGAATATCGTTTTTATCTTGAAGCTGGTAAACATACGCTGAGAATGGAAGTGGTTCTCGGAGAGTTTTCGGATATCATTAGCGATGTACAGGATGCCGTAAGAGACTTAAACAATATCTACAGCAAAGTGATTCGTATCACCGGTGTGGAACCGGACAAATACCGTGATTATAATCTGGAAAGAAGCTTGCCTGGATTGGCTGATGAACTTAAGGTTGTCAGGGACAATCTTGAAAATGCAATAGAGCGGTTATCCAAGGTCGCAGGTAAGGGAAGCAATCGTGAAGCGGTTCTTACCGCTATGGTCCAGACCTCGGATGAGCTGATTGCGGATGTTGAGCGTTTCACTAAGCAGCTGGCTGGCTTCAAGATGGATGTCAGTGCGGTAGGAACCTGGGTTACACAAGCTTTGGAACAGCCACTGGCTCTGGATACCATCTATATTCATTCACCCAATACGGATGTACCGAAGATGAATGACTCCCTGCTCGACCGGTTTGTACATATGGTTAAGAGTTTATTCTATTCCTTTGTAATAGATTACAATACGGTAGCAACAGAGACAGAAGGGGAGGAATCAAAAGAAATTACGGTATGGATCGGAACCGGACGTGATCAGGCAAATGTGTTAAGAGCCTTAGCGAATGAAAGCTTTACGCCGGAGACCAATATCGGAGTAAAAATCCAGCTGGTGGACATGAATACCTTGTTGCAGGCTACATTATCTGGACAGGGGCCGGATGTGGCGGTACAGGTTACCAATATCACCTATCAAAACAATGTGGCAGTTCAAGTGGCGAATGACCTTCCGATGAATTACGGTTTACGTGATGCAGTCGTTGACCTTACGGAATTTGAAGATTTGCCCGAGGTAAAGAAATTATTCCGTGAAAGCGCTATGGTTCCCTACGAATTCGATGGTCATACTTTTGCACTCCCAGAGACAGAGTCCTTCCCTATGATGTTCTATCGCAAGGACATCCTGAGTGAGCTTGGAATTAAAGTTCCGACTACATGGGATGAGATGAAGGTGGCATTGTCTGTATTGTTTAAAAATCAGATGGATTTGGGCATGCTTCCGACAAATGATCAAGTATTTACGATGCTGTTATATCAGAATGGCGGCACCTACTATAACGAAGATGCTACCAAATCCGCACTGGATAGTGATGTTGCAATCCGCACCTTTAAGGAATATTGCGAGTACTATACAGATTATAGGCTGGAGCGGGAGGTAGCAGTGGATCAGCGTCTGCGTAATGCAGAATCACCCATTATTATTGCAGATTATACACTTTATAATCAGCTTCAGGTATCTGCACCTGATATTAAGGGCTTATGGGGCTTCTCCATGGTTCCTGGTACGGTAAAGGAAGATGGTACCGTGGATCATAGTGTGTCCAGTACTGGTACAGCGACGGTTATGATGAGTCAGACTGATCAAAAGGAAGCTGCCTGGGAGTTCATGAAATGGTGGGTATCTACGGAGACTCAGACACAATACGGGCGTGAGATGGAGGCATTAATGGGTGCGGCTGCTCGTTATCCCACGGCAAATATTGAAGCCTTTAACAATCTGCCATGGCCTTCTGATGACTATCAGGCTTTACAAGAGCAAATTAAATGGGTGAAAGGCATTCCTCAGGTTCCAGGAGGCTATTATTCCTGGCGTAATGTTAATAATGCCTTTTATAAGGTGGTTGTTGCAGAGGACAAGAATAAGATGCAGCCGCGGGAAGCACTCACTGATTATGTGCGATATATCAACGAGGAGATTACGTTTAAAAGAGAGGAGTTTGGTCTGCCAACCGCAGAGGAGGCATCCTCCGGCAGCCAGAAGAATTAAGGGAGAGGTCAGATGAAAAAGATGCAGAACAAATCAAATCAAGGCAGTGAATGGTCGCTGGGCAATAGAATAAAACGAAATAAAGCATCTTATGTCATGCTTGCACCATACTTTATTCTATTTTTCTTCTTTACAGTGTTACCAGTGCTTACATCTACAGCACTGAGCTTTACCAACTTCAATGTATTGGAGCCTCCGAAATTTATATTCTGGGAGAATTATATCAGATTGTTTTTAAACGATGATATATTCAAAATAGCATTGAAAAACACGTTGGTTTTTGCGGTTATAACAGGACCTATCAGCTATTTTATGTGTCTGGTATTTGCGTGGATTATCAACGAATTCAAGGGGAAGACAAGAGCATTTTTGACGTTAATCTTCTATGCTCCATCCATATCGGGTAATGCATACATCGTATGGAATCTAATTCTGAAGGGAGATCGCTTTGGATATTTGAATGGTCTTCTGTTGAAATGGGATTTCATACAAAGTGCAGTCATCTGGATGAAAACGGAGAAATACGTGCTTCCCATGCTGATTATCGTACAGCTGTGGCTGAGTCTTGGAACCGGCTTCTTAACCTTTATCGCCGGTCTCCAGACGGTTGACAAGACCTTATATGAAGCGGCGGCAGTGGATGGTATTAAGAACCGCTGGCAGGAATTATGGTATATTACTTTGCCATCCATGAAGCCTCAACTGATGTTCGGTGCTGTAATGCAGATTACACAAGCCTTTGCCGTCTCGGATATCTCCATACAGTTAGCCGGTAATCCCAGTGTAAATTATGCAGGTACCACGATCGTTACCCACCTTTTGGACTATGGTTCCATTCGTTATGAAATGGGTTATGCATCTGCAATCGCCGTAATCCTGTTCCTTCTGATGATTGGTACGAATAAGCTGATACAGAATGTACTTAGAAAGGTAGGTAACTGACATGGCAAAAGATTACATGAAGCCAAGAAGGCGGCTGTTTCGTAAGAGACAGAAAACTCTGAACCGTTCCATGGCAGGAAATGCTACTTTGTTCTTCTTCATGGCGTTCTGTGCTGTTTTCATGGTGTTGCCGCTGGTAATGGTAATAAATAATGCATTTAAGCCATTGGATGAGCTATTTCGATATCCTCCAACAATCTTTGTAAGAAACCCAAGTATGGATAACTTTCATGATTTGCTTATCATCATGTCCAATTCCTGGGTACCATTAGCCCGTTATATCGTAAATACCCTGATTATTACTGGTGGAGGTACCTTGGGACATGTAATTATTGCTTCTCTGGCGGCGTATCCGTTGGCAAAGCATCAATTTCCAGGAAAGAAATTCTTGTTCAGCATGGTTGTATTATCAATTATGTTTTCCTGGCAGGTGACTCAGATACCAAATTATCTGATTATTTCAAAGCTACATATCAATAATACCTATTGGGCCTTGATATTACCTGCATGTGCATATGGACTTGGATTGTATCTGATGAAGCAGTTTATGGAGCAAATACCGGATTCCCTCATTGAATCTGCAAGACTGGATGGTGCAACGGAGTATAAGATATTCTGGAGAATTATTATGCCGAATGTAAAACCTGCTTGGCTGACCTTAGCAGTATTGCAATTCCAGACCGTATGGGGAAATACCGGTAATGTATTCCTGCGTGATGAGGAGTTAAAGCCTTTACAGTATGCGCTTCAGCAGATAGTAAACGGAGGTCCCGCGAGACAGGGCGCCGGAGCTGTAGTTACCTTAATTATTGCAGCAGTTCCGATTACCTTCTTCGTTATATGCCAAAGTAGCATAATTGAAACAATGACGACATCAGGTATGAAGGATTAGGAGGAAGCTTGTAAATGAAAAAGAAAAAATTAATTTTAATCCCGATGTTCATCCTACTACTTTCATTCAACACCATCAACGCATCAGCGAATACGAATGTTCCGTATCAAACCTATAATTATGATTATTGGAATGATATTAATTACACACCGGCAGCATATATTCCGGATGGCAATATCTCCGGAAAGGATATGGGGATTGATGTATTATCCAATCCACAGGATTTGTTTGTTGCAGAGGATGGAAGAGTCTATATAGCAGATACCGGTAACAATCGTATCGTGGTACTGAATGATGCGATGCAGCTCGAAAAAGTCATTGACACCTTTGATAATCAAGGCACGGCAGACTCTTTTAAGACTCCGTCGGGCATCTATGTAACAGGAGATAATGAGCTTTATATCGCTGACACGGATAATTTTCGTGTTGTGGCGCTGAACGAAGATGGATCTCTATTGAAAATCATCAGCGATCCAACTTCGGAGGTTCTGGAGGAAGGCTTTGTATTTGCACCTCTGAAGGTGACCGTGGATTATGCAGACAGAGTATATATCATCGC
Source organism: Variimorphobacter saccharofermentans (assembly GCF_014174405.1). Lineage (GTDB taxonomy): Bacteria > Bacillota > Clostridia > Lachnospirales > Lachnospiraceae > Mobilitalea > Mobilitalea saccharofermentans. The sequence goes on along the minus strand of NZ_JACEGA010000001.1, from coordinate 3,335,421 downwards.
AAAGAATATGTTTCAGGGCATTATGGCCTTTGACGAAAATTCACAATTTACCGGGTTTTCCGGAACGATTAAAGTAACAATCAGCTTATATGAGAAAATCTGGAGGAGATTTTCTACCAAGGCACAGAGACAAAGACAGATTCAGTTTATCCCCACCGAGTTCACGGGAGTGGATATGGCACCGGACGGTTTCATTTATGCAACCAATGTGGATGCCTCTGGCTCACAATCCGTTCGTAGATTGAATCCAAAGGGTCAGGATGTAATCAAGAAAAACAATGATAAGAATAAAGCTGGGAAATTAAGCGGAGATCTGTATTGGAGAATGGGAAGTCAGTTTTCCGGTCCTTCCAGAATTGTTGATATTGTATATCGTGATAATGGAATTTATTCCGTAGTGGATATGACAAGAGGACGTATTTTTACATATGACCATGAGGGAAATATCTTATATATATTCGGAGGTATGGGAAGCCAGGAAGGAACCTTTCAGAATCCGGTGGCCATAGAAGAAAAAGGAGGCCATATTCTGGTTCTGGATTCCTATCGTGGTGAGATCGTAACCTTTGTACCGACACAATACGGTAGATTAATCAATGAAGCTGTGGCACTACGTTACGATGGGGATGAAGCGTCAGCCGTAGCTCTGTGGCGAGAAGTACTTAAGCTTGATTCCAATTTTGAGCTGGCGTATGTAGGAATTGGGAAATCCTATCTGGCAGCAGGCGATAACAAAAATGCCATGAAATATTTGAAGCTTGGAATGAACCGGGAATATTACTCCATAGCCTTCAAGCGTTATCGTGATGAAATATTGAGGGATAACCTAAGTTATATTCTTACCGGACTGTTATTGCTTGTTGTAGCACTGTTTATATGGAAAAAGATCAAGAACAGGAAAGGGAAGGGAGCAGGTGATTATGAGTAAGAAGGAAAAATTACTATATCCGTTTTATGTTATAACCCATCCCTTTGAGGGCTTTTATGAAATAAGACATAGAGGAAAAGGAAGTGTTCGATTAGCGCTACTGTTAGTATTGCTATTTGGTCTATCCTTCTCTATTAATCGGAGGTATGCAAGCTTTGTCGTAAATCCGGTGAATCCGCTATCGGTAAATTCGTTGGTAGAGATTATGGGTTTATTCGTGGTTGTCTTATTGCTAGCTACGGCAAATTGGTCCATAACCTGTTTAATGGAAGGGGAAGGAAGATTCAAGGATATTGTTACCGTAATCGGATATTCCATGCTCCCTATGGTCCTTACCTATATACCTGCCACCATAATATCCTGGTTTATTGCAGCTGATGAGGAGGCAATCTACTATCTTCTGACTACCTTGCCAATCCTTTATTTTGCAATTTTGCTGTTAATAGGAATTATGGTTATACATAATTTTGGCCTTGGAAAAACAATTGCTACAATCTTGTTTTCATTGATTGCCTTTATACTGATAATCTTTGTGATTTTATTGATGTTCTCATTAGTGCAGCAAGTTATGCTATTTCTCCGAAGCGCTTATGATGAGTTGATACTGAGAGTATAGGGGGGCAGGACTGTGAAGAAAAATATGAAACTCCGACTAATTATCGTACTGGTAATCGTCCTCGCTGTGGCAGGATATGCTGCATATTTATGTGTTCACTATTTTTTTTATAACGAGTACAGAAAATATTTACCGGAATATACCTTTGAAGAAGGTAATGAATTTAAAGAGCTGAAAGATGATAGTCCGAATGTAGAAGGAATGATTTTAGCAGCAGAGAATGATTATCTAAAGCTATATACCAATACCACAACGACAGAAATTGCAATCTATGATAAGAGATCCGGTGCAATTACCTATTCCAACCCAGTGAATCGGTCAGATGATCCGATAGCAAGCGGTAATAATATGGTAGATCTGAATTCTCAATTTGTACTTACCTATTATGATATCAGTATGACTGAAATCAAGATGTATAACTATGATTACAGTGTTGAAAAGGGACAGTATGAAATTGAAAGACTAAAGGATGGAATTCGATATACCTATTTGCTCGGCAATATGGAGAACCCAACAGGATTGATTCCTTTGTATATCACGGAGGAACGGTTGCAGGAGAAGATCCTAAGCAAATTAACTGACAAGGAAGCAAGGAGTATCCGAACCAGTTATGTGAAATCTAAGGATATTGATGGCTTTCTGGAGCTGGCATCAGGAGTAAAGGGTAGTAAGGTAGGTCTTCAGAAGATGAATAAATTAATTGAGAAGGCCGGCTATACACAGGCAGATTATGATGAAGATGCTGCGGCTGCATCCGGTGGTGAGATTCCAGAACGTACCACCTTTACTATTCCTTTGGAATATCGTCTGGTAGAAGATCGGTTGGAGGTTACCATCCCCACCAGCGGAATAAAGGAGACCGGCAGCGGAAGATTGAGTAATATCAGCTTACTGTGCTATTTTGGTGCCGGTGGTTCCGATGAAGAAGGGTATATTATGGTACCGAACGGTTCTGGTTCCCTTATCAATTTTAACAATGGGAAAAAAACAGAACGCTATAATCAATATGTATATGGAATGGATGAGACGACACAATCCTTTACAAAGGTAGAGGATACGGAAAAGGCAAGGCTGCCTGTTTATGGAATTAAGCATGCTGATTCCGCAGTATTTGCTGAAATAACCAGTGGAGAAGCCATGGCGGATATCGTGGCAAATGTCTCCGGCAACACCAATAGCTATAATAACGTTTATGCAGACTTTCTAATCAGAGGATCGGAAGAGGTGTATATGTTCGGTGCCAGTGGTGTATCGGCTGACCTTCCAACCTTGGAAAAGGACATCTATCAGATGGACTTAACTGTTTCCTTCGCATTTCTGAATGGTGAGGAAGCAGATTACTCAGGAATGGCGAATTATTATCGCAATCAATTAATCGAGCGTGGAGAATTAACTCAAAAAGAAGAGGAAGAAGCGCTTCCTTTCTATTTGGATATTGTTGGTGGAATACAGAGACAGGAAAGCTTTCTGGGTACACCGTATACCAGTGTGTATGCAATGACCACCTTTGATGAAGCTGGAATGATAGTGGATGCATTGTCCGATAAGCAGATACAGAACATCCGAATGAATTATCTTGGCTGGTTCAATAACGGCTATTATCACGATGTTGCTTCCAATATTAAAGTGGATCGTGAGCTTGGTGGAAAACGAGACCTTAAGAAGCTTTATAGCAAAATGAACGATGCAGGATACAGACTGTATGGGGATGTGGCATTCCAGAGAGTAAGCTATGCAGCGGAAGGTACCTTCAAATACAACTACAAAATGGAAAATGCCCAGTACTATGCCGGATATCCCATCGGCCTTGGTATGACCAACCCGGTGTATCTGAGACAGAATGGAACCGGATATATGGAATCAATGTATAATGTGCTTTCGCCTAAATTCTTAGTGCGTTATGTAGATAAGTTCCTCGGAAAGATAGATAAGGTTGCTTTATCCGGTGTATCGTTACGTGATATGGGAGATATGCTGGCTTCCGATAAGAAGCGATCCAATATCATAAACAGAGAAAATACAAAATATGTTGTGCTGGGTCAGCTGGAGCGTCTGGATCAGCAAATAGATAATCTTATGATGAATGGAGGTAATTCATACTCCTTTAAATATGCTGAGGATCTAATCAATGTCCCGGCCAGCCATAATCCGTTTTATATCGTGGATGAGGAGATACCGTTCTACCAGATGGTGATTCATGGCAGCATTGATTATACAACAGGAGCGATCAACTTAAGCGACAGCTATGATAAACAGGATATCCTACTTCGTATGTTGGAATTTGGAACAGCTCCTCACTTTACGCTTTCCTATGAAGAGTCAAGCGATATGAAATATACCGGTATGAATTATATGTACACCACCCAGTATACGACCTGGCTGGAGGATGCTGCTGAATTATATCAAAGTGCCAATAAGGTTCTGAAGCATGTGGTGAATAGTGCCATAACAGACCACAGCATTCTTGGTAACGGGGTTAGGAAAGTTACATACGATAACGGGGTTACCATCTATATCAATTATAACGGGGAAGATAAGGACATTGAGGGAGTTACAATACCGTCAATGGGTTATGTATTAGAGGGGGTTGCAGAATGAAGAATAAGAGACTAACACTTATGCAGAAACGGGCGATAGCCGGATACCTCTTTATACTACCCTGGTTCCTTGGTTTTGCTATTTACTACATAAAAAGCTTGCTACAAACAATACAATTCTCTCTCAGCAGAATCGATATTGCGGAGACAGGAGGGTATAAGGCGACCTTTATTGGGTTGGATAACTATAAATACGCGCTGTTTGAGCATGCCAGCTTTAATCAAGTATTTGTTAATTCGCTAAGAGATATTTTAATCGATGTACCATTTATTATCTTTTTCAGTTTGTTAATTGCCATATTGTTAAATGGCAAGTTTAAAGGAAGGGCTATGGTGCGGGCTATATTCTTCCTGCCTATTCTGCTTGGTTCTGGAGCAATTCTGCAAGCCTTGGAGCTTGCGACTCAAAATATACAGGGCGGAGCAGCAACCATGGTCGCTGAAATGGCACCTGTTTCCGGTGTTAATATGGATTACTTCTTTGAGATTTTGATGGACTTTGGATTGCCTGTAAATTTATTGGATTATATTACGGGACTGGTCGGAAGGATATATGAAATTGTCCGTTCCTCCAGTGTTCAGATTATTATTTTTATCGCTTCCCTGCAGTCCGTACCGTCAGCATTGTATGAAGTGTCAAAGATTGAAGGAGCAACCACCTATGAGACCTTCTGGAAAGTAACCTTTCCCATGGTATCACCACTGATTCTTACCAATGTAGTGTATACCATCATCGATTCCTTTGTGAATAGTGAGGTGGTTGATATGGCATATGAGGCGGCATTTACCAGTTATAACTATGGCTTAAGCGCCGCAATGAGTTTATTGAGTACTATTGTAGTATGCATTATTCTGGTAGTTGTCGGAGCGATCATTACTAAGAAAACCTTTTACTATAACTAGAAAGGAGGAACTGCTTTGAAAATCAATGAGTTAGCACTTCAGATAAAAAGGTTTAATGAAGATACGGTAATCATTAATAAAAGATCAAGATATGTGCATAAATTGAAGGCAATCCTCTTTTCCGTATTTCGATTTTTAATCCTACTGGGGATATCCTATATCATATTAGGTCCATTGGTCAGTATGATCAGTAGCTCGTTTTTTTCGCCGACGGATGTTTATAATCCCAGTGTATTTCTATTCCCATTAAAGCCTACTTTGGAAAACTACAGCTTATCCTTTATGCGTTTGGGATATTGGAAGACCCTGGGCTGGACATTGCTATATACCATCGGATTAACACTAATTCAAATTCTTATTACATCCATGGCTGGATATGGTTTTGCGAGATTTGAATTTCCTTTTAAGAGGCTGCTGTTCGGTTGTGTAATTATTACCATTGTATTACCTACTCATACTGTCATGCTACCGTTATATCAGCATTTCCGTAATTGGGATATGCTTGGACTGGTGAGTCTTTTTACGGGAAGTAAGGCGAATCTGTTATCTTCTGAAACACCGATGATACTCATGACGTTATTCGGAGTGGGATTACGTTCAGGATTATTTATTTATATTTTCCGTCAATTTTTCCGAGGGCTTCCGAAGGAGATTGAAGAGGCGGCCTTTATTGATGGAGCAGGAATGTTTTATACATACTCCAGGATAATGCTGGTTAATGCGATTCCATCCGTTGTTACAGTAACCGTATTTTCCATGGTTTGGCAGTATAATGACATGTTTTATTCCAGACTCTTTTCCATACCGTCGTCAAGAAATATCACCTTCCGGCTTTCTACACTATCAGCAACGGTTTCGTTCCTGGATGAAGTGAAGGATCCGATGGTAGCTCAGCTTTATGTGTATGCAGGAGTCATTTTGGTCCTGCTGCCAATTTTAGTGATTTATCTTATATTACAGAAGTATTTTATGGAAGGTGTGGAGCGTAGTGGTATCGTTGGATAACCCTCGTTCTGAGCTGACCTAAAATAAAGAAAATAATAAGAGGAGGAGAACTCAAATGAAAGGATTAAGTAAAAAGTTATTTGCTCTTTTACTGACACTTGTTATGGTAATTTCCCTTGTAGCATGTGGCAAAAAAGAAGAGACAACAAACACAGTAACAGAAACAACCCCTACAACTGCTCCAGTTGAAGAAGCAGAAGATGAAACAGAAGAGATTGCAGAGGCAACTCCGACAACCGCACCGGTTGAAGATAAGTATCCCGCATTCGATTTTGGCGGAAGAACGATTAAAGTCGGTATTTGGTGGGATTATTTCTACACTAGTGCCCATAAGGATATTAGTGAAGATCCTGGTATGACTAATGCTGAGACAGCACAGATGAAGCTTGATAATATACGAAGAATTGAAGAAAAATATAATTGCCGTATTGAGTACGTTAACTTAGGTTGGGATGGCATCATTGAAAGTATTAATACTTCTATTGCTGCCGGTACACCGGAGTGTGATATTTACTTATCTGACTTACAGTTTGGTATTCCTGCAGTTGTTAATGGTTTGGCTCAGGACTTAACCGCAATTGCACCCGAAGGCCTAGATTTATTCGGTGAGCAGAAAGTGCTTAAACCCCTTGATGCTCTTGGCGGTACTTATCTATTTACAGAGCAGGGCTTACCGGTGACCGGTATTTACTTAGGTTATAACTCTACCATGGTGGAATCCTTAGGCTTAGAGGATCCGCAGGAGTTGTTCGCGAAAGGTGAATGGACTTGGGATAAATTCGCTGAGTATACATTGGCAGGAACCAAGGATACAGATGGAAACGGAACAGTCGATGTGTATGGCTACGGTGGTATATTCACTGATTTAGTAAATGGTCTGGTTATGAACAATGGTGGTACGATAGCAGGAGAAAGTACAGAAGGCTTAAGCTCTCCCGCTGTAACAGAGGTACTTGAGTTTATCAACCGTATATACAATGTAGATAAATCTGCTCGTCCATGGAATCCGGATGACTGGAATGATAACCTGTTAGCATGGTCCGATGGTAAGGTTATGTTCTGGACCGCTCAGGCATGGTCATTAAAGCAGGAGGCAGATGCTGCTGTTGCGGAAGGCGCTGAATTGCCTTTCGAATATCGTGTAGTTCCTTATCCTCAGGGTCCTAGAGGGGATGGTAAGATTTACAGCCCTGTATCAGGTAACTGGTATTTCATCCCTGTTGGTGTTCAGGAGCCAGGTAAGGTATTACAAATCTTTGAAGAGTTCATGAATTGGCATGGTGGTGATACAGAATTAAGAGATGATCCGTCTTGGTTCGAAAGCTGCTTCCAGAGACTGGAAGATGTTGATGTTGCATACCAGACAGGTGTCAACCTAAAGCTGGATCCTTGGGGAAGCTTAGCTCCTAACTTTGATTTTGGTAATTCTGTATGGACTCCTATCGCTGTTAATAAGGATAAAACCGTAGCACAAGCAGTAGAAGCTGCAAAGCCTTCACTGCAGGACGCTTTAAATATATTCTATGGTAATTAAGTAATATAGATTAATTGGAAAAGGTTGCGGTATCAACGGGGAACCTTTTGGTACTGCAACCTTTTTTTGTAAAAATTATATTTATTTAATTAGATTCATGTGTTGCAGAGTTATGCTTTTTTGAATGAGTTAATAATTACTTTAGAATTCATTCGGGAGTGAAGTGTCATCTAGAGGATGATTCATTTGGTTTATTAATTGATTCAAGAAAGTTGTAGATTTTTGGTTGAATAACGCAACGAAACTATAGTAAGATGAAAAGGAGAAACATGAAAAAAGTACTATTTAATTCTGTTATTATTGCTTTGATATTACTTTTTGCTGCATGTAATTACGAGGATAATAGGAAAGATCTTGAAGAAACCATAGCTACCCCTGCTCTCCATAAAGAAGAAAAAGACGGGATGAATGATATTGATATGGGGGATGCGCTGGAAGAGAATACGACAGAAGAGAAAGAAACAGAAGAAGCAGATGAGGCAGATAAGGCAGATAAGGCAGATAAGGCATTGGAGATCTCAAGTATGGACATGCAATATAATCCTGACTTTCAATTGACGATAGAAGCAGAGGATGCAGAGTTTACTGGTAATATACATATAGAAAGCAAGAAAAAAGGCTATAGTGGGTCGGGTTATCTCACGGGAATGGAAACGGATTCGGATACAGTAACCTTTACAGTGGAGGTTCCGGGTGCAGGTGCATATGATCTAAACTTTATCAGCGCAGGGAATACGGGCTATAAAGAGAATAATGTTCTTGTTAACGGTGAAAATGTAGGAGTAACTGTTGTTGATGAGGATGATTTTACAGATTCGATATTGGAAAGGGTATACTTAAATTCTGGAATTAATAAGATTACGATTACCAAGAGCTGGGGTTGGATTTTACTTGATTCATTGAAAATAACTGCATCGGAAGATGCAGACCCTTCTATTTACCGTGTTAGTGCTGAGTTAGCCGATCCTAATGCATCGGAAGCGACCATACGATTAATGCAGTATCTGACGGATATATACGGGAAGTACATCATTTCCGGTCAGTATGGGGATCGTGGTAAGAATGGAAATGAATTCAAGGCGATTAATCAGGCAACCGGTAAATATCCAGCAATATTAGGCTTGGATTTTATAGAATATACTCCTTCAAGAGTAGCACATGGCTCAGTGAGTCACGATGTGGAATATGCATTGAACTTTCATCAAGAGGGGGGAATTGTGACTTTCTGCTGGCACTGGAATGCACCGGAGCCATATCTTGTGAACTCTTCAGATATTCCCTGGTGGAAAGGATTTTACACAGAAGGAACGAATATAGATTTGCAAAAAATAATGAAGGGTAAGGATCCCGAGGGTTATGAATTGTTATTAAGGGATATTGATACTATTGCATTTCAGTTAAAGAGGCTTCAAGCAGAGGATGTTCCGGTTTTGTGGAGGCCTCTACATGAGGCTAGCGGAGGCTGGTTTTGGTGGGGAGCATCCGGCCCAGAAGCATACATCGAGCTGTATCGGCTTCTTTTTGACCGGTTGACAAACTATCATCAAATTCATAATCTGATATGGGTATGGAATGGTCAGAATAAGGATTGGTATCCTGGTGACGAATACGTGGACATTATTGGAACGGATATTTATCCAGGAGAGAGGGTTTATAATTCCCAGTCCGCAAAGTTCAATGAATTAGTTCGCTGGAATGGTGATGTAAAAAAGCTTATTGCCATGACCGAGAATGGATGCTTGTTTGATCCGGATATGGCTGTTCGTGACAACGCTATGTGGTTGTATTTTGGCACCTGGGAAGGTGAATTCTTAGTTCAGGACAGTACCGATCAATTATCAGAAAAATATACTGAGACCGATATGATGGTGAAGGTCTATTCCAGTGACAAGGTAATCACTCTGGATGAATTACCTGATTTAAAAACCTATGGAAATTAATTTTAACATAAAGGAGAACGACTATGAGTAATGTAAAAATAATAGCAGATAATTTACCTAACATTCCCTGGCAGGATAAGCCTGAGAATTGTGTGGGACCAGTATGGAGATATTCAGAGAATCCGATCATCGGACGTAATCCGTTAAAAGGAGTTGCAAGAATCTTTAATAGTGCAGTTGTACCTTACCAAGGAGAATTCATAGGTGTATTCCGGGGAGAACAGACCAATGGTATACCATATCTTTATCTGGGACATAGTAAGGATGCGATTCATTGGAACTATGAGCCGGATAAAATCTCATTTGTTAATGAAAAGGGCGAGCCGTATATGCCCCGGTATGCATACGATCCAAGATTAATTAAAGTAGAAGATACCTATTATATTATCTGGTGTACGGATTTCTATGGAGCTGCATTGGGAATAGCGAAGACAACTGATTTTAAGAAGTTTGTTAGACTGGAGAATCCTTTCCTTCCGTTTAACCGTAACGGTGTATTGTTCCCCAGAAAGATTAATAACAATTTTGCTCTTCTGTCAAGGCCTAGTGACAGTGGGCATACTCCCTTTGGAGATGTCTTCTTAAGTGAAAGCCCGGATATGGTTTACTGGGGTAAGCACAGACATGTAATGGCGAAAGGCAGTCAGTGGTGGCAATCCTTAAAGATTGGAGGAGGCGCTGCCCCCATTGAAACAAGTGAGGGATGGCTGTTGTTCTATCATGGTGTTACCGGAACCTGCAATGGTTATGTATACAGCATGGGTGCTTGTATTCTGGATATTGATAACCCGTCCATAGTAAAGCATCGCTGTGATACCTTTATCCTTACTCCTGAGGAATGGTATGAGGAGAGGGGCTTTGTTGCAAATGTTGTATTCCCATGTGCAGCGCTGACTGATGCAAAGACGGGCAGAATAGCAATTTATTATGGTGCTGCGGATAGCTACGTTGGACTTGCCTTCACAACAGTTGATGAGATTGTTGATTATATTAAGGCAAATGAAGGAACCAGCGAGGATGACCGTAACTACGGTGTAATGTAAGGGATGAGAGTATGAATCAGAATTTAAATTCAATCAATTGGAAAGAAGTATATGACAGGGGGATTATTAATATCGGTAATCTGGCACGAATGAAACGTGTAATGGAAAAAGCCACTTCCGGTAAGGAGATTACTATTGGTTTCCTGGGAGGGTCCATTACTGCAGGGGCTGCAGCTACATCTCCTGAGACCTGTTATGCCTATCGTGTCTTCGAATGGTGGGAGAGAACGTTTCCTCGGGCAAAATGTGTGTATATTAATGCAGGAGTTGGTGCCACCAGCTCCAAGTTCGGAGTAGCCAGAGTGGAGGAGGATGTTCTTATCCATAAGCCGGATATGGTATTCGTAGAATTCAGTGTGAATGACGAGGACACTTCGCTGTATCAAGAAACCTTTGAAGGTCTGATACGTAAGCTGTTACTGTCACCCGTACAACCTGCATTGTTTATGTTCAATAATGTTTTTTATGATGATGGGCGTAATGCGCAGCGAGTACATAATGAGATTGGCAAGTATTATGATCTTCCTATAGTAAGCATGAAAGAAAGCTTATATAGGGATATTGAAAAAGGCAACTTGAATAATACGGATATCAGTGAGGATAATCTTCATCCCAATGATTTTGGACACGGCCTTGTGGCAGGAGTCATTACAAATCTGCTTGATTTGATTCATGAGCAGGTGGTACAGAGGAAAGAAGAATACATAGAATATCATGTACCGGAGAAACCGATTACGAAAAACCGCTATATAACATCGGTACGCAGAAATAACCTCAGTATAACGCCTGAACTGAACGGGTTCTATCCGGATAAGAAACCGAAAGAGAACGTTTGGGATAATTTCCGTAATGGCTGGTTCGGCAACACTGCCGGCAGCAGTATTACCTTTGAAGTAGAAGGAGCCACGATTGCAATACAGTATCGAAAATATGCAGTTCATCCTGCTCCCATAGCAAAGGTAGTGATTGATCAGGATGAACAGAAGGCTGTAATATTGGATGCAAATTTTGAGGAGACCTGGGGAGATTGTCTGTATTTACAGGATGTCATGATAGCAGACAAGCCGGGAAAACATAAGGTTACCATAACGATTGATACCGAAGTGGAGGACAAGGATTTTTATCTGGTGTCGATTATTACTTCGTAAATAAGCAATGAAATAGAAGGAGAAGAAGATATGTTAGCACAAACACCGCCTATGGGATGGAATTCATGGAACACATTTGGCTGGGATATATCAGAAGATTTAATTAAGAGAATTGCAGACATCTGGGCCGAGCTGGGATTGTTGGATGCCGGTTACGAATACATAGTCATTGATGATTGCTGGTCGGAGAAAAAACGAGATAAAGACGGGCTACTTGTACCAGATCCTAATAAATTTCCAAATGGTATGAAAGCAGTGGCAGATTATGTACATTCAAAGGGATTAAAGTTTGGTATGTATTCCTGTGCCGGTACGATGACCTGCGCGGGGCATCCTTCCAGTCTTGAGCATGAGTTTGTTGATGCTAAGACCTTTGCAGAGTGGGGGGTCGATTATCTGAAATATGATTACTGCTACAAACCTCATAACATTCCAGGACATATATTATATAAGCGAATGGGTATGGCGTTAAGAAACTGTGGCAGGGAAATCCTGTTCAGTGCCTGCAATTGGGGTAATGATAATACATATGAGTGGATAAGAGCTTCCAACGCACATATGTATCGTTCAACCGGTGATATTCAGGATAATTGGGAATCTATAAAGAAGCTGGCCCTGAGCCAGTGGAATAAGGAATGCTACAGTGCGCCTTATTGCTATAATGATATCGATATGTTGGTAGTGGGAATGTATGGTAAGGGAAATGTGGCTCTTGGAGGATGCAGTGATGAGGAATACAAAACTCATTTCTCTCTATGGTGCATCATGAATTCTCCTTTGATGATCGGATGTGATATCCGTAATATGAACGAGAAAACGAGGGAGATTTTAACAAATAAAGAAGTGATTGCGCTGAATCAGGATCCGGAGGGACGTCAGGCATATAGTATGGAACAGTGGAATAATCCCGATGTTAAAATATATATTAAACCTATGTCTGACGGAAGCTATGGAATCGGCTTCTTCAATATGGGAGAGGACACCGGTGAAGGCTCTCTGCAGTTCTGGGATATGGGGCTTCCGAGTAGCGCGGGATATGGCTTTAAACTAAGAGATCTTTGGGAACATGAGGATATCGGAGAATTCTCCGAAAATTATACCTGTAAACTGGAACCGCATCATTGTAAGATTTTACGGGCGGAATTGGTAAAAATGAATGAGTGATAATGGCCAATATTGTATGCAATGTAATAAGAAGCTGGAACGAGATGAAAAAGCGATCTATCGAAGGCTGGTTAACAGGGGTGCGAGGGAATATCTTTGCATCCCTTGTCTTGCGCGCTATTTTAAATGCTCTGAAGAGGATATTAAGAAACGAATTGTACAGTTAAAAGCAATGGGATGTACTTTATTCGGATAGACAGTGTATGATAACAAACAGTTCATAATCATCATTGTAAAAAGGCATAATAGTCTTCCTAATTCCGTATAAATTAATGTAGTAATACAGCTGATCTATCATTAGAAATGGCGGGGAAGAGGTGCTGGTATGGATGAACTGGAGTTTCGTAATATAATGTACCAATATTTAAAAGAGATATGCCATTTTAGTCAATTACAGGTCTTTGCTACTTCAAGCTATCAACAAAAGTATTTTCAAAAGCAGATTGATGAGGAGATGGAAGCACTATTCAATTTCGTTATGGAGTCCTGTAATAATGAGATGATGAAAGAGCAATTTGGTTTGGAACAGCAGGAACAAATATGGGAGATACAGGCTTTGGAAGAAAATCAGAATTAATATCAAGAAAAAAGGGCTATTGCCCCTTTTTTTGTTGGTATTAATTATTTACATTCATACTTTATACTGCGTTGTGGCAGAAAGCTGCGATTCTGTCAATCGGTATATCGCAAACGGATCCGGTAATCTTGCCGTTCCCATTTCCTTTCCCCTTTCCATTAAATAAGCCTTCTATGCCTCTTGGTCCTTGACATCCGGGACCACCATCGAATTCACCACAAATATTTTCGGCTAGTGGATTACTGGGCGGAAGACCCTGATCTGTAACTAAACGGACAAAGCATGAATTGACTGATAATAGGAATCCGGTGAAGCCACAACCGGAAGCTCCTCCACTAGTGGTAAAGATGGTAACAGTCTCTCCTATAAATTCACTGATATGATCTACAAAGCTCGGGCTGTTACCATTAAGTCCGTTGTTAAAACCACAATTAAAGCCGTTGCCATTATTATTACAACCTCTAAATGCCATATATATACCTCCAATTACATTTTGATCACAGTATCATCTACTGTCTTCAGCAGATAGCTTCTAATTTATCTTATGTCTCTTTTTCTTCAATGTGACATTATCAGACATATAAATTAATATAATTACTTATTTTTATCATTTAGACTGCATTATGACAAAAAGCAACAATCTTATCGATCGGTATATCACAAACGGAACCTACCATGAAGACCGGAGTGCCTTTGCCTTCTTTTCCGTTCAAAAGTTCCCAGCAAATCGATTCGCTAATAGGATTTGCCGGCGGCTGTCCAATTCTGTTAACTAATGTAACATAACAAGGATTTACGCGAAGAAGAACGCCGGTAAAACCACAACCGGAAGCACCGCCACTCGCAGTAAAAATAGTAACGGTTTCGCCGATGTGTCTGCATAGTTCGTTTACTGTCATATTTACTCCTCCTTTACTTGGATACACTGATTCGTCCTGAATCCTACTATATCTTATGCGGAAAACAAGAAAATGCGACATTATCAGTTAAAATATGATGCTTAAATTCTTCTGTTTCGTAATATAAAGAATTATATTCTTTGCTTTCGACATGTAGAAAGCAGCAAATTAAATGAAATCATATTGATAGCCTGTTCCAAATGGATTATAATGGAATATATTATTATGGATAAGATAATGCTTGATCAAGCATTGTTTATCAATATAAAGAAAGGTGGATGAATATGAAACATAGGAGAAGAATTGTATCAATTTTGTTGATGCTGGCACTTGTGATTTTACCGTTTCAAACAGTGGCAGCAGGAACACTTCCAACCGGACAAGAAAGCCTGGCAGGAACGACTGTAATTATGCATACCAATGATAGTCATGCCAGAGCAGTACCTAACAGTGACAGCGGTTACATGGGCTTTACGGCTGTCAGTGCACTGAAAAAAAGCTATGAGGCAGCAGGGGCTCAGGTTATATTATTGGATGCGGGAGATACCCTGCATGGATTGCCTTTTGCGAACCTTGTAAAGGGAGAAAGCATTGTAAAAATCATGAATTTGGCTGGTTACGATGCAATGACGCCAGGTAATCATGATTTTAACTATGGTTCCTCAACATTGAAGGAAATTTCAAAGAATATGAATTTCCCGTTACTTTCTTCTAATATAAAGAATAAATCAGATAATTCGGATTTCCTTGAGGATCATATCATTATTGAAAAGAATGGTGTGAAATACGGTATATTCGGGTTATCCACTCCAGAAACAGCTTATAAGACTAACCCCAAGAATGTGACAAGCATTGAATTTACTAATCCTGTAGAAGCAGCCAAGGAAGAGGTTAAAGAATTAGAGGCCGAGGGTGCACAGGTAATCATAGCTCTTGCTCATCTCGGATTGGATGAAAGCAGTGAATATACTTCCAAGCTTGTTGCAGAGAAGGTGGATGGTATCGATTTGATTGTGGATGGTCACAGTCATTCTGTTTTAGAGGCAGGTCTTACTGTAGGAGACACATTAATCGTAAGTACTGGTGATTACATACAGAATATTGGTGTTGTCATAATAGGCTCCGATGGTGCTATGAAGGCAGATCTCATCTCCGCATCGGAATATACTGGTACGGATAAGGCTGTTGATGATAAAGCTACTGAATATCAGAACGAACAGGAAAAGCTTCTTTCCGAAGTAGTTGGACATACTTCCGTATATCTTGATGGCATCAGGGAGCATGTACGCGCCGGAGAGACGAATTTGGGTGACTTTACAACAGATGCATTCCGTTATGTAACAGGTGCTGATGTAGCCATAACGAATGGCGGTGGAATTCGTGCATCCATTGAGATTGGAGATATCAGCCGGAAGGATTTGGTTACTGTTTTCCCGTTTGGTAACTATGTAGTAACAAAGAAGGTAACAGGGGAGGCTATTTTAGAAGCGCTGGAATTGGGTGCTAGTACTTATCCGGAACCGCTGGGAGGATTTTTGCAGGTATCCGGTATTACCTATACGATTGATGCCTCCAAGCTATCTGGGAAACGGATATCCGACGTGAAAGTGAATGGAGTTGCAATTGATAAAAAAGCAGAATATCTCCTTGCTACTAACGATTTTATCATAGCAGGAGGAGACGGATATACCATGCTTGCTGATTTTAAGGTGGAGAACGAATTTGGGTCCATTGAAGATGTATTACTGGAATATCTGAAAGAAAAGGGCACGATCAACCAGGAAAGTGCTAACAGAATTAAAATCGTTGGGCTTAATGCAGAGGTACCTGAGGTTACAGAGACTCCTGAAGTAACAGAGGTTCCAGAGGTAACTGATACCGAAGACGAATCAAGCGAAGATAGTACCTATGTAGTTCAAAAGGGTGACAACCTTTGGAAAATCGCTGTTAAACTATTCGGAGATGCTGGAAAGTGGAAGAAGATCTACGAATGGAATAAAGATACTATTAAGAACCCGAATCTCATATATATCGGTCAGGAATTAAGAATTGCAGCAGAATAGGATTGCGAGGGGCCATCGCATAATGTAGCGGCAGGGATATAACTTACCCCACACACAGACGGAAGTACATGTTACTGATTTCGTATGTCTCAGTCGAACATAAATCTTCGCCTGATTCATACGAAATACAGCAATATGTTCTTCCGACAGTGCATTATGGTAAGTTATATCCCTGCATATACATTATGCGACGGCCCTTTTTACTATCTCGGTATAAAAACGTTTTTATTATATTTTTATGAAAGGTTGATGGAATAGTAATATAAAAAGTATTAGATAATATTATAATATTTCTAATATATGGTAGATATCGGAGATGATATGAGGTAAAACATGGGATAGAAGATAAAATTCTTTAATTATTGATTAAAAACACGAATAAAAACAATTTTATTATTGATAAAATTGTGCAATAATTATATAATTCAGTTATGGAAATAGAAAATGGCGGTGAAAGTGAAATGGTTACGATTAAAGATGTAGCAAAGGAAGCCGGAGTAGCGATATCTACGGTCTCAAATGTATTAAACCATGTGGATATTGTCAGCGAGGAAACAAAGCAAAAGGTTCTGGATGCGGTAAATAAACTGAATTATGTACCGAACATGAATGCAAAGTTCTTAAAATCCAATAAGAAAAATACCATCGGTTTATTCCTGCCCAGCATACAGGGTGACTTTTATCGTATGCTGATGCAGGCCATACACATGCAATGCAGGCGAAAAGGATATCTGCTTAATATTTATATCAGTAATGAGAATACCAGTGAGGAGATCTATAGTATGATTACCTCCTCCGGTGTGGAAGGAGCAATTGTCTTTAATGAGCAGCTTCATGAGGAATATGTGGAGCGTATTTCATCAGCCGGTATGCCAATTGTATTTATAGATAGAGAATACTACGGTGAGAACCTGTCAAGTGTGGTGATTGATCATTTGGAAGGTGCCAGCAAGGCAATGGAGTATCTGATTAAACAAGGACATCGTAGAATTGGATATATTCGCGGAATTGGTAATAGGGATGATGAATTACGATTTCAGGCTTACTGTAATGTAATGGAAAAGTATCATCTTTCTGTGGACGAGAATATCATGCTTAATGGTTATTTTGAAGAGGCGGTCGCATATAGCGAAATGCGTGTGTTGCTGTTGAAAGGAATAGATCTTCCGGATGCCATGTTCTGTGCTAATGATGAAATGGCTTGGGGGTGTATTCGCGCTCTTATGGAAGTAGGATATAAGGTACCCGAAGAAATAAGTGTCATTGGCTATGACGACATTTTACTTTCTGCTTATTATAAGCCGGCGCTTACTACAGTGCACAGTCCAGTTACAGAACTTGGAGATATGGGTGCCACAGAGCTGTTCCGATTGATGGAACAGAAGTTTGTTCAGGGAAAAATCACGAAGCTAAGGCCTGATTTGGTAATCAGAGATTCCTGCGCTGTAAGACTTTAGTGGGTCTTGCAGGCGAGGATGCAGTTGTGATAATAATATAAGTTTTACATATGAATCTTGAGAAAATATTACGATTGAGGAGAAAATGACATGGGAAAATACTATCTAAAGGATGACGCCTATATTATGGAGGACTTTGACAAGCTTCCGGCTTTTTCAAGCTTTCTTCCCGGACTTGCGGGGGTGAAGGGAGTTCCAATCTGGGTATATTATACGAACCGGGGACAGGGAATTAACAGCTTCGGCATTCACAATAAGAACAATGCGATTATGGAATTCAATCCGGCTAATACGGCTTATGAAAACACATCAATAAAAGGCTTTCGTACCTTTGTAAAATGGGAAGACCAATTCTTTGAGCCTTTTTTTACTTTTGATCCTAATGCAAAGCGTACTTTTAACATTCGTAAGAATAGTATATGGCTGGAGGAAGTAAATACGAAGTATGGACTTAAGTTCACAGTTAAATACTATGTACTTCCAAATGATTCCGTTGGTGCATTGATAAGAAAAGTTAAGGTCGAGAATATTGGTAAGGATGAGAAACAGCTTGAGATGCTCGATGGACTTCCGAAGATTATTCCCTATGGGATTGCCAACAACTCCTATAAAGAGATGTCTAACCTACTTAAGAGCTGGACTGATATTAAGAATATTGAAAATAATGCACCGTTCTATACCATGCGGGCATCCACTGAGGATTCGGAAGAATTTTCGGATGCAGAAGGCGGCGGATATTTCTATATGGCAATTAATGAGGGAAAGGTTCTTCCGGTGATCTATGATGCGGAGCTGATTTTTAATTATGATACCTCTTTGGTTCATCCCGTTGCTTTTTATAATCAGACATTATCAGAACTGATGAAGAACAAGCCTTGCTTCTATAATAAGGTTCCCTGTGGTTTCACTCCGCTTTCCTTTACACTGAACCCCGGAGAAAGCTATGTATTTCACTCTCTAACTGGTTTTGCAGCCACAACGGAGCAGCTAAACGAAAAGAGGAAGGAATTCTGCGGCAAGAATTTCTTCTGTGAGAAGGAAAAGCAGGCAGAGGAAATCGTGAATGATCTTACCAGGGATATTAAGACACATACCGCCGTGCCGGTGTTTGATCAATATATGGAGCAGAATTACCTTGATAATTTCTTACGGGGAGGTTACCCTATTGTATTTCATCCAGATGGGAATAAATCGGTGATACACCTATTCAGCAGAAAGCATGGTGATCCGGAAAGAGATTATAATTTCTTTTCCATTGCAGGAGAGTATTATTCCCAGGGAAACGGTAATTTCCGTGACGTGAATCAGAACCGTAGAAATGATGTGTTCTTTCAGAAGGACATTGGAGATTTTAATATTAAAACCTTTTTTGGATTGATTCAGGCAGATGGATATAATCCGCTTGAGGTTAGACCATCCACCTTTACTGTGAAACCGGAGAATAAGGATAAAGTGAAGGAGCTTTTTCAACAGAATATCAAGCAGCCCTGTGATCAATTAATGAAGCTGACCAACGAAGCCTTCACACCTGGACAGATTGCTAATTATATAGCGACCCATGGTATTACAGTGCTCTGTGGTGAGGATCAGTTTTTAGAGCAACTCCTTACATATTGTGATCAGAATATTGAGGCGGGTTTTGGTGAGGGCTATTGGAGTGATCACTGGGATTACAATATGGATTTGATCGACAGCTATCTTTGCATATTCCCGGATAAGGAGAAGGAGATATTATTCGATGATCAAAGCTACCGTTTCTATGATAGCCCGGCAAGAGTATTACCTCGAAGTGAAAAATATGTAATAACGAAAAAGAATGAGGTTAGGCAATATGGAGCTCTTGTTCATGATGAAGAGAAGATGAATCGACAGGGCTTTCGAAAGAATGGAACCAACTGGTTGAAAACGGTGAAGGGGGATTATGTCGTTACTACACTAATGGGGAAGCTAATCTCATTATCACTAAATAAATTCTCATCCCTGGATGCATTTGGTATGGGTGTGGAGATGGAAGCAGGTAAACCCGGTTGGAATGATGCAATGAACGGATTACCTGGACTATTCGGCAGTGGTATGGCTGAAACCTTTGAACTCAAGAGGATGATAA
This sequence comes from Variimorphobacter saccharofermentans, assembly GCF_014174405.1. Taxonomy (GTDB): domain Bacteria; phylum Bacillota; class Clostridia; order Lachnospirales; family Lachnospiraceae; genus Mobilitalea; species Mobilitalea saccharofermentans. The sequence continues at coordinate 3,315,440 of NZ_JACEGA010000001.1, read as the reverse complement.
GCTTTATCTGTAATAAAGTCGGTAACGTAAAGACACTTCTTTTACCAACCGAGATTAGTGTATTCTTAACTGAAGTATACAATGCTCTTCAGAGATCGGAACAGGAGAACTGGAGTGATTTTGCCTACTGGGATACCGTATCTACCCTTAGAGAAAAATACCGTGATACGGTACGCTTTACTACCAGTGGAAATTATCAGGAGCATGATACCACTGATATATTAAAGATTTATCAGGCGTTTTATAGAAAACTGGAGGCAGGTATACAAAAAGCCTGTGACTTAGGTAACGGAATCGTTCCTACCTATTTTACCTTCCGTGCTTCCAAGTTTGAACCGGTGATCGATGAGGAGGGTAATCCGGTAATTAGCCATTACGGATTACCGAAAGCAAAGGTAAAAGCCTTTGAGGTTCAACCGCTTCCACCGTTTCTGGAGGGGCCGGTGAAAATGCTTGCATCCCTGTCTGATCCTTCAAAAGCACGGGAGTTATATTCCAATGTTCGTAACAGTGATCTTTTCGATCAGAAGCTGAAAATGTATAAAACCAGTGTATCCATTGAACATATTGCAATGGAGAACGGAAGAATCCGTGCCTTCACACCAGGCTGGCTGGAGAGAGAAAGCATCTTCCTGCATATGGAGTATAAATATCTGCTGTCCATGCTAAAAGCAGGTCTCTATGATGAATTTTATGAGGATATTAAGACTGCTATGGTTGTTTTCCGGGACCCTGCCGAATATGGAAGGAGTATCTTAGAGAATTCTTCTTTCATAGCCTCCAGTGTGAATCCGAATGAGAGTATCCATGGAAGAGGATATGTTGCCAGGTTATCTGGCTCTACAACAGAAGCAATTTCCATATGGATAGAGATGTTTATGGGAGAAAAGGTTTTTGCCTATGTGGATGGCGAGCTGCAGTTGCACTTTGAGCCGAAGCTTGCAGGCTGGATGTTCGATGAAAGAGGAGAAGTATCTTTTACCTTCCTGAAAAATTGCAAGGTTACATACTCTAATCCATCACATAAGAACACCTATGGCCCTGATGGTGCTAAAGTCAGCAGGATATTCCTTCCAGAAATGCAGGAAGAGATTACAGCTGCCTATATCAAGGGTGAAAGAGCAGAGCAGATTCGCAACGGATCAGTGAAGGAAATTATTATCGAATTGGAGTAAGTATACATAGATACGAACAAGTAGAAAGGTAGGTAGCAAGTATGATGAAGGTTATAACGACAACCTATGAACACAGTCAAAAAAGAACAACCATTACCGATATGGAACCCGTGGACGGACTGGGAGGCATGCAATGTGTTAATCTATATCCGGAGATTGAATACCAGACTATGATCGGTTTTGGAGGAGCAGTCACGGAGGCTGCCGGTTACGCACTCCACTCGCTGAGTCCTGAAAACCGGGAGAAAGCAGTAAAGCTTTATTTTAGTGAAGAAGGTAATTGCTACCACATGATTAGAACACATATCGATAGTTGCGACTTCTCTGTGGATATGTATGAAGCCATGAGTGACCCGGAGGATAGGGAACTGAAATCCTTTTCCTTACAGAGGGAGGAACAATACATTCTTCCATTAATCAAAGCAGCAAAGGAATATAGTAAGGAATCGCTTGATATTATGTTGAGTCCATGGTCACCGCCTGCCTTTATGAAGACGAACCAGGAAAGAATACATGGCGGTAAATTGAAACCGGAATATCGTGAATTCTGGGCTGAGTACATATGCCGATATATCAAGGAATATGAAAAGAGGGGATTTATAATAAGCCGGTTAACGATACAAAACGAGCCGGAAGCTGTTCAAACATGGGATTCCTGTATCTATACTGCAGAAGAAGAAAAAGTATTTCTACGAGATTTCCTTTATCCAGCATTGCAAAAGAATGATCTGTCCCATGTGAAAATCAATATATGGGATCATAATAAGGAACGGTTATATGACAGAGCGCGTAATACAATTGATCAGGAAACAAGCAAGATGATAGACGGTATCGCATTCCACTGGTACTCAGGAGATCATTTTGAAGCGGTACAGATTACACGTGATGCCTTCCCTGACAAAGAATTGATTTTTACAGAGGGGTGTGTGGAATATAGCAGATTTGATGCAGATCAGCTTCGCAATGCTCAGATGTATGCTCATGACATAATCGGTAATCTGAATGCGGGAATGACCGGCTTCATGGATTGGAATATCTTCCTGGACAAAAAGGGTGGTCCCAATCATGTAGGTAACTATTGTGATGCACCGATCATGATTGATACGGAACAGGACACCTTTGAAGTGAAACTATCCTATGATTATATAGGTCATTTCAGCAGATATATCAAAAAAGGAGCAAAACGAATTGCCTTATCAAAATACACATCCGAATTAGAGATGACATCCTTTAAGAACACGGATGGTTCCATAGTACTTGTAATACTGAATCGTGGAGAACAGGATTTGCCTTTGGATATTAGTTGCAATGGAAAGCTGCTAAAACTGGATGTAGCAAAATACTCCATATCCACTGTTGTGATATCCTAATATTTCGTTGCAGTATATCATTTCGCAAGACAGGTTCCATGATATCAACAGTGAGAGAAGAGAATGAATAAGGGGATAAGATTATGAAGGGATATCAGTTTATAAATAAAAAGGGAGATTTTCAACTTGATAATCCGGAAAAAAACAGCTATCTATATTTTCCGATTGCCAATGAAGCAGGAGTTATGAGTAGTGTTACGCCAACTCTGGGCGGTGATAGTAAGACAGGACAGAATACTTTTTTGCTTGCTCCTGTCAGCAGTGAGGATTTACATAATAATAAATCAAGCAGAAACTTCTGGTGTAATATTGTGGGAAAGGGTATATGGTCCGCCACAGGTCGGTCTGCAAGACAGGAAGCTATGCTGTTTACAGAGGAGAAGGAGGAAACCTCTCTGGAAGCAGGTGTTATGTGGCATAAGGTCAGTAGGACTTCCAAGGATTATGGGATTAAATCAGAAATAATATCCTTTGTTCCTTGTTCGGACGATACGGTTGAACTCATGGTTGTAACGATTACCAACTGTAATAAGGAAGCTCTGACGATTATACCAACAGCAGCGATTCCACTCTATGGCAGGTCCGCAGATAACATTAGAGACCATCGGAATGTTACCTCCATGCTGCATCGTATCACAACATCACAGTATGGTGTTACATTGAATCCTACCCTTACCTTTGATGAACGGGGACATAAGAAGAATACGGTGGTCTATGGCGTATTTGGTGCGGCTGGTGAGGGTGAAAAGCCGGTAGGCTTTTATCCGGTGGTAGAAGATTATATTGGAGAAGGAGGATCCTTTGAAAATCCTCTCGCAGTGGTTCATAATATTGAGTCAGTATCTGCCGGATATCAGGTGGATGGTTATGAGGCCATGGGAGGCATCCGGTTTGATCAGATATGTCTAGCGCCTGGAGAGAATCAAACCTATATTATCGTACTTGGTTATAGCGATACGATGGATGGAATAGAAGAACAGGCTGAGAAATTCCTATCCAGGGAAGCGTGCTTTAAAGCCTTAGAAGTCACTAAAACTTATTGGAATGATAAAATAAATGTGTCCTATTCAACAGCATCCTCTGATTTTGATACATGGATGCATTGGGTAAATTTCCAACCGATGCTGCGAAGAATTTACGGCTGCTCCTTCCTGCCCCATCATGATTATGGCAGAGGAGGAAGAGGCTGGCGTGATTTGTGGCAGGATTGTCTGGCATTGTTAATCATGAATCCCACGGGAGTAAGAGAAATGCTGATTAGTAATTTCGGTGGAGTACGTATTGATGGAACCAATGCTACGATTATTGGTAAAAATCAGGGAGAGTTCATTGCGGACAGGAATAATATTACGAGAGTGTGGATGGACCATGGTGTATGGCCGTTCCTTACAACCAGACTCTATATTATGCAGAGTGGGGATTTAGATATATTACTAAAGGAGAATTATTATTTTAAAGATCCTCAGGCAGTACGAGGAGAAGAAAAGGATCCCCTTTGGCAACCGGAGGATGGGAATCGATTGAAAACTGCTGCAGGCGAACTTTATCAGGGTACGCTTTTGGAGCATATGCTTCTTGAGCACTTGGCAGCCTTCTATGATGTAGGGGAACATAATCATATCCGTCTTCGCGGTGCAGATTGGAACGATGCACTGGATATGGCAGCGGAACGAGGAGAAAGTATTGCCTTCACCTCCATATTCGGAAGTAATCTGGAGCAAATGGCAGAACTGGTTCTCAGTCTGGAGCAAAAAGGAATTCGTACGATATCCTTATTCAAGGAACTACATATATTGTTAGCCGATGACCCTGATCTTTATGAGGATGTGAAGAGAAAACAGGCCTTGCTTCATAATTATTGTGATATCTGCCGACATACCATTAGCGGTGAAAAAGTAGCAATATCCTGCTTAGAGCTGGCAGAAAATCTAAAGAAAAAGGCCGCCTGGATTAAGGAACATATTCGTAAAACAGAATGGATTACCAACAAGGCAGGTCATTCCTGGTACAATGGTTATTACGATAACCATGGTAAGGCCGTGGAAGGGGATAATGCTTCTGGTGTACGAATGATGCTAACCAGTCAGGTATTTCCGATTATGTCCGGTACAGCAACCACGGAACAGGTAGAGAAAATTGTCCAGGCAGCGGATGAGTATCTTTACGATGCTACCATTGGCGGATATAGACTGAATACGAATTTTCATGAAGTAAAGGATGATTTAGGAAGAGCGTTTGGCTTTGCCTATGGACATAAGGAAAATGGAGCTGTGTTTTCCCATATGGTGATAATGTATGCCAATGCATTATACCAGAGAGGATTTGTAAAGGAAGGTTACAAGGCAATTCATAGTCTGTATCAGCATTGTATCAATTTTGAAAAAAGTAAAATATATCCTGGAATACCGGAATATATCGATGGCAAGGGAAGAGGATTATATCATTACCTTACCGGCTCTGCCAGCTGGCTCTTGCTGACCGTACTAACTGAGATGTTCGGTGTTAAGGGCAGCCTTGGAGATCTGATATTGGAGCCGAAGCTGATATCGGAGCAATTTGATCATAGTCATAGTGCCAAGGTTTCTTTCATTTTTGCAGAACGAAGACTAAGGGTGCAATATCTGAATCCGGACGGCAAGGATTATGGTACCTATCAGATTGTCAGTGTAAAAATAAACGGAAATCCATATATTTTCAATAAAGAGTGCAATATGATCAGTAGAGACTTTATTACCTCACTAGACCCAGAAAAAGAACATCTGATTTTGGTAGAGCTAAATTAACAATGTAACAGAAGGGGGAGTGTAATTTATGAAGCAGGAATATATTGATATTACAAGTTATTCGGGAGATGGATATCGACCGATGATTGATTTTGAGCATTGGAGGGTAGCGGTTCTTCGTTATTGTGAGGAGCTGGAGATCCAGAATCTGAAAACGATGCAGAAGCATGACGAAACCGATGAAGTATTTGTTCTTCTGGAAGGGAACTGTATGCTGTTTACAGGAGGGAAGGGAGAAGAAATTAACGATATAGATGGAGTGGCAATGGAACCGCTTCGTTTATATAATGTTAAGAAGGGAACCTGGCATACACATACGCTTAGTAAGGCTTCAACTGTACTTATTGTAGAGAATCAGGATACTTCGGATGTGAATTCTCCGACCTTAAAGCTATCGATGGAGCAGATTGAAGAATTAAGAATACTATATAATAAGCTGAAGTGATATATGAAATAGCATATATATCAGAATAAATATGCCACAAAACCGGAGTAGAAATAGTTCTAACCTAGTCAGACAGGGGTGAAGGTATGAAATTAAAAGAAGCGCTACGTACCATGTTCTTTAAGGAAAAGCCTACTGATTATAACCAGTTGCTTACAATATGGGGCGAGTCTCTTAATCCGGAACATGTATTGGAGGAGTATCCCCGACCACAGTTAAAAAGAGAGAATTATACGATTTTAAACGGATATTGGAACTATTGCACCTCTACAGAGGCACTCATGCCGGAATGCTATGAGGGTAAAATACTGGTGCCCTTTTCTCCGGAAAGCATATTATCCGGTGTGGGGAAGCAGCTAAAGCCAGGAGAGATACTTTGGTATGAACGGATTTTGAACATAGAAGAGAAGCCGAAAGGGAAACGTTGTATCCTTCATTTTGGTGCAGTGGATCAATATTGTGAGGTATACCTGAATCATCAGAAGGTTCTAGAACATATTGGGGGATATCTTCCGTTCTCCATTGATATTACAAGGTATATCGCGGAAGGAACAAATCTGCTTTCATTAAAAGTTACGGACCAAAGTGATACCTCCTACCATAGCAGGGGGAAGCAGAAGCTGAAGCGAGGCGGAATGTTCTATACTGCTCAGAGTGGAATATGGCAGACAGTATGGATGGAGTGGGTTCCGATGAGATATATTACCTCTCTGCGAATAACTCCCCTAGTGGAGGAACAGGCGTTACAGCTGGAGATTGATTTAAATGAGGAGTATAAACAGGAGTTTGATTTTGATCTTTCGTTTCGAGTAGATATATATAAGAATGGGAAACTGCTTCAGACTATGGTGAGCCGATATCCGAATATGAAAATACCTCTGAAGGAATGTATTCTTTGGAGCCCGGAGCATCCTTTTCTGTATGATATGGTGATACAGACCGGATATGACCGGGTTGAAAGTTATTTTGCCATGAGAAAGATTGAGATAAAGCCGGATGAAAAAAACATACCGAGGATATATTTAAACAATCAGCCATACTTCCAAAATGGCCTGTTGGATCAGGGGTATTGGCCGGATGGGCTATATACGGCTCCAAGTGATGAAGCCATCATATTTGATATTGAACAGGCAAAAAGGCTGGGATTTAATATGCTGCGAAAGCATATTAAGATAGAACCCCTTCGCTGGTATTATCATTGTGATCGTCTGGGCATGCTTGTGTGGCAGGACATGGTAAATGGCGGCGAGCAATATTCCACTCTTTTGGTAGGATATTTGCCAACTATTTTCTCGAGATTTACAATGAAGGATCATCATTATGGATTGCTTGGTAGAAAGTCCGAAGAGGGCAGAAGAGAATGGCTCAAGGAGTGCAGACATACGGTGGAGCTTTTATATAATTCTCCATCCGTTGTTGTGTGGGTCCCTTTTAATGAGGGCTGGGGCCAGTTTGATGCTTTGGCTGTTTATGATGAAATTCGAGGCTTGGACAGCACCAGATTAATTGATCATGCTAGTGGCTGGTTCGATCAAAAGGGCGGTGATTTTAAGAGCATACACAATTATTTTCATCCATTCCGTGTTACTCCGGATAAGCGGCCAGTGGTTTTATCAGAATTTGGAGGATATGCGTGCTATATCCAAGGGCATTCTTATTCCTCTCAGATATATGGTTATCGCATTTATCCATCCAAGGAAGAACTTGAGAAGGCTTTTCAAGGGCTTTATCGAAAGGATATCAAAAGACTTATATCCATGGGGCTCTCCGCCGCAGTATATACCCAGCTTTCCGATGTGGAGGATGAGGTTAACGGATTGTTTACCTATGATCGCAAAATATGTAAGGTTACAAGTATAGAAGATGCATTGTTATGAAACCTATGCAGCAAGAATATATTATATCGATTGGTAATCTGGAGCGCTGTGGATGGGTGATTATTCTGATTTCAACCTGAGAATGAAGGCTATGGAGCAATTAGGACAAGAGCAACCTCGATTTATTGATCCTAGTGATATCTATGTCCCCCCTGGTTATGTTGTGGAGAATTTTATACAGGGCTTGGATGGTCCTGTTAATATGGTATTTACGGATGATGGAGATATTTTAGTGGCGGAATCCGGTTATTTCTCGGGAGTTGCCCGCATATTAAGAATTTCAAACGATAATGTTGAGGTGGTGGACGATGACTTCCTAGAACCACTCAACGGTGTTAATTATCACGATGGCATAATCTATGCATCTCATAAAGGAATGATTACCGCCATAGAAGAGAGTGGCAGCAGAAGAGATATCATTACCGGATTACCCAGCAATGGTGATTTCCCCAATAGTAAAGTAGAAATCGGAACAGATGGAAAGATATATTTTGGATTAGGAACGGCTACCAATAGCGGTGTGGTAGGTACGGATAATCTATGGGTACATAACTATGCTTTATTACATGATTATCCCGGTTCTTATATTATGCTAAATGGGCAGAATTTTCAATCCAATAATATGCTTCTATCAGAAGGAGTTTATGAAGTTGCTAGTACCGGTGCATTTTCCCCCTATGGTGTTCCTAACAGACCGTATGAGTTAAGAAAGGCTGTAGTAAAAGCTTCCGGTAGTATTATGAGATGTAATTTGGACGGTACGAATCTGGAAATGGTGGCTTGGGGGCTGCGAAATCCAGTCCGGTTAAAATTTAATCACAATGGGCATCTGTTTGCGTCTGTTCAGGGATATGATAACAGGGGGAGCAGACCGGTTGCTAATGCATCGGATTATATCTATTACATTATTCCCGGTGTATGGTACGGATGGCCGGACTTCTCTGGACAGGAACCACTGACTTCACCCAGGTTTATTCCCGAGGGAGGAAAGCCCATAGAATTTCTATTGACCAACCATCCGAATGTACCCCCTGCTCCGTTTGCAAGCTTCCCGAGTAATTCTTCCATTATGGGATTTGATATCAATAGAAATGCAGAGTTTGGTGCAGTTGGAGATTTTTATGTGGCTGAATTTGGTAGTATATGGCCACCAACCAGCAGACAAACAGAGAGGAATCCCGGTGTAGGACATAAAATATCACGAATAGATCCAACTACAGGAGGGGTAACGACTTTTGCCATTAACCGTTCTGGTTTTCCTGCTAATATCACGATGGAGGGTGGCTTTGGATGGCCTACGGATGTGGTGTTTGGTCCAGACGGAGCCATGTATGTACTGGACTTTGGAACAAATCCTCTGGGAAGCCTTGTGGAATATCTACCAAACTCCGGGATAATATGGAAAATTACAAGAATTTAATCTGATATAGACTTTCGATAAACTGGAGAAATTAGGAGACTGGAAATATACTGATTAATAATTCTATGAGCTGATACATATTTATTACTGTACTTTTAGCATCCTTTGGAATATAATAAGTCGATAGAAGTAATAATTTACAAATAAAGGATGACTTGAGGGAGTTTGACATTATGTATGGCGAGTTAGAAGATCCAAGATTGTGGTCAAGGCTTAAGAAGAAATGGATTAATTACATTGTATTGTGGATATCCCCAGTAATATCATTCCTCATGGTGGAAATCATGGTTGGTAATTACAACCTGGAGATGTATCGAAAATATAGTATCTATAATCTGGCCTGGTACTATGCGTTATATCTTCTGATATTCTCGATAATCAGACACTATACGATCACTATATTATTATGCGATATATTTGTATATATTGTTGCTACTATAAATTATCTGGTATTTCTGTTTCGTGGTAATCCGATTATACCAACTGATCTTTTGGCCTGGGAAACGGGAATGAGTGTGGCTTCAAATTATGAGATTTCCATAAGCAAGGGATTTCTCATTGCGACCGTACTTATGGCTATCCAATTAACAATCGGATGTATGCTGTCAAAGGACGAGAGGAAGCCTTCGCTTCTTAACCGTTTTGCTGTAATGGGAACTAGTGCAGCGATCATCGGTGTTATTGTGTTTACTTTCTTTCATACGGATCTTATTCAGAAGAAGATACAATTAATCGACTTCTTTGCTCCAAAATATACGTACAATACCTATGGAACGGTATTTGGCTTTGTTGCGAATATAAAGGCAATGGAAACGAAAAATCCGGAGGGGTATAGTATTGAAGAAGTAAGAGACGCCTTTCTGGATATCGAGGAAAGTCAGAGCAGTAGCAAAGAACATCCCAATATTATAGTAATTATGAACGAGGCATATGCTGACATTAATATGATTGGGAATTTCCCTACCAATATAGACTATTTTCCGTTTACAAAAAAGCTAGAAGAAAATACAACAAAGGGAACGCTATATGTATCGGTATTTGGAGGAGCTACCAGCGATACGGAATACGAGTTTCTAACTGGTAACAGTATGGCGGTTATGCCTCAAAACAGTGTTCCCTATCAGCAGTTTATAACAGGGCCCACCGATTCCCTTGCATCAATATTGAAGCAACAGGGCTATTATAATATTGCAATCCACCCCTATGCACCCAGCGGCTATAAGAGAGACATCGTCTATCCGCTTCTTGGCTTTGATGAGTTCCTTTCAATGAAGGACTTTGATAATCCCAGATATATCCGCTCCTATATCAGTGATTTGGATAGCTATCAAAAGATTATCGAACAGTATGAAGAAAGAAAGAGCAGTAATCAGCCTTTATTTATATTTAATGTAACAATGCAAAATCATGGAGGGTATTCCTCGGATCGTATCTTTGATGAAAAGGATACAGTTCTATTAAAGAATACAGATCGATATCCAGTGGCAGAACAGTATTTAAGTCTTCTTCGGGAGTCCGATAAGGCATTTGAGCATCTGGTTCGATATTTCTCAAAGGAAAAGGAACATACGGTAATCCTTCTCTTCGGAGATCATCAGCCAGTTGCCTTTTCTAGGATACATGATGATATAAACAGTGGCAGTAAAATTACGGAGCTTGAAAGGTTTCGGAGAAAATATTGTGTACCTTTTGTTTTATGGGCTAACTACGACATTCCAGAGGATGATATTGACCAAATCAGCGCAAATTATTTAGCGGCTTATTTACTGAAAACAGTGGGTATAAACGGAAGCGAATATCAACAGTATCTCATGAATTTATATGAAGAGATACCGGTGATTAATGCTTTATTTTATATCGATAAATACAATCAAATCCATAAATTTTCGGAAATGAATGAGTTTACGAAGGTCATTAACGAATACCGATATGTTGGATATAATAATGCGTTGGATAAGAAGAATAGATTGAAGGAGTATTACTCTCTGCGTTAGTAATCAGACCGTAATAGAGGCATGAAGATGAAGAAGAGTATATGTCGGTTAGTATGTATCATAACCGATATATACTCTTCATTTTTGCAATCATTCGATGAGAATAAAAAACTCTACAGATAAGACATTTTAGGCGCATATTTTTTCGATATCTTCTCCGTTAAGTGATTCCTTATCCAAAAGCTCTGTTGCTAATTTCTCCAGGGTGGATAGGTGATCTTGAACCAAATGTTTGGTTTCGCTGTATAATATATTCATCTGATTACGGCATCGGTTGACAAATTCAGGGTCCTGATGGTCCCCAAGAACTTCCGTACTAAATAACCCTATTTCAGCATCCATACCATATTTGTCTAAATAGTCTACAATCATCTTGGAAGCCTTCTGAATATCATTGCTAGCTCCAGTGGTGATTTCCTCAGAACCAAAGATTAGTTCCTCTGCAATTCTTCCTGCCAATAACACCTGAATATTTGCTTTTAGCTGACGCTGACTTTGGAACATGGTATCCTTCGGGATGCTCAAATTGAAGCCTCCTGCACCACGTACACTAGGTATTATGGTAACTTTGGATATATAATGCTCAGGAAGAAGTAAATTCGTCACTAACGCATGACCAGCCTCGTGATAGGCGGTAATTTTACGATCCCGTTCCGTAATATAGCTACGGTCAGTCTTGGGAGCACCGGCTATCACAGTATAGAAGGCTTTATCAATATGCTCCTTTCGAATAACCGGGTCTCCATCATTCGCGGCATTAATCGCTGCTTCATTTAGTAGGTTTTCCAGCATAGCTCCGCTGAAGTAAACCGTTGATTTTGCAAGCTCCTTCAGATTGACATCATCGGATAGGGGCTTTTTTGATGCATAGAGGGATAGAATATGCTCTCTGGCATTCACATCCGGTAATCCGATTTCAATATGCCGATCAAATCTACCTGGACGAAGTAATGCCTCATCCAGAGTGTCAAGACGATTGGTAGCTCCGATTACAATAATGCCCTGATTGTCATGAAAACCGGACATTTCAGTAAGAAGAGCATTCAGAGTTTGATCTCGTTCATCATTGCTGGCCGAAACATTTCGGGCTCTTTTCTTACCAATGGCATCGATCTCGTCGATAAAGATAACAGCTTTTTCGCTTTTCTTTGCCTTATTAAATAAGGTTCGTATTCTACTGGCACCAACGCCAACGTACATTTGTACAAAATCAGATCCGCTCATCGCATAAAAAGGTACATTTGCCTCTCCAGCAATAGCTTTCGCCATTAAGGTCTTACCGGTTCCCGGGGGACCATAGAGAAGAAGCCCTTTGGGCATTCTTGCGCCAACGGTTGCATATTTTTCCGGATCCTTTATAAAGGAAATGATATCCTCCACCATGGACTTGGCTTCCGTATTTCCTGCTACATTTGCAAGCGTTATAGTGCTGGAAACGGCTCTCTTTTTCTTATTTGAATCCTGCATAAGAACATTATTATTGCCTCCACTACGGACGTACCATAGAATGCCTCCGATCACACAGGCAATGAATAGAATTTTCAACGCAGTTCCCAAGGGACTGCTCTGGCCGTTATTTACTTCAATACTATTTAATAAAAGATATTCTGTGAAATTCTCGGTCTTGGGATTTGGTACAATATAAGTAGTAGATGGTTCTTCCTTCATCGTAGCTTTAAAAGTGTTTCCGGTATTTGGCAAGGTGACTTTTTCAACCTTGTTTTGCTCTACTGCCTCAAGAAATAAGGGGTAAGTCATTTCCACCTCATCATTATTGAAATAGTAATATCCAATAAATCCGATACCCAGAATAACCAGGACGGAGAGTATGATCCACCGTAATTTTTTCATTCAATAACCCCCAAAGATATACATATAATTACACAAGTTCCTAAATCATTGTAGCACGTTTTCGACAAAAAAACAGAGCGTAATATATGGAAAGCATGTACCAGTTTACCAAAATTTTATATTTCTTTAATAATTACTTGAAAAAAGAATGAAACAGGTCTATGATGGGATATTGGAATCTTTGTAGTAATTATTTGGAGGCAAAAGAAAAATGGAAAAGTTAAAGCCTAAGTTGTTTTCTGTTATGAAAACATACACAAAGGAACAATGCATGAAGGACATTGTTGCTGGTATTATAGTCGCTATTATTGCACTACCGTTATCAATCGCTTTGGCACTGGCGTCAGGGGTAACTCCGGAACGAGGATTATACACAGCGATTGTAGCCGGGTTTGTGATTTCATTCCTTGGTGGAAGCAGAGTGCAAATCGCCGGTCCGACAGCGGCATTTGCTACGATTGTAGCCGGTATCGTTGCAAAAAATGGAATAGATGGATTGGCAGTAGCGACGCTGATGGCAGGTGTTCTGTTAATCGTTATGGGACTATGTAAGTTTGGCAAGCTGTTGCGCTTTATCCCTTATACAATAACAACAGGCTTTACACTGGGTATTGCAGTTACTATATTTATTGGTCAGATCAAAGATTTTCTGGGATTGACGATAGAAACAAAGCCAGTAGAAACCTTAGAAAAACTCCTTGCATGTGGTGAAAATATTACAACAATTAATGTACAAGCTTTATTGATTGGAACTATATCGCTGGCAATATTAATTCTTTGGCCGAAAATTAACAATAAAATACCGGGTTCATTGATTGCAGTAGTTGTAGCATCAGCAATTGTGAAATTAGGTAATTTGGAGGTTGATACGATTGGCAGCCTCTATGAGATTTCCTCAAAGGCGCCTCAATTTCATATACCGGAAGTCAATTTATCTACGATACGAACGTTATTTCCAGATGCACTGACAATTGCCGTTCTTGCCGGAGTAGAATCACTTTTATCCTGTGTAGTAGCGGATGGCATGATTGGTAATACGAAGCATCGTTCGAATATGGAGCTGGTGGCTCAGGGAGCAGGTAATATATTCTCCAGTTTATTCGGTGGCATCCCGGCAACTGGCGCTATCGCCAGAACTGCTGCGAATGTAAAAAATGGCGGACGTACACCAATCGCCGGAATGGTACATGCTGTTACCCTGCTGTTAATCCTGGTAGTATTGATGCCATATGCGGCATTAATTCCAATGCCTACCATAGCAGCAATCTTATTCATGGTTGCTTATAATATGAGTGAGTGGAAACAGTTTGCAGAGCTTCTGAAGGTATCGCCAAAGAGTGACATTCTGGTACTTGTGGCAACCTTTGTACTAACCGTAGCATTTGATCTTGTTGTAGCAATTGAGGTTGGTATATTAATGGCGGCGATCCTATTCATGAAACGCATGTCCGATGTATCAGATGTGCAAAGCTGGAAGTACATTGATGAGGAAGAACTGGAAGAGGACCTATCCGATCCAGGGAATATTCGTCTGAGAAGAGTACCTAAGCATACCTTAGTCTATGAAATTAATGGACCGATGTTTTTTGGTGCCACAGATAAATTTATGAAAATCTCACTAGAAGATTCTAGGATTAGGGTTATTATTCTTCGTATGAGAAGTGTTCCGGCAATGGATGTCAATGCACTTCACTCTCTGAGTACTGTTATAAAGGCTTGTAAGAAAAGACATATTACCGTGTTGTTATCCCACGTTCAGGAGCAACCATTACATATGATGCAAAAGGCCGGTTTTGATAAAAAGATTGGAGAAGAAAATTTCTGCGAGAATATCGATAAGGCCTTGGAGAGAGCAGAATTCCTATTAAAAGTACCAATGAAGCAGATGACCTAAGCTCATCAGTGTTATATAAAAACAGAAAAGAGAATGTTGCAGTGTCCCGTTTTATTTGCAGCATTCTCTTTTCTTATCGTATAGACTAACTTTGTTAAGTGGTCTTTTATCAAAACTCTTTCATATTGTGACTGGAAAATATACATTGAATTGTGTATAAAAATGTAGAAAAGTGAAATTAAATGTCAGTTTAATTTATAAAAAATATAAAAATAAATGGTAGAATATAAAAAAACAATGAAAACAACCAGAAAAGCTTGACTTATTTCTGATATTATATATAATGAAAATAATGTTTGCGTACTATTCGTGAAACATAATTCCATTAATTTCAATGACAGGGAGGATACATGTATGGCAGAGAATACAGTAATAAAATACGACTTTCGTAAGAAGATCAGCAAGGCTGAGAACAAAAGCTGGATTAGTAAGGGATATGTATTAGGTAATATCAATGAAAAAGGTGCGGAATCCAAGTCAATTGTAGTTAAGAAGGATGAATTGAAACGAGCAGTAAAACAATTCGGAAAAAACGGGGTATTTGAGTTAGTAGGTCCTGATTCTACAAAGCAGCATGCTATGTTAAAAACAATACAGACCAATCCGAAAAATTATGATATTCATCATGTTGATTTTCAAAAAGTACTACTCACAGAAAAAGTAAAGGCGGATGTTACAATTAAATATATTGGAACAGAGTTTATTGAGGCAAAACGATTGGTGTTAAACCGATTAATTGATGCGATACCGGTAATTGGACTGCCACAGGATATTCCCGAGACCGTTGAATTTGATGTGGCAAAGTTAGAGCTTGGAGACAATATTTATGCAGGAGATATCAAATTTGATTCCAATATTCAATCAGAATTAGATGATAAAGTTATTGTGGCTTCCATAATCGGTTCTAAGCAATCAGATAATGTAAGAGCAAGTGTCAGTGAAGAATAATCAATATAAAAAGAGAAATCTTATTGTCAGTCAAGATGAACCGATTAACCTGATATGCATTACAGGGTGTATACATATTATTTTATTTACGAAAGAGGCGATATCCTTAAGAAGATAGAGCCTCTTTATTATATTATTCATCCTGTCATTTCGTTCATATATTATCTGTTTCATTTACTATTAATTAATATCGTTTCTTGGTCGATATATATAGTAAGAAAGTACTAGATAAGCTTGCTTTGTCATCTTTATTTGAACTAGCGTAGTATTAATCAAGGATTTCATACTGGTTTTAAGGAGGGCAAGGATATGACAGATATTAAAAAAGATAGTACAAGAGATAGAATTTATGAATATAGTTACGAGCAGACGGAGCAAAAACCGGATGCTAGGATGAAATGGATCTATGAACACTATCATAATGGACAATTAATTACAATAGATGATTTTAAATACCTTTATCTAAGAGATCCAGAGGGCTGTAAAAGGCTCATTGATAGCTGGATTGATAAGAATTGGAGCGATAAAAAGGATGATCAAAGAAAAGAGGAACAGATACATACAAAGCAAGCAGATAGGAGCAGGGAAGATCAGCTGGAACCTGTATTAATACAACAGCTGGAGATGATGAATCGAATAACAGAGGATCTGTTGCCGATGGCAAAGGTAGAAAAACCTAGTGCGAAGGATGCATTAGCGAATATAAAGGAAACGGTTGTTGAGATGAACCGGACTGAGCTATTGGAAATGATTCAGCATTTTTATGAGACAGCAAAATTACGAAGACAGCAGCATCGCAAATTCCGTACATGGGAGAAGTACCTGTACGCAACGGATTATAATAATTCACCGTATCGTAAACCAGAATCAGAGTATCTGATTTAGAAGTAATCATAGTAGCAATTAAACCGTACAAATCATATTAAATAAAAATATATCTGAAGTCAGTGGTGCTTACACTCCATAAGAGTGTGAATGCATATGCTCCGACCTCGGATATATTTTTTTATCTATTGAAAATCCTTGTGAAACATCTGAAAATCATATATATTGAAATTATGCCTTTACAGGTAAATAAATACTACAGGAGAGATATTGATATGGAGTATTATGTGGAGTTGAAATTACGAAATGACGAGCATGCCGGTGGATTTTCCAATGGTATGACATTATGTAATAGTAAATCAACCTTGGATTTAGAACAAATATCGAAAAGTGACGAGGCTATTGTTTATAAGAATACACAAAACCACTATATAACTCTTAATACAATAAAAAGTAACGATACGATTACTGTTAACACTGCATTTGAGAATAGAGGGAACGAAGTGGCGGTGTTGGAAATGCTGTCTTCCTTTGCAATCAAAGGGATAAAAGCAGATAAAGTACACAGACTGCAATCCTTTTGGAGTGCGGAAGGAAAGTTAAGAACGGAAACCATTGATGACCTGCATTTAGAGCCTTCCTGGAATAGGTGTGGAATGAGAATAGAAAAGTTCGGTAATCTGGGATCTATGCCGGTTCGAAAATACTTCCCGTTCCTAGCGCTGGAAAATAGTGAAAATCAGGAATTTATAGCAGTTCAGTTATATATTCCATCCTCCTGGCAGATTGAAATCCAATGTAAGGATGACGAGACACTATCAATCGTCGGAGGAATCGCTGATCGAGACTTTGGTCATTGGTTTAAGAATATTGCACCTGAGGAGTCCTTCACAACACCAAAAGCCGTTATTGCCAGGGGCGCTTCCTTATATGAGGTGTGCGATAAGCTGGTGAAGGCGCAGAAACCGAAAATATCGGAAATCGATAAAGATATGGGGATTATGTTCAATGAATATTGTACTACCTGGGGAAATCCCAGTTATGATAATCTGGTCAAAATCAGCGATAAACTTAAGGACAAGGGAGTTAAATATCTGGTTATCGATTCTGGCTGGTATGGAAAGAATGAAGGCTGGTGGGCTAGTATCGGTGACTGGGATGTGAACTATGATAAATTTCCGGGTGGATTAAAAAAGACAGCGGATTATATCAGACAATGCGGCATGATACCAGGTCTTTGGTTTGAAATGGAATCAGTCGGCAGACAATCAAAGCATTGGAACAACACGGATCATTTATTAAAGAAGGATGGCGTGGTTATTACAGTAGGAGATAAACGATTCTGGGATATGTCGGACCCCTGGGTAGTTGATTATCTGAGTAAGGCTGTCATAGAGACTCTAAAGGAATGCAATTTTGGATATATTAAAGTGGACTACAATGAAACCATCGGTATTGGATGTGATGGAGCAGAAAGCCTTGGAGAAGGCTTGCGACAAAGAGTCAGGGCAAGTCAGGAATTCTTTAGCCGGATCAGAGAAGAAATACCGAACATTGTAATTGAAAACTGCTCAAGCGGTGGACACCGGCTGGAACCCTCAATGATGGAACTGGCTTCCCAGGCAAGCTTTTCAGATGCCCATGAAACAACAGCGATTCCAATCATTGCAGCCAATATGCATAGAGTCATTAAACCTTCTCAAAGTCAGATCTGGGCCGTTATGCGTGCGGAGGATAGTGAGAAAAGAATATATTATTCCATCATCAGTACATTTCTTGGCAGAATGTGCTTAAGTGGAGATATTTATAATCTCACAGATAAGCAATGGCAGCTGATTGAGGAAGGTATTGCGTTCTATAAAGAGGCAGCTGATATTATTAAGAACGGTGTGACAGTGGAAATAAATAACAGAGTCACAAGCTATAATAAACCACAGGGCGAGCAGCTCGTAATTAGACAATTGGATCAAAAACGGTTAGTGATTGCGCATCGCTTTGAACATTCAAAGGAGATCAATACAGATTTTCTGAAGGATTATCATGTGATAAGGGAATATGGCGAGGCTGACAGTGATTTCAGTGCAAAGGCTTGGTTGTTGCAATGTAATCATTGATTTACATGAAGGTAAAGTGAAGTATAAACAAAGCGATGGTTCGCACAGCATACCTTCTATTAACACGCCTGGCGGAACATTTGATGATAATTCGCTCTACCGGCTAATCCTGTGCAGACAGCATAAATTGTCATTGAATATATCACGATTTCATATGATGAAATAAAAGAACAGGTGGGCCTGTTGTCTGTAAGCTCTAAGTAAAGGAGCAGGTATGCCTGCTGTCAATGCTGGTAGGAGAGACTTTATGCCGAATGCAAAGCTGGATAACGAATTGAACCTTTCATTGGATATACCGGAACAGGAGAGAGAGAAAGCAACGAATCTGAATGTAGGATATTCACCTGAGGAAAATACATGGGAGCTAATCGTGAAATACAGCGGAAGTCTTGAACGGATTCGAGAGGAATTGAACGTATCAGTTGTAGAGCTTTTGAACGAATATGCGGTGATAACAATTCCAGAATCGCAAATTGATCGGTTGTCAGATTTCGAGGAGATTGAATTTATTGAGAAGCCGAAGCGCTTGTTCTATGAGGTGATTGAGGGAAGAAGAGCATCCTGCATCAATCCTCTTCAGACACCGGATGTCAATTTGTTTGGTGAGGGAGTGTTAATTGGAGTTATTGATTCCGGAATTGATTATTCACATCCTGATTTTCGTAACGAGGATGGGACTACTCGAATTGCTGCATTATGGGATCAGACAATTCGAGGGAATCCGCCTGCAGGATATGATATTGGTACACTTTATACAAGGGATCAAATCAATGAAGCATTGCAGGTGCCAATGCCGCAGAGAATGGAGATTGTACCGAGTACGGATATATCGGGTCATGGGACCCATGTGGCTGGAATTGCAGCGGGAAACGGCAGAGCCAGCAATGGTCTGTACCGGGGAGTTGCCAGTAAAAGTGAACTGGTTGTAGTTAAACTGGGAACCTCAGTAGGGGATTCCTTTCCAAGAACCACCCAGCTGATGCAGGGTATTGATTATGTAATCCGTTATGCGATTGAATCAGGGAGACCAATGGCCATTAATATCAGCTTTGGGAATAATTATGGCTCCCATACAGGACGGACACTACTGGAGAGTTATATAAATGATGTGGCGAATCTATGGAAGACATCAATTGTTATTGGTACAGGGAACGAAGGTGCATCAGGCAATCATGCACAGGGAATCCTCACCATGGGAACGAATCAGCTTGTGGAAATTGCAGTAAGTGAGTTTGAATTCTCACTGAATATTCAGATATGGAAAAATTACTTTGATCATTTTGATATTAGTATTATTGCTCCCAATGGAACCCGGGTAGGGCCTATACCTCGTATATTGGGAAAGCAACAGTTCACTATTGGACAGACCGGGATTTTATTATACTATGGGGATCCGACGCCTTATAATCCACAGCAGGAGATCTATATTGAATTGATCCCGACTAACAGGTATATCAATGCAGGTGTGTGGGGAATTGAATTAGTTCCTCGAAGAATTGTAGTAGGAAATTATGATATGTGGCTTCCGGCAGGAGGGGTAAAGAATCCAGGAACCAGATTCTTGCTTTCTTCCGAATATACAACCCTTACAGTTCCATCAACAGCGGTGAGAGCAATATCGGTTGGAGCCTACAATGCGTATACAGATAGCTATGCTCCTTTTTCGGGCAGGGGATTTACCAGGAATATGGAGATCAAACCGGATCTTGTGGCACCCGGTGTTAATATTAACTCCTGTTCCCCAGGAGGGGGATATACGGTACGATCCGGAACCTCAATGGCCACACCTTTTGTTACTGGAAGTGCTGCTCTCCTGATGCAATGGGGAATAGTTCGGGGAAACGATCCGTTTTTATATGGCGAGAAAGTGAAGGCATACCTTATTAATGGAGCCAGACACCTTCGAATTGAGAATGTATATCCCAATCGGACCCTGGGATATGGTGCACTATGTCTTGAAAGTACCTTTGATAATATAAGATGAAAAGAATCAGACATACGGGGCAGCTGCATAAAATGTCAGGACTATAACTTACCTCACACACAGACGGAAGTAACACATTGCTGATTTTATATGGCTCAGGCGGACATAAAAGTTCACCTGAGCCATATAAAATCAACAATATGTTCTTCCGACAGTGCATTATGGTAAGCTGTAGTCCCAGCATATAATATGCAGCTACCCCTTGTGCTTTGATAGATTTATTGATTCAGCGTAAGAACAGTTCCTCACGGTGGAGCAGTTCATTCCTTAATTTCGCACACGAAGCGGATGGGCTGGATCATAGATGGAATTAATCTTGATTGCATATGAGGTCTTGTCACGGATGTCCTGGTCTGTGATGTAGTGAACATCCAATAAACCATCTGATTTATAACCGGTTTTTAAGTAATTCATCTCGGATAATGCGATACTCCAGCCATTCAGCCAGGTAGTGAGCTGTTGTTTCTGTTCGTCACTTGCATCGATATGAATTAACAGATCGATATCGCTGTTAAGTCTGGCAGTGCAATTATTCGTACTTCCGAATAGATAAATGCCTTTTATACCTAAGGCTTCCATATCAATCTGGGCAGCAATACGTTCCGCCATATAATGTCTCCATTTCCACCCCTGATCTTCGCTTTCAGCTAACTCATTCTCAATATCAGCCATATTGGTATTTTGAATGGCAGTTAATTGTGCAGGGGGCTCAATATAAGCAATTGCCTTCTCTAAATCAGCGTTCATCAATACGATCATCTCTTGGCCATAGAAGTTTTCTTCGATCTGCACAACCTTAATAACATCCTCAAGATAGGCGTAGTTTGGCAAGATGTTACGTAGGGCATTCTTTGTACTTAAGAAGAATGCCTTATTAAAGATAACATTAGAATCCTCCGGGTATAGAGGGAGATACTTAATGTTTTCTTCGACAAGGTCTTGAAAGAAATGGGTACCAAAGGATAATTCCGGTTGGTATTTGGATTCTTTTTGTGCAATTTCAATTAGCATAGCGCAATTATTGATGTCGGAGTAAGCAATCGGAACACCAAGCTTAATGTCTCCACGACTTCCCCAGCGACCCGGCCCCATTAATATGAAGCTGCGGCGGGGTAGAATTCTGTTTATCTCACTTACAGCACTTCCAACACTGATTAGGTCCTCATATTTCTCTAACTTGCTATAACCGACAGGATCAATGTACACAACCGACCTAATACCGGTTACTTTTCCGTTGGATATATACTTGTTTGCTGTGAAAACCGTACTTTGCGCCGGAATATTAGATGGAATAGCAGCAGGAGTATTATCGCGACTCCGGCTTTGAGGACGGCACTGTAGCAGGTAAATCGCTTCGCCGTCACTGGCAAATTCAATATCTACTGGATATCCCAACTTCTCCTGTAAGAGGGACATAATGGCTTGAATTTGCTTGAGGATGGTGGTTTTTTTATTCATACCATCAAAGGTAATGATGATATCTGCGGACTTTAAATCTGTAGTAAATCGATTGAGATCGGTTATAATGTCATTATTTAATACAGAGGCTACATAATTCAGGCAGGGAATCTCGTAGCCGTACTCTTTAATTACTTCTGAGATCGGCAGGGTAAGAAATCGATTATGCTCTATATCAATGACATCCATCATTTGGGGAGAATATTTCTTTAATTCTCTTGGCTGCTGATTGACACGAAGATTCGGCTGGCCGGGTGAAATTAATGTGGGATAGTCATCACCGACACGGTCAACGGCTCTCGTTCCAAGACCCATTACCAACCGAATTAATCCATCCTCACGCTTTAATCGTGGAGACCATCGTAATTCGTTATTACTAAAGGCCACACCCGCAAAGAGAGGAAAATAGTATGGTCCAACCTTTGTTCCAACCACCTCCTGAATCATAATTCCCATTTGCTCCGAGCAATCCAGAAGGTTACGTTCTTTTCTGTATTGTATCGAGTCGGGATTAAACATGGAGGCATATACTTCAAGAATTCCCTGAACCAGTTGCTTTTGACGTTCTGCTTTTGTCCCGGTATTCGTTATAAACAGGCTTTTGTATTTTCCAGAAAAAGCAGAGTTGATCTGGTCCTCCAGAAGACTGGATGATCGAACAATCAGAGGCTTATCCTGGCAATGTTCAAGAATTTGATTTAGATCATTTAATACATAGGATGAGAAATTAGAGCTTTTTAGCATTTGAATAATTCTCGGGTAACTGGTACGAATTTCTATGATATCAAGGTATTTATGTTCATTTAGCTCGTCAAGTCCATTATTTTCGATTAGATTCGTCAATTCATCTGAGGATATGTACCAGGTTCTAGGAAAGCGTACATTGGATAGTAAATCATTTTCTTCCTTGTGAGCATCAATAATCTGATGCGCAAGAAAGAAGCCTGTACCCTTACCGCCTATCTTACCAATGCTATTAGGGGAGCAGATAAAGGAATCCAGAAGATCGCAAAAGGCTTCCACTGTGATATACTTTTGAGCAATCGCTATGGACTTCGGGTTATCTGTTATAAAACGACGCACTAATTCAACAGTAAGCCAACGTCTTGTTGCCTCACTGGACATTTCGTTGTTCTGGACAGCCTTTCGATATTGATTTAATGCTTTTAAGATGATTTTTACATCTGCGTCTTTCTTATCTACGGTCTTTATTAATTCATATGTTTTACCCTGATAGATCCATAGACTGGTATAGTCATAAATCTGGGCGTCCGTCAAGCAATTTCTTGCTGATTGAAATAATATCTGACATAAACGGTTGACGTCAACTTCAGGGATAGTTTCTAGTGGAAAATTAATTTCGCCATGATGAGTATATCTCATCCAGTCCATCTTCTGATAAATATCTAATATCAGATTTTGGTTGGTATTAGCTAAGAGCGCGAGCATCTTCTCACAGACATACAATAACATATCGGGGTCTGTTCTATGCAGAAGATCAATAATTGTTTCCCATTTCTTTCGATAGTCATCTATATTCTTATGGTTCAAATTCTGAATGCAATCGGATATTCGATTCGCAATTGTATTCAGAAGCTTTATTTCCTGTGGTAGAAATACCTGTTCCCCATCTGGAAAGGTATGATAGGGATACATAACCTTTATGTATCCAATATTTTCGTTATTTATTTTAATACGAACAACCAGTTCATCACCTTTTTCAGTAATTGGTTTCGTTTCATATAGTTGATCATTTACTTGTATTACAGCTACACATTCTATAATATTTCTAAATCCAAGAGGAATAATCTTAGTTATCTTTATCAAAGCCTCTGACAAAGGATCTTCTGCCAATACTTCATCAATCAGATAAAGACACTCTAATTCTTTTGCACGTTCTACTAATACATCCTTGGATATATTTTTATAACGGTTCATGTTTATCCTCGTTTCTGCGCTGCTAGAATCTGTATAAGGTTGTGCACGCAGCGCAGGCACAGACCTGTTGCTAAGAAAAAATCGGATTATGATAATTTTATCAATGTGATAAATGATATGGGGTCAAAAGTCTACTATTAATGAACATATATGCACTAATATTCATTTCACAGTCTTAAACGCCCTAATCTTGTTACTTACATACAGTAAAATATGGGTGCCAGAAGTCGTATTTACTTATGATTACAACAGCAAATGGGCGACTTATGGCACCCGAAAATGATATGGACTAGTGAATAATAGTCATATCAATAATTATTCATAACAAAAGAAAGGGATAGATATTATACCCAACCGCGAAGTTTTACTGCTTCTGCAACTCGATTAATTGCAATGACATATGCAGCATCTCTCATATAGAGCTTCTTTTCCTGGGACAGTTTATGAACAGCTTTAAAGGCAGCTGTCATTTTGTAATCCAGCTTTTCTAATACTTCCTCTCTTGACCAGAAATAGTTCATATTACACTGAACCTGTTCAAAATAACTACAGGTTACACCGCCTGCATTACATAAAAAGTCAGGAATTAGATAGATGTTCCTTGCCTTAATTAACTCATCGCAATCCGGGGTGGTTGGTCCGTTAGCACCTTCACATATAACCTTTACCTTATTGCTGATTTTCTTAAAGGATTCCGGAGTTAACTGGTTTTCAAGAGCACATGGAAGCAGAATATCAACATCCTGGGAAAGCCAATCGTTGCCATCCAGTAATTCGATACCCATACTTGCTGCTTTTTGCTTATCGATTGTACCGAAGGAATCTTTGATAGAAACCATCTGATCTATATCGAATCCATTTACATTACGGTATGTATAAGCTTTTTTATCGTTATTATCCCAACAGGAAATAGCAATGATCTTTCCACCCATTTGTGTATAAAGACGTGCTGCATACTCTGCTACGTTACCGAAGCCCTGAAGGGATGCTGTAGTATTTGCAATATCAATATTTAAGGCCTTTAATGCTTCTCTTAAAGTATATATAACGCCGTATCCTGTAGCCTCTGTACGTCCGAGGGAACCTCCCATGCCAACAGGTTTTCCGGTAATGGTACCAGGATAATGTCCACCATGAATTGCTTCATATTCATCCATCATCCAAAGCATATGCTGGCCATTTGTCATTACATCGGGAGCAGGAACATCATCGAAAGGACCAATGTTCTTAGCCATCTGTCTTGCGTAACCACGGCATAATCTCTCTTGTTCAGCGAGAGATAAATTATGTGGATCGCATATTACGCCACCTTTTGCTCCTCCTAGAGGAATATCAACAACAGCACATTTCCATGTCATCCACAGAGATAATGCTCTTATGGTATCAATTGTTTCTTGGGGATGGAAGCGAATGCCACCTTTGGCAGGTCCGCGTGCATCATTGTGCTGAATACGATAACCGTTAAATATTTTCGTTGTACCGTCGTCCATTTTTACCGGAATCGTAAAGTGAAATTCACGGCTTGGCTGACGTAAGAGTTCACGTATTGGAGGATCTAAATCAATTAGATCGGCTACGTGATCAAACTGTGCTTGAGCTGTTGCGTAGGGGTTGTAATCATTTTCTCCCATAGTTGTCTCGTCTCCTTAAATATAAATTTATCTTTTGAGTTTCCTTTATTAAGGTAAACTAAAAAAGCATATAATTAATTATACTTTTTATCTGGGAAATGTCAACAGTATTGGAAGTGGTTTCCATTTAATGGATTCTACTTAAGATCATAGAATTTAAGTGAAAGGAGTGATATAATATTACTAGATTTTTATTAATTTAGTCGACAGATTAAATTTTTGAAATATACTATAACGAAGGAGGTTTTTTAATGGATTGGTTCATATCATTAGATCCTGTAGTCCAGGCACTCCTGGCAACCCTGTTTACATGGTTCGTTACAGCGCTTGGATCTTCCACAGTATTCATATTCAAAACGATTAATAAAAGGATTCTGGATGGGATGCTTGGATTTGCCGCTGGGGTTATGATAGCAGCCAGCTTCTGGTCACTGCTTTCACCCGCAATTGAGATGGCAGAAGAAGCCGGCGGAATACCATGGCTTCCTGCAGTGGTAGGTTTTTTGGCAGGTGGTTTATTTCTGTGGTTGGTCGATATATTGATGCCCCACCTTCATATTGGTGTAGCACAGGAACCAGAAGGACTTGAAACTAGTTGGCAGAGAAGTGTATTACTTGTTCTGGCTATTACCCTTCATAACATACCGGAAGGTCTTGCAGTTGGTGTTGCCTTTGGTGCTATCGCTGCGGAATTACCAGCAGCAACCTTTGCAGGAGCGGCAGCTCTTGCAATTGGAATAGGGCTTCAGAATTTCCCTGAAGGTGCAGCGGTATCTGTACCCTTAAGAAGAGAAGGTCTTTCCCGACTGAAAAGCTTTATATATGGTCAGGCATCTGGAATTGTAGAGCCGATAGCCGGTGTGCTGGGAGCTGTGGCAGTAGTTGCAATGAAGCCTATTCTACCATATGCCCTGTCCTTTGCAGCAGGAGCAATGATTTATGTAGTGGTTGAGGAATTAATTCCGGAAGCTCAACAGGAAAAGCATCATTCTAATGTAGGGACGATAGGAGCAATGCTGGGCTTTGCAATCATGATGTTCCTTGACGTAGCATTAGGATAATAGAACCGTAATATGTAGCATAAGAAAAGTGTATCAAATCTGGACATCAATTGATGAATTCCGATTTAATACACTTTTTGTATACTTAAATTCTATATATAATAATAGATAAGTACTTATTCTTCATTTACCTTTTTCTTTCCTCCAGTTACTTTAGCAAGGAGAACTATGATAAGTAATAAAACAACTATAACTGTAAAAATCGAGAGCATTCCCATTCCCATAATTTCTAAAGCATATTCAATATTCTGTTCCATATTTACCTCCGTATACCTGTTTAACAGGCTCAATCAACAATGATATTTCCTAGTAACACCTATCTGGCAAGAATGTCTAGTACAATCTTAATTACAACACCGCCTGCCACAACGGATCCGATTTGTCCGGATACATTGGCACTAATAGCATGCATTAAGAGGTGATTGGAAGGATCCTCAGCCAGACCCATCTTCTGAACAACACGGGCTGACATAGGGAAAGCGGAGATACCGGCTGCTCCAACCATAGGATTAATCTTCTTCTTGAGGAACAGGTTCAGGAACTTAGCAAATAATACACCACCAATGGTGTCAAATACGAATGCCACTAAGCCTAAGCCCATGATAAGTAATGTATCAACATTAACGAATGCCTCTGCTTTCATACTGAATGCGATGGTAATACCTAATAATAAGGTGATCAGGTTCGAAAGGATATTCTGAGCGGCATCGGATAAGCTACCAAGAACACCACATTCTCTAAGTAAATTACCAAACATTAGGAACCCTACTAGTGCCACTGATTGAGGTGCAATAAGACCTGCAATAAAGGATACTATGATCGGGAACAGGATTCGGGTGGTTCTGGAAACTGACTTAGGATTGTAATCCATACGGATTAAACGTTCTTTCTTTGTAGTAACCAGCTTCACAGCAAAGGGCTGTACTATCGGAACCAATGCCATGTAGGAATATGCGGCGACTGCTATGGGCCCGACATAATCCGAATGTAGTATCTGTGACACAAGAATGGAAGTAGGACCATCTGCCGCACCTATAATACCAATGGAAGCTGCGTCCTTTAAGTCAAAGTTAAGTAATACAGCAATTAATATGGTGAAAAAGATACCAAATTGTGCTGCGGCTCCGAATAAGATCATCTTCGGATTGGATAACAGGGGACCAAAATCAATCATAGCTCCAATACCGATGAATAACAGGATAGGTAGAGCCTCTGATGCATCAATTCCTGTTTCGAATAACCACTGAATAATACCGTGTGTTTCCCCTACTCCTTCTTGAATCTGATTTAATACACCGGACATGGGGATATTTACTAGTATTGCACCAAATCCCATTGGCAAAAGCAGTGCTGGTTCAAAGCCTTTCTCAATTGCTAAATAAATTAAAATTAGTCCAACGGCATACATTACACACTGTTGCCAAGTGATTGCCATAATACCTGACAATAAGAATTCCATAAAATATAGTCCTCCTTAGAATGATCCGCCATTACCGAACCGCTTCAACCATAGCTTGTACGAAGTATGAACAGCAATGACAGGTTAATCAAATTGAATTCATTGTAGCTCATTTTTCATATGTATGTCAATGCTGATTCATAAGATTTTTACGCCATTTTAGTGAAAATTGATTGATAAAAAAATGACAATTTAATTGATATTAATTTGACAATTTTAAATAAAGTAATATTAACTATACACAATTTAGATTAGTTGACAAAATGCACAAAAATACGATATAATATTGTAGAAAAATAACAGATTAGAGAATAAAATTATACTAAATAGTTTATGATTTATACAATATGCAATAATTGAATTATAATATTAGTTTTTTGTTGCACAAAGAACATAAATATGATAGCATTTGAGACAAAGCGAAATTTTGCTAAATAAGCCATAAAAAGAAAGGAAGATGAGCATTTTGTTTAACTTAACTTTTTTCCAAATTGCATCAATCGTAATTTCACTTTTGGCATTTGGAGCAGCCTTCTGGCTCTACAAATGGGTATCTTCACAGCCCTCCTCGAATCAACGTATCGCTGAGGTGGGTAAATTAATTCGGAACGGTGCGAATACGTTCCTCGCAAAAGAGTACAAGACGCTTGTACGTTTCTGTACAGTAGCAGCAATTCTAATTTTTATTTTCCTTCCGGTTCCTGTGTGGAAGGGCAATGTTTTAGATAATGTAATAATGGCGGTATCTTACATACTTGGTACAATCTTCTCCGGTATAGCTGGTAAGATCGGTATCAGTATCGCAACAATCGCCAATATTAAAGCAGCAGAAGCCGCTACAAAAGGAATTAAGCCCTCATTTATGTCAGGCTTCCGTGGTGGAGCTGTTATGGGTATGGCAGTAGTTGGTTCCAGCTTACTGGGTGTTACCTTGGTTTTCCTCATAACAGGAGATACAACTGCCCTTCTTGGCTTCAGCTTTGGTGCAAGTTCTATGGCTCTATTTGCAAAGGCAGGCGGTGGAATATTTACAAAGACTGCCGATATCAGTGCAGATTTATGTGGTAAGGTTGAACTTGGTATTCCTGAGGATGATCCGAGAAACCCTGCCGTTATCGCTGATAATGTTGGTGATAATGTAGGTGATGTTGCTGGTATGGGTGCAGACTTATTTGATTCTAATGTTGCTTCTATGGCAGCCGCACTTGTTATGGCAGCAGCCCTTGATAAAACAGCAGGCGGTTTTGTGAATGCTGCAATGGTATTTTGCTATGCTGCAATTGGACTGTTTGCATCATTGATTGGAGTTTTATCTGCTCGAATGAAGGAAGGCGGCGATCCGACCAGAGCATTGAATACGAATACTTATGTAACTACAGCTATATTCGCTGTATTAACTGCAATTGCAACCTATGCTTTTGATTTCAAGTGGGAGATCTGGGCAGCAAGTGCAATTGGCCTTGCTGTTGGTGTTATTATTGGTATTGCCAGTGACTATTTCACCGATGATCGTAGACCTCCGGTTCATGCAGTAGCGAAGGCTTGTGAATCAGGACCAGCTTTTACTATATTATCCGGTGTTTCCTACGGTTTAATTAGCGCATTGCCATCCATGATCGGTATTGGTGTTTCAGCTCTTGCAGCTTATAAAATTTGTGAACCACTTGGTAATGGATATGCGATGTTTGGTATTTCTATGGCAGCTGTGGGTATGTTATCCATCGTAGGTATGATTATCTCAAATGATGCTTATGGACCGATTGTAGATAACGCTCGTGGACTTGTTGAGATGGGCAGTCTGGGTGATGAGGCTCTTGAGATCACAGACTCCCTTGATAGTGCGGGCAATACAGTTAAAGCTGTTACAAAAGGCTTTGCTATCGGTGCTGCAGGACTCACAGTTATTGCACTTCTTGGTGCGTTTATGAGTGAGGTAAATACAGCTGCTACAGAAGCTGGAATGATTTCCGCAGGAGAGAATTATATCCAGGGCTTTGATATTATTAACCCGGTAGTATTCTTTGGATTATTGTTTGGTGCTGCGATACCAGCAGTGTTCTCTGCAATGCTAATGTTAGGTGTTGACCGTAATGCACAACGTATGGTAGCAGAAATTCATCGTCAGTTCAAAGAGATCGTTGGACTGAAGGAAGGGAAAGCAGATCCGGAATATGATAAATGTATTGAGATCGCAACACATGGTGCAATCAAAGAATTAATTCCTGCCGGCTTAATGGTTATTATCTGTACAATCCTTGTTGGTATTATTGGCGGTGTACAGGCAATCGGCGGATTTATCACAGGTAACATTATCAGTGGTCTGTTATTTGCGCTCTTCATGTCTAATTCCGGTGGACTCTGGGATAACACAAAGAAGTACATTGAAGCAGGTAATAATGGCGGCAAAGGTTCCGATGCACATAAGGCAGGTGTTGTTGGTGATACAGTAGGTGATCCATTTAAGGATACCGCAGGTCCTTCCATCAATACTCAGATTACCGTAGTTTCCTTGGTAGCATCCTTAACTGCAACAATCTTCTTAACTTTCTCATTATTCGGTTAAAGATAATTCATAATATAAAGTAAATTGGGCTTAACGGTGGAGCATAGATCCTCCGTTAAGCCTTTCTTTTTATATAAGAAATCCATCCGATTTTCTTATATTATAAAGAATTGTAAGAAATAATTAAGAAATCTGACTTTATTTATTACGATATGTACTTTATAATAAAAAATGAAAAAATTACCAATGATAAAATTTATTGGAGGAGATAGATATTCAGGTAATCTATAATCTGGAGCATTCTTCACACCTTATTTAAGAGTGCTGGTTTAGGACTTGCCATATGCAAAGAGATTGTTGAGCAACAGAAGGGAGGCTTCCAGATTGAGGCGCATCAATCCGCATTTATAACAATTATTAGTTTATCGTGCATGGGGGATAACAATGGAAATAATTAAATGCATTAATGTGAAGAAAACATATATCATGGGAAAGGAAAAGGTCGAAGCCCTACGTGGTATTAACCTGGAGATAAAAAAAGGTGAGTTTGTGGCCTTATTAGGTAAATCGGGCTCTGGTAAATCTACATTGCTTAATATGCTGGCAGGATTAGAAAGACCTAGTGAAGGTGAGATATATCTAAATCAGGAACCGATACATAGTCTAAATGAAACGAAAATCACCAATATCCGAAAAAAGCATGTAGGGTTTATTTTTCAATCGTATAATCTTCTACCTACCCGTTCTGCCATTGAAAATGTATGTCTGCCACTAACCTTTAATCGCTTCAATGAAAGAGAAAGGCTACGTAGGGGCAAGGAAATGCTGATATCCGTCGGACTAGGAGACAGACTTTATCATAAGCCGAACCAGATGAGTGGCGGACAACAGCAGAGAGTAAGTATTGCCAGGGCATTTATTAATAACCCGGAAATTGTATTTGCAGATGAGCCCACGGGGAATCTCGATACGAAGACGACGGAAGAGGTAATGCAAATTATGCTGGGGATGATTCAAAAGCATAATCAAACCTTTGTAATGGTAACTCATGATGAAGAGCTTAGCTATTATGCAGATCGGATTTTTTATATGAAAGATGGTCTGGTTGAAAAGGTTGTTGATAATAAAAAATCAAGTTAAGGCTGAACAAAGCTGATAATTACTCAAATAATGAAAGAAGAAAGGATAATCTCATGGCAAAGAAAAAGAGCATATTATGGGTGCTGTTCTTGAGCATCTGTATTCTATTGCAAATCAGACCTATTACTGTGTCTGCAGAAAAACCAGATATTATAATTGAAAATGTATCCATATCGGATTCCTCCATAAGTAAAGGAGAGACCTTTACTGCCTCCTTTGATCTGCACAACAACTCGGCTGGGCATTTAAGAAATATCTATATACAGGTAGAATCCTCGGATTTTTCAGTTCTGCATAAGGGAGCAGCGTTCAAGGTGGCAGATCAATTGGATCATAATACCTCCGTTTCAGTTACCTTGGCATTTAAATGTCATGCAACCTTAAGTAATCGAATTCCACTTAAAATCACCTATGATGACTATACAGGGGAAAATCCGGCCATTGAAGAACAGCTGTTAGTCACTTTCGATGATTCGGCAACCAATCCCGGAACCCCTAAATTTATGATTACCTCGGGGGATATTCAGACTCTCGGTATAGGTAAAACTGGTAAAGTGAAAATCAAGGTTCAGAATAACTCCGATTATGCAGTGAAAAAGGTATTAATAACTCCTGAATTATCCTCTGATGTTCTGTCCTATCTGAATATCAATCAGATTTATATGAAGCCAACAAATAGTCAGATATCAGCAGGAGGCGAGCAGAGCTTTGAGTATGAGCTGACTGTGAATGGAACGGCCACACCCGGGATTTACCCGATAACCTATAAAGTAGTTGGAGAGGGAGAAAATAAGGAAGCCTGCACAGCCTCTCTAAGTGGTTATATCAAAGTAACAGCAAATGATGGT
Source organism: Variimorphobacter saccharofermentans (assembly GCF_014174405.1). Classification (GTDB taxonomy): domain Bacteria; phylum Bacillota; class Clostridia; order Lachnospirales; family Lachnospiraceae; genus Mobilitalea; species Mobilitalea saccharofermentans. The sequence continues at coordinate 3,282,722 of NZ_JACEGA010000001.1, read as the reverse complement.
GCTAGTGATATCCAGGTAGTAGATGTGAAAACGACTCCGGAGATACCTGCCCGTGACAAGGTTCTTACGTTTCAAGTAGAGATTGAAAAAGAATCCGGTGTTACTTACAAAAATCTGAATGTATGGCTGGAGGGATTAGCCACAGAAACCTTTATATATCAAGAGAAGAAGTTAAAAAAGAGTCCCAAGAAAAATGGGGATGACACACTGACCGCATCTTTTGATTATAAGATTGCGAGCAATGCAGCAGAGGGAACATATCCATATGAGGTGCATATCAGCTATACGGATAAGATGGGTAACAGCATTCACAACAAAGAAAGCTATCAGCTATATCTAAAGCCGGAAGGAGTGAAAAAGGGAGCATTAGAGATTAATAATCTCATTCTTCCGGATCAGGTACAAGGAGAAGAAACATTTACAGTTGGCTTTAGCTTATACAATTCAGGAGAGAATAATCTCGAAAACATCGAGGTTGCCTTTAACGGAACAGCAGAAGTAATGTCTAAGGGCAGCAGTAATGTACGAATCGATCAATTGGCACCGGGAAAGTCAAAGAAGGCACAATTCAAGCTAGTGGCTGTTAAACAGGAACAGACCAGAGGTGTTCCGATTTCCTTTCAAATCACCTATGATGAGAAAGCAGGGGATGAGGTGGAGACAAAGACCATCATCCAAAGCATGGGTGTCATGGTGAAAGGGGATAAGGAGGGGACAACCGCACCAAAGATTATCGTAGATCAGCTGGATATGCCGGATACCATTTTGCTGGGAGAAGAATTTGAACTATCCTTTGCTCTTACGAACACCAGCACAGAGAAATCCATTAAGAATATGAAGATGACAATCAACTCCATAGACAGTGTTACGCAAACCTCTAATATTGTCATTGTCGGACAAAGTGACAGCGTGTATTTTGCTAAGCTGGATAGTGAGGAACAGGTAACATCCAAAGTGAAAATGATGATTCCTGCCGCATACAAAGGTAGTGTTTGTGATGTGAAATTTGATTTTAGCTATGAAGATACAGAGGGAACCATATATACTGATCAGGAAACGATACATATTCCGGTTGCGGAGCAAACACAATTAACGGCATCCAATGTTCGTGTCGGAAATGTTCGTGATGATGGCTATACACTGGAAGTAGATTTCTATAATACAGGAAAAGCATTACTTAAGAATCTTATGGTGGATCTTGAAGGTGATTATGAAGCCATTAATAGTAATTATTATGTAGGGGACCTGCCATCCGGTAGAATGGATATCTATAGTGTATCCATTAATGGGGAGATACCAGAACAACTCACTGGTAATGTGCTATTTACATATGAGGATAGTGGCGGTAATAAGCAGGAATTGACCGTACCCTTCGATATTCACTATGAAAAGCCAGTAGAAGAAGTAATGGCAGCGGCTGAGGAAACGAATGAGAGAACCTTCTATATAACACCGTTTTTTATTGTCGTAATAGTCATTGCTGTTGTTGTGATTTTTATTATTCGCAAGAGAAGAAAGGCGGTTTAGATGAGGCTGATAGATTTATTTAAGATGGCCAGAGAAAATCTCATGCGAAGGAAGCTGAGGACCATGTTAACGGTTCTTAGTATTGTAATCGGTACAACCTCAATCATACTCATGATAGCACTGGGAGAGGGGGTACAAAAGTCAGTGATGAATGAATTCGATAGTATAGGCAGCATTAATGTACTTTATGTATACCCCAATTGGAATGAGGAAAAAACCTCTCGCTTTTACGGTGAGTATGTCGATACGGGATTAACAGAAAATGATGTATGGGAACTCTCTGGGATCGATGGAGTAGAATATGCGGTACCAATGTTCATATCAACTGTTACCATATATTCATCGAAGCATTATAATACGGTGAGCATTGTCGGAGTGGATCCCAATCTCATGGAGGAGCTTGGATTTCAACTAAAAGAAGGTCGTTTTCCCAGAGATAATGTGATGGAGGCTGTCTTTGGAGATAAGGCTCTGGAGGAATTTCGAAAATTGGAGTCGGATAATCCGAATAGAATCGTTCAAGGGGCAGATAGGGAAGAAGAGACCGAGGAGAATGAGGACTCAATCACAATCTCCTTTGGTCCTACCGATAAGGAATATCCGTTTGAACCACTAGAGGAAAGATACAAGTTTCAGTTTGGCAATCCGGATCAGAATCAGGAGGAAGACAATACAACGAAGCTATATTCCTTAACCGGTGTGGGTGTATTAAAAGAAGGCGATATGAATAGGGATTATAACGTGTATGTCCCCATAAGTATCCTGATGAAGCTGGAAAAATCCTATTATGAAACATTGGGAATTGATTACGAGCCATCCTATAATGAGATTATGATCAAGGTCAAGGATATGGATAGAGTGCAGGAAATTACTGCCCTGATTGAAAAGAGGGGGTATTCGGTATTCTCGCTTGTAAGCATGCTGGATTTGGTTAATAAAACCATAGGAACTATGCAAATGGCATTGGGTGCAATTGGTGGAGTTGCATTGCTGGTGGCTGCAATCGGTATTACCAATACCATGGTAATGGCAGTAACAGAGCGTAAAAAGGAAATCGGTGTAATGAAGGTGATTGGGGCTACCCTGCTAGATATCAAGAGATTATTTCTCTTAGAGGCATCCATGATCGGCTTGCTGGGAGGGGGTGTCGGTATCTCCATATGTGTAGGAATTAGTACTTTTATTAATTCGGCCTATTTCAGAGAAGAAATCATTAAACAGCCGGATTTTACCTTAAGCCTGGAGATTTCCAACTCATTAATTGTCGGGGGGCTAATCTTCACCACACTCATAGGATTGCTTTCCGGCTACCTTCCTGCACTGAAAGCCATGAAGAGCAGCGCACTGGAGGCAATTCGAAACGACTAATTGCAATTCTAAGGTGCCTTCGGTCGCTGGAAGCAATCAGAACGCGCAAATTCCTCAAGGGCAGTTGTATCATGTATCAGCAGGGATATAACTTACCTCACACACATACGGAAGTACATATTACTGATTTTGCATGTCTCAGTCGAACATAAATTTTCGTCTGAGCCATGCAAAATACAGCAACATGTTCTTCCGACAGTGCATTATGGTAAGTTATATCCCTGCTAATATGATACAACTGCCCTTTCGTCAAAACTTTGCGCTCACACGATTCCGCGTCCGTCACCATCAAAACCGCTTTTGATTCATGCGAATTTGGTGATTTTCTACGGGTTCCTAATCCCAGGTATATGACATGCATGGAATTTTAACATATTTTACGTTGACAGGATAAGTGCGCCTGCGTATAGGAAGTGTGGGCAGATACCGGAAAATGATTAGCCTATTTTCGAGTGGGTTTCTGCATGCTAGTTCGTTTCGCGAGCGACTGACGCTACTATCAAGGAGGAGCGAAACGTAATAGACGCATGCAGAAATTCCCGAAAATAGTGCTTGTTTTCCGGTACTGCCCACATCTTCTGACAATCAGGCGCACTTATCCGTCCGGTAGCCAAAAAGGCCGAAAAGATGGACTTGAATGTTGTCATAAACTGTTTTTTGGTGTATAATGAACCGGAGAATGAACGGGAGGGTAAAGAATGAAGAAGAAGCTATTAACAGTCGGGTTATTGGTCGGTATCATACTTTCCGTTACCGCTTGCAGCTCAGCCGGAAAGCACTACAAGGCTGGTAGAGAATATTTTCAAGAAGGAAAATATGAAGAGGCAAAAGCAAGTTTTGAAGCGGCGATTACAGAGAATTCAAATCGGGCAGATTATTACATAGATTATGGGCTTACCTTGATTGCACTGGGAATGTATGAGGAAGCTCTGGAGCAATTCGACCAGGTATATATGGATAAGGACATAATGGTTGTTAAGGAAAACAACAAGCGCGTATTGCGTGGCAGAGGGATTGCTTATTATGAATTGAAGCAATATGATAAAGCAATTGAGCAATTTGAAGGCGCATTAGATATTAACGAATTATCAGAGATGAACCTGGATATATTGTACTATATGGGTAATTCTTTAATGATTGGCGGAGATTATGATAAGGCGGTTGATACCTACACAACTATTTTATCCATTGATAAAAATAATGTGACTGCATATAACAGTCGTGCATATTGCTATCGTAATTTAGGCGATTATGAGAAGAGCATTGCGGATTATGATGCGGCAATCAGTATCAATGCAGCAGAGTTTGATTCCTATCTTGGAAAATATCATATGTTGATGGAAACAGGGAAAGAGAGCGAGGCAGAACAGGTGCTGGCTCTTGCGGCGAAAATTGAAGCAAAGACGGATGAAGACCGATACAACCTGGCTAAGATATGCTTCTTCCAGAAGAATTATGATAAGGCTCAGACCATGCTGAACGAGAGTATATCAAAGGGTTTCCTGGAGGCTTATTATTATATAGGAGAAATCAATCGGATACAAAAGGATTATCCAAAGGCAATCTACAATTACGAAGCCTATATTAAAGAAGGAAAGCCTACGAATCCGGGTGTATATAATCAAATCGCATCCTGCCTCATCAAATCTGGCGACTATAATAAAGCTATTGAATATCTTGAAACAGGGATTGCATATCAACATGACGGGTATATGCAGACACTGAAAAAGAACGAGATTATTGCTTATGAAAGTCTGGGAGACTTTGACACCGCTATGGAGAAGATGACGGCATACCTGAAAAGCTATCCCAAGGATTCTGAAGCGGTAAGAGAAGCAGAATTTATTAAAACAAGAATTATGCAGCCGGAGGAAGTGGAGAGCGAGGAATAATCTGTTTCGTACAGAAGAAAGTTTATTTTATGGAGATAGTAAAGAAGTGCTGAAGGCTCACTTCTCTGAGCTTTGGCTGAATGGAGAGTATATGGCGGAAATGTATGAGATGAAAGAACAGGAGGAGCGATTTGTCCTGGTGGGAGTTGCTGTGAGTGATAATGATGATACAGAGCAGTCACTGGAGGAACTGGAAGAATTGGCAACTACGGCAGGAGCAATTACGGTAGGAAAGATCATTCAAAATCGGGAGAGTATTCATCCCGGAACTTATATCGGTAAGGGTAAAATTGATGAAGTAAAGGCTTTAGCAATAGAGTCAGATGCTACCGGTGTTGTTTGTGATGATGAGCTATCTCCTGCACAGCTGAAAAACCTGGAGGATGCTCTTCAAATGAAGGTACTGGATCGTACCATACTGATTCTGGATATTTTCGCTAATAGAGCGTCAACCAAGGAAGGCAAGATACAAGTAGAATTAGCACAGCTTCGTTATCGATCCACACGATTGATCGGTCTGCGTAATTCCTTATCCAGGCTAGGTGGTGGAATAGGAACCAGGGGACCTGGTGAAAAGAAGCTGGAAGTTGACCGAAGATTAATAAAGGATCGGATATCCCAACTGAAACGGGAGCTGGATGAAGTAAAGCAGAATAGAGAAACTACGAGGGGGTTACGCAGTAAGAATCATGTACCGGTAATTGCAATCGTAGGCTATACCAATGCCGGAAAGTCAACACTATTAAATTATCTTACCGGTGCTGGGGTTCTATCTGAGGATAAGCTGTTTGCAACATTGGATCCTACAACCCGCAGTCTGCAATTGCAGAATGGGCAGCAGGTGTTATTTACGGATACCGTAGGCTTTATCCGGAAATTACCCCATCATTTAATAGAAGCCTTTCGTAGTACCTTGGAGGAGGCAAAATATTCGGATATTATTCTGCATGTGGTAGACAGTTCTAACCCGGATGCGGATAGACAGATGCATATTGTGTATGAGACCCTGAATAAATTAGGTATACAGGATAAGACAATTATTACGGCATTTAACAAGCAGGATCAGGTAGAACCGGATCAGGTATTTAAGGATTTTAAAGCAGACTATACGATAAAAATCTCTGCGAAAACCGGACAGGACATAGATAAACTTCTGGTGTTAATTGAAAAGATATTGAATGAACGTAAGATATTAATTGAAAAGGTGTTTTCCTACCAGGAAGCTGGAAAGATTCAGACCATACGAAAATATGGTCAGCTCCTTGAGGAAGAGTATCAACAGGAAGGTATTTATATTAAAGCCTATGTGCCCAAAGAGATATTTCAGGTTATGTAGAGCCTTGTATTTCCGTAATAAATACTGCTAAAATGTAGATATTTCAGTAAGTAAATGGATGAGTTGCAAATACTAGATATAGTGTGAGACAAAAAATGTCCGCATATATCTAGTATTTTTATATTGACTAAAAAACCATTTTCTGATAGTATTGAAGCATAGGGTTATAACGGATTAAAACCTAAGAGAGAGAAGCGGGAAGGGAGTCAGTTACATATGATTAATGTAGTCAAAAGAGACGGTCAGGTTGCCGAATTCAACCTAAAGAAAATCAGTGATGCGATTACTAAGGCTTTCAAAGCAACGGAGAAATTTTATACTGAGGAGATTATCAGTTTATTATCACTTCGCGTAACCTCTGATTTCCAGAAAAAGATCAAGGATGAGCTGATTCACGTTGAAGACATTCAAGATAGTGTGGAAAATGTATTAGAGCAGACTGGATATACGGATGTGGCGAAAGCCTATATTCTGTATCGTAAGAACAGAGAGAAAATCCGTAACATGAAATCCACAATATTAGATTATAAAGAAATTGTGAATAATTATGTTAAGGAAGAAGACTGGAGAGTAAAGGAAAACTCTACTGTTACTTATTCTGTGGGCGGATTAATATTACATAACTCAGGTGCAATCACAGCGAATTACTGGCTGTCTGAAATATATGATGAAGAGATTGCCAATGCACATCGTAATGCAGATATTCATATCCATGACTTGTCCATGTTGACAGGTTATTGTGCCGGCTGGTCCTTAAAGCAGTTAATTAAGGAAGGCTTGGGTGGTATTCCGGGCAAGATAACCTCTTCTCCGGCAAGCCATTTATCAACTCTTTGCAATCAGATGGTTAATTTCCTTGGAATTATGCAAAATGAATGGGCAGGTGCTCAGGCATTTTCTTCCTTTGATACCTATTTAGCACCTTTTGTTAAAATTGACAATTTGTCATATAAAGAAGTGAAGCAATGTATTCAATCATTTGTATATGGAGTAAATACTCCCAGTCGATGGGGAACTCAGGCACCATTTTCAAATATAACACTTGACTGGACAGTTCCCAATGATCTTGCTGAACTGCCTTGTATTATTGGTGGTAAGGAAGTGGACTTCAAGTACAAGGATTGTAAGAAAGAAATGGACATGGTGAACAAGGCATTCATTGAAATCATGATTGAAGGAGATGCCAACGGAAGAGGCTTCCAGTATCCGATTCCGACCTATTCCATTACCAAGGATTTCGATTGGTCCGATACAGAGAATAATCGATTACTGTTTGAAATGACTGCAAAGTATGGTACACCTTACTTTTCAAATTATATCAATAGTGATATGGAACCCAGTGATATCCGTTCCATGTGCTGCAGATTACGTCTGGATCTTCGTGAACTTCGTAAGAAGACTGGTGGCTTCTTTGGTTCTGGTGAAAGCACAGGTTCTGTGGGCGTTGTTACAATCAATATGCCACGTATTGCCTATCTGGCAGAGAGTGAAGAAGAGTTCTTTGAACGTCTGGATCGCATGATGGATATTTCAGCGCGTTCCTTAAAAGTGAAGAGAGATGTTATATCGAAACTATTAGAAGAAGGCTTGTATCCTTATACCAAACGCTATTTGGGCACCTTCGAAAGTCATTTCTCTACCATCGGATTAATTGGTATGAACGAAGTTGGATTAAATGCGAAATGGCTTGGTGAGGATATGACTCATGAGAAAACGAAGAATTTTGCAATTAAGACTTTGAACCATATGAGAGAGCGTCTTTCCGATTATCAGGAGCAATATGGTGACCTTTATAATCTGGAAGCAACACCGGCAGAATCTACTACCTATCGCTTAGCAAAAGAGGATCGTAAGCGTTGGCCTGATATTAAAACAGCAGGGAAACCGGGAGATACTCCTTATTATACAAATAGCTCACATTTACCGGTTGGATATACGGAAGACATTTTTGAGGCATTGGATATTCAGGATGAGCTCCAGACACTTTACACTTCGGGTACAGTATTCCATGCTTTCCTTGGTGAAAAGCTACCGGATTGGGAAGCAGCTGCAAAGCTGGTACGTACTATCGCTAATAATTACAAGCTTCCATACTACACGATGTCACCTACCTATTCTGTATGTAAAACTCATGGATATCTGGTAGGAGAGCAGTTTACCTGTCCTCATTGTGGTGAAAAAGCAGAAGTATATAGCCGTATCACTGGATATTATCGCCCGGTTCAGAACTGGAATGAAGGAAAGGCTCAGGAATATAAGAACCGTAAATTATATGACACGAATCATTCCAGAACCATGCAGATAAAAGATAGCCAGCAGACTCCCGATGTAAAGATGGATGTAGCTAATCAATTGGAAGATGGATTATACCTGTTCACCACAAAGACCTGCCCGAATTGTCCGATTGCAAAACAATATCTGACGGGCTTTGAATATACTGTCATTGATGCTGAGGATAATCCGGATTTGGCAAGGGAATACAGCGTTATGCAGGCACCTACTCTGCTGGAGATTAAAGGGGGTACTGTGAAAAAATACGTGAATACCTCTAATATCAAACGTTTTACAGAAGAGAAGTTAGTCCAGGTGTAATATAATGCTTCATTATATCATCAAATAGCAGTCAAGGAATATAATAACAATCATAGTAAAGGCAGTCGCAGAATCGAGAAAATGGTTTTGCGATTGCTTTTTATTTTGCATTATGAATACGGTAAAACAAAGGGATTGTGACTGCGATATAGGAAATAATACCTATACTATAAAAAATATGGAAATGCTATACTTATGAACTGTATATTTACGAAAGAAGAAAGGGTGGGAATATGCCAAAGGGCACTATAAGAAGAACAGTTAAACTACTATTGGCAACATGTATCGTTAGTTTATTACTGACGGGATGTTCAAAGGCATTAGCAGTTTACAATGAGAAAAGAAACAGTGATTTTAAGAAAGTCAAAAGCGTGAATGGATTAATCTTTGAGGTTCCAGAAGAGTATCTGGAGGAAGCTACTTCTGTAAAGGATTTAGCAAGTATCGAGGATGTGAAGAAGGATAAGTCCTATTATATGGATACGCTATCCGATGTCTATATGCTATTCAACTTCGAGGAGTACATCATATTTGCAAGTTCAAATGTTGAAGATATTGATTTGGAAGAGGTTGAGGATTTAGACGATCTGCAGGATATGCTGGATGATTCTGATTCAGATGACTTTAAAATTGGGAAAAAGTATGTGCGTAGTACCAATAAAGATGGTGTAATAAAGATGATAGTGGATGCATCCGCAGATTTAGAATTTATTGAGGGTGTTGATAACGAATTCCATGGAAAAATTGTATTAATTCAGGATGATGATATTGCTTCCATGCTATTTGTAGGCGTTACTGAAGATGAAGCTGGTAAAAAAGCAAATAAAATGATTGATTATGTTGCGAAGAGTGTAGTTGCAGATGAGTATGATCCTAGTCTTGAGGATAAATTTGACACAGGCGCAGAGGATGATATAGAAGTGAGTGAAACACCTGCTGAGGAGGAACAACCGGAGCCTACTACAGCGCCTTCCGTTGCACCGGAGACGGATCAGACATCAACAGGCAGTGGAACACTTTCGAACGATTTATATAGCTTCCAAATCGAAATTGAAGGAGAAGTATATCAGCTTCCTATGAAGTACTCAGATTTCGTAAGCAGAGGCTGGATATCTGAAGAAGATGATACACAGACACTGGCGCCAAATGAATATATGATGGGATGTACCTTCACAAAGGGTGATATGGAGATAAGTGCGGAAATCATTAATATGGGGGTTAATGTAGAGCCCTATAGCAATTGCCTGATTGGTGGACTGTGTGTGGAAGAGTATTATGATGCTCCGACAATATCAGCAAGTCTTCCGGGTGGAATAACCTATGGAGTGTCTTCCAAGGAAGATATTATAGCCGCGTATGGTGATCCTACTGATCTATATGAGAGTGAATATAGCATTAGCTTGACATATGAGTATGCTTCCTATCAGGAAATTGAAATAGGTATAAATCCTGAGACCAAAGTGGTTGATTCAATTGATGTAAGAAACTTTGTATTACCAGAGGGTGCATTACAGAATGTGGAAATCAATACCGAGGTACCTGATATTGTTAAGCAATACAAAGCACCAAGCTCATTAGGAGATGATTTTACTAAGTTTATTGTAGAGTTTGACGGTGCACTCTATCAATTACCGGCACCATATTCAGAATTCGAGAAGAATGGATGGAAGATTGTAGAGAGTGAGTCTGATGCGAATGTAGTTGCGAAGGATTCAGGATGGATTACGTTGATTAAGAATAATCAGTCCTTCCGGGCGATGGTATATAATTATGCAGATTATGCTACCACAGTTGAGAATTGCTTTGTAACAGAGGTTGAAGCAGACGTTAATTACATGAATGTACCTTTGACCGTCCAAAAAGGAATTACCATAGGCATGTCGAAAAAGGATTTAGAGAAGGCTCTGAGTGGGACAACCTTTGAGACCTACGATGGATCTTCTTATATTTCCTATAGTATCGCGGGTCCGGACAGTATCCTAGATTGTGTGGAAATATTAATTAATAAGGAGACCAATAAAGTATATAAAATAGAAGTATCCAATCGACCTGCATCGGATAAGTTATTCAAATAGAAAAATGCATATAATAATATAATATGTATAACACCATTATATAACGGACAGGAATTGTGTTAATGCAGTCACTTGGGCGGTTGTATAATGTATCAGGGATAATAATTTACCATAATGAACTGTCAGAAGGACATCATTGTTGAATTTTGTATGGACATATAAAATCATCAATGATGTCCTTCCTTATGTGTGTGAGGTAAGTTATAATCTCTGCTGATACATTATGCAACCGCCCCTGCCTGTAAGCTGAAAGATTATATTGCCTTGATCTATTATGTGCGGTAGAATATATAATTAGGATGACGTAATGCGTGATGAAGTACGCATTACACATATGAGGCATACAAAGAACTGTCGCATTCCTGAGAACGACACAGGAAGCAGATTCCTGAGATCGACACAGGAGGCAGAGGGAGGATAGAATGAGTTTAGCAGATAATATATTTATTGCGATGTGCAAAGATATTCTGGAAAACGGTGTAAGTACCGAGGGTGAAAAGGTTAGACCGAAATGGGAGGATGGCTCCTACGCGTATACGATTAAGAAGTTCGGCGTAGTAAATCGCTATGATTTATCAAAAGAATTTCCGGCAATGACTCTTCGAAGGACAGCATTGAAGAGCTGTGTAGATGAGCTTCTATGGATCTGGCAAAAGAAATCCAATAATATAAATGATCTGAATAGTCATATCTGGGATAGCTGGGCAGATGAGAACGGTTCTATCGGCAAGGCCTATGGTTACCAGTTCAGCATCAAGCACAAGTATAAAGAAGGCGAGATGGATCAGGTAGATCGTGTGATTTATGATCTTAAAAACAATCCATATAGTCGACGTATCATAACAAATCTTTATGTACATCAGGATCTTCATGAAATGAACTTATATCCCTGTGCTTATAGTATGACCTTTAATGTTACAAAGAATAAGGAAAATGATAAGCTTGTCTTAAATGGTATTTTGAATCAACGTTCGAATGATATTCTTGCGGCAAACAATTGGAATGTCTGTCAGTATGCTGTTTTGATTCATATGCTCGCTCAGATTTGTGATTTTGAAGTAGGAGAACTGATCCATGTGATTGCAGATGCTCATATTTATGACAGACATATTCCAATAATTCGAGAACTGATAGAGAGACCAACCTATGAAGCGCCAACCTTCTGGATGAATCCGGAGATAAAGGATTTCTATCAGTTTAAGCCAGAGGATTTTGAATTACGAAATTATCAGCATGGACCTAAGGTAGAGCACATTCCGGTAGCGGTATAAGAATATCGGAGTAGTTGTAACCAGATGATGACGGAGATAAAACCAGATAAGAAAGGTGAGACATTGGATGAATTTAATAGTTGCTGTCGATAAGAATTGGGCAATTGGATATAAGAATAAGCTCCTGGTAAGTATTCCGGCGGATATGCGCTTTTTTCGGGATGAGACAACGAACAAAGTAGTTATCATGGGAAAGAATACGTTGGAGAGCTTCCCTGGAGGACAACCTCTTAAGAACAGAACCAATATTGTAATTGCCTTAGAGAAGGATTATAAGGTGAAGGATGCCATCGTGGTTAATAGTATAGAAGATGCCTTGAAGGAGGCAGAGAAATATAGATCAGAAGATATATATGTCATAGGAGGAGCCAGCATCTATAAGCAGATGCTTCCGTATTGTGATATAGCACATGTTACGAAAATAGATTATTGTTATGAAGCAGACACTTATTTTCCGAATCTGGATCAGATGGAGGACTGGTATCTTGCGGAAGAGACAGAAGAGCAGACCTATTATGATCTGGCTTATACATTTTGCAGATATGAAAGAATTAATCGTAAATAATACTTGAAAAATTTGCTAAGGAAGACTACTATAGAAAATAAATAAAATTTTACATCGTTGCAAGGAATTAGATGGCGAGTAGAACAAAAGGAAGGATGATAAGTGTGCTTAATATCAGAATCGAAAAAACGAAAGATCCAAAGGTATTACCAGGCAAAGATAATCCTTTGAAGTTTGGTACTATTTTTACGGACCATATGTTTATCATGAACTATGAGACAGGGAAAGGCTGGTATGATCCCCGTGTCATACCGTATCAGCCTCTTAATCTGGAACCTTCAGCAATGGTTTTTCATTATGGTCAGGAAATGTTTGAAGGCTTAAAGGCTTACAAGACAGATGATGGAAGAACCCTGTTGTTCCGACCTGATAAGAATATCGAAAGAGCAAATCGTACGAATCGCAGAATTTGCATTCCGGAAATTCCAGAGGAAGATTTCCTGCAGGCAATTAAAACTGTCGTTAAAGTAGATGAAGCATGGATTCCTACAAAAGAGGGAACTTCTCTCTATATTAGACCATTTATTATTGCTACAGATCCATACCTGGGAGTAAGACCTTCTGACCGGTATCTGTTTATCATTATCCTTTCACCCGTAGGAGCATATTATCCAGAAGGACTGAATCCAGTGAAAATATGGATTGAAGATGAATATGTGAGAGCCGTAAAGGGAGGAATTGGTGAAGCAAAAACTGGTGCAAACTATGTTGCATCCATGAAATCCCAGGTGAAAGCACATGATGAGGGCTATTCACAGGTATTATGGCTGGATGGAGTTCATAGAAAGTATATTGAAGAAGTCGGAGCCATGAATATATTCTTTAAGATAAATGGAACAGTATTAACTCCGGAACTAAATGGAAGTATCCTTCCAGGTGTAACGAGAGATTCGGTATTAGCACTCTGCAGAGAGTGGGGCCTGCCAACAGAAGAACGTAAAATCTCCATTGATGAGATCAAAGCCGCTCATGAAAATGGTACTCTGGAAGAGGTATGGGGTACCGGAACGGCAGCAGTAATATCCCCAGTTGGTCAGCTAAGGTGGGAAAATCATATCATGCAGGTTCAGGACGGTGGTATCGGTCCGATAAGCCAAAAGTTATATGATACCATTACTGGAATACAATTAGGCAGATTAGAGGATATTCATAATTGGACCGTGGAAGTATAATAAAATAGAAAAATTAGCTTTGATTATAGGGTATATGTGTGAATACCAAGCTTATTGACGGAGGTAAAGAATGAATCAAATGTATGCAGAAGCAGGGGTTAAAAGAAAGGATGATGCAGCTCTCATAGGGCTACGGGCACTCCTGATTTTCGGTGTGGCGATAGGTGTTGTACTTGTATTATTGGGTGGTATATTCAGTATGATTGGAGTAGTGCTGGCAGCAGCGCTTGTCTATCTTTATCCGAAGCTAAGTATCGAATACGAATATGTCTTTGTAGACGGACAGATTGACTTTGATCGTATTACCGGTAAATCAAAGCGTAAGACCATGCTACGTATTGACATGGAGCAGGTAGAGATCGTAGCTCCTGAAGGTTCCCATGCTTTGGACGGATATACCTATGTACAAGTTCAAACGAAGGACTTTTCATCCAGAGATAAGAACAACAAGCCTTATATTATAATCGCAAAGGTTGAAGATAAGACGTATCGTATTGTGTTCGAACCGAGTGAAAAGATGCTTGGTATGATGAAACAAAAGAGCCCAAGAAAAATTGCTCAGCTGTAAAATATTATTAGAGGATGCTTCTGTAAGTATAAGGGAGCATCCTCTTTGCATAAATAATATGGCTACCTGACAGAGATGAGTACGATAAGATAAAACTGCAATTTGTCTTTTTTCATCTTTTAAAGGTTGACAATGTAGATTTAATTCGATATACTTTTAAAAATCACTTTGAGCATATAGAAAGAGAGGAGATTATTAAAATGGGACAGATTATTGGTGAAGGAATTACATTTGATGATGTATTACTAGTGCCTGCATATTCTGAGGTATTACCGAACCAAGTTGACTTATCAACATACCTTACTAAGACAATTAAGCTAAATATCCCGTTAATGAGTGCCGGAATGGATACTGTAACTGAGAATCGAATGGCAATCGCTATGGCTAGACAGGGAGGAATTGGTGTCATTCATAAAAATATGTCAATTGAGGAGCAGGCTGATGAGGTAGATAAGGTTAAACGATCAGAGAATGGAGTTATCACCGATCCATTTTATTTATCTCCAGAGCATACATTACAGGATGCGAATGAATTAATGGCAAAATATCGCATTTCCGGTGTTCCCATTACTGTTAATGGAAAGAAATTAGTTGGTATCATAACAAACCGTGATTTAAAATTTGAGACGGATTTTTCTAAGAAAATCAAAGAATCTATGACCTCCGAAGGCTTAGTTACAGCCAAAGAAGGTATCACCTTAGAGGAAGCAAAGAAAATATTAGCTTCTGCTAGAAAAGAGAAATTACCCATCGTAGATGATGAAGGTAATCTTAAAGGTCTAATTACAATCAAAGACATTGAAAAGCAAATTAAATATCCGTTATCCGCAAAAGATGCACAGGGACGTCTGCTATGTGCGGCTGCGGTAGGAATTACAAATAACATATTGGAACGTGTAGATGCATTGGTAAAGGCTAAGGTAGATGCAATTGTAATTGATACTGCACATGGTCATTCTGCAAATGTATTGAAAGTGGTAAAGATGGTACGTGATACTTATCCAGAGGTACAGATTATCGCAGGAAATGTAGCCACAGGAGAAGCTGCTCTTGATTTAATAAAAGCAGGTGTAGATGCAGTAAAGGTTGGTATAGGACCTGGTTCAATTTGTACTACCCGTGTTGTTGCCGGTATTGGTGTTCCGCAGATTACAGCTATTATGGATTGCTATGAAGTAGCAAAGAAGTATGGAATTCCGATAATCGGTGATGGTGGTATCAAGTATTCCGGAGATATCACAAAGGCGATAGCCGCTGGAGCAAATGTATGTATGATGGGTAGCATATTTGCAGGCTGTGATGAGAGCCCGGGTACCTTCGAATTGTTCCAGGGTAGAAAATACAAAGTATATCGTGGAATGGGCTCCATTGCTGCAATGGAAAGAGGAAGCAAGGATCGTTATTTCCAGACGGATGCTAAGAAGCTGGTTCCGGAAGGAGTAGAAGGTCGTGTGGCTTACAAAGGAACAGTGGAAGATACAGCATTCCAGTTAATTGGTGGATTAAGATCCGGTATGGGTTATTGTGGAGCCAAAGATATACTGACCTTACAGCAAACAGGCAAATTTGTAAAGATATCTGCTGCATCCCTTAAGGAAAGCCATCCTCATGATATTCACATCACCAAAGAAGCTCCGAACTATAGCGTGGAAGAATAAAAAATAAAGAATAGTAACAGAAGTGTAATAATAGAAGAATAATTATTGAATAATATAAGCATAGGACTGAGAACGGTAGATACCGAACTCAGTCCTTTTACATTCATAATATAAGCAGATTAGAAAGTGAGACAATTGATTATTAAATTGAAGATTTTAGCTGTGAAAATCGTTATTAAAGAAAGATAACCTATCGGATTGACATTTGCAATAATAATCCATACAATAAATGAGAAAATACTAAATATAAGGAATATTCTAACTATGATTTCGGAAAATGCGAGCAGATGAAGGAATAATACCGGAAAGGTGGGCAGATGAAGGGAGAATTAATTGGAGAAGGAAATACAGCGGAAATTTATCAATGGGGAGAGAAGGAAATACTCAAACTATTTCGACAGGACTATGCACAGGCGGGGATTGAGAAAGAATATCGTAACAGTCAAAAAGTACAAGAATGTGGACTGCCAGTGCCAAAGGTGGGATCAATGATCCAATATGAGGGAAGATCAGGTATCATATATGAATATATTCAAGGAACCTCCATGTTGGATCTGCTGCTAAAGCAACCATTAT
Organism: Variimorphobacter saccharofermentans; assembly: GCF_014174405.1. GTDB lineage: Bacteria > Bacillota > Clostridia > Lachnospirales > Lachnospiraceae > Mobilitalea > Mobilitalea saccharofermentans. The sequence goes on along the minus strand of NZ_JACEGA010000001.1, from coordinate 3,266,122 downwards.
CATTGAAAAGAAATATAGCGCATTTTGCTGCACTGCATTATGAAATTCATCAGTGCAAAGCAGAGGGCTTATCAAAATATAAGGATATTTTGGAATGGAATATTCGTCATGCCAAACAGCTAAGTGAGGAAGAAAAGCAACTAATTCTAGCCAGATTACAGGAGCTACCCGACGGGGAAGCATTGTGCCATGGAGATTACCATCCGGGAAATGTAATACGGACGAATGACAAATCCATGATACTTGATTGGATGACGGCTGCGGCAGGAAGTCCTAGTGCTGATGTGGCTAGAACAACCTTGTTATTCATGGCGGGAAACCTACCTTCGGGAGGTTTAGCGCGCTATTTCACAAAGAAAATTAGAAAGTATATTGCCAAGGTATATCAAAAGCAATATATGAAACTATCAGGGATGTCAATTAAGGAGATTAACGGATGGAGGCTTCCTATTATGGCGGCCAGACTAGTAGAATGGATTCCGGAAAACGAGGCGGAACATTTTTTAGAAGAGATTAGGCGGGAACTGTCATTAACTACATAAACTTATATCGCAGTCATGAATGAAAATTGCTAATTAAAATAGTATTTTAGTAAAGCTTTACGTAGGAATGTGAGAAAATATGGGCAGAATTTTAACAAAAGAACAGTGGGTACGAAAAAAGCGGAGAAAAAGACGGTTACGTATGTATCTGGCATTTGTGTTGCTGATACCGATTATCCTGTTATCAGGATTACTTATCACAGATAAAGTGATGCAACAGTATGGATCCAATACGGAAGGGAAAGAGACACTACCGGAAACATTCTTAAAGAAGCCGATTGAGATAAATTACCTGACACCGAATCCGTATTCCAGACCACAAGCCGAGTTAAAGCGTATTAATTCAGTTGTGGTACATTATACAGCGAATCCGGGTACTTCAGCGAAAGCAAATCGTAGTTACTTTGAAGGGCTGGCTGAGAAGAAATCCACATATGCAAGCAGCCATTTTATTATTGGCCTGGAGGGTGAGATAATACAATGTATTCCCTTGAATGAGATTGCATATGCCTCTAACGAAAGAAATGAAGATACCGTAGCTATTGAGTGCTGTCACCCGGACGAGACGGGTAAATTCACCGAAGAGACCTATAAATCTTTGGTATCCCTTCTTGCAACCCTGTGTATGGAGTATGATATGGGAGAGAAGGATATTATTCGACATTATGATGTTACTGGTAAGCTTTGCCCGTTATACTATGTAGAACATGAGGATGAATGGAAGAATCTTAGGAAAGATGTGATAAATGATATCAAGAAATATAAAAAAGCAGAAAAAGGAGCAAAAAGCAAGTAGGAGTTTTCTAATGCTGGGTATACTAATTTTGAAAGTTGGTGTATCGTCCCGTGAACGTACTGGAAGTTACAAGTAATCAGTACTGGTTACTCATTGACGTGCCGGTCATTTGCCATTGGAAAGAGAGGATGCTAAATGAGTCGAGTAAAGGTATGTAGTATGGCAATTGCATGCTTGGTGAGCATCATAGGTATGTCACCAGTTTCTACATTTGCAGCCGAAACAGATAGCGAATCGGTAACACTGACAGAAACGGATGAAATACAGCAGGATAAGAAAGAAGAACAGAAGGATATATTTCGTGATAAGAAAAAGGAAGCCCGCGAAAAGTGGGACACTCTTTCAGAGAAGCAAAAGGATGAAGTCTATCAGCTGCTGGAAAAGAATATGAAAATCCAGTATGAGATTATGGATAAGCTAGTAGATCTTGGAGTGCTTCATAAGGAAGATGTGACGGTTATGAAAGCCAATATGGCAGAAAGATTAGAACGGGCGAAAGAAAAGGGAGAGTTTCCTTTATTCAAAGAAAAAAAGAGAAAAAGTAACTGAGTAATGGGGTAGTCCGAATCGGATGTGTAATGAATGGCAAATGACACTAGCTTTCAAAAAGAGGCTGCTTTGCTACTAATATATATTAGTAGTAGAGCAGCCTTTATCATTACAATGAAAGAGTGATATCCTTGCCGATTGGTTGGTATTGTCTGTATTTTACCCCGGAAGCGTCAAGCATACGTTTTGCAGCTATGACAGCATCGGTTGAGGCGTATTTGTCACACATATAGATAATCTCTGCAATTCCCTTTTGAATGATAGCTTTGGTACATTCATTGCAGGGAAAGAGAGTGGTGTACACCTTAGCACCCTTCATGTTAGTTCCGGTGTAATTCAAGATTGCATTAAACTCCGCATGACATACATAGAAATACTTGGTGTCAAGATTGCTTCCTTCCCTCTCCCACGGAAATTCATCATCTGAACATCCAAGAGGCATGCCGTTATAACCAACCGAGAGGATTTTATTATCCTCGCTTACAATACACGCACCCACACTGGTGCTGGGATCCTTGCTTCTCTCTGTAGAAAGTAAAGCGATTCCCATAAAGTATTCATCCCATTTAAGATAATCCGTTTTTTTCATATGTGGCATCCTTTCAAATAAATGTTATATATAGGTAAAAGAATACAAACCAACATTACTAATATCTTATCATAGGAACGAATAGTTGTAAATTAATACTTGTTGCCGGCAATCTGAACCTTAATCAAATTGGTGGTTCCCGAGGTTCCGAGAGGAACTCCAGCAGTCAGTACCGCTAATTCCCCATCTTCAAGATAGCCTGCTTTTTCTACGGCCTGAATAGCATGATCAAATAGCTCAAAGGTATCATGCTCTACGGCTATGAGAAGAGGTGTAACGCCCCAGGCCATATTTAATTGTCGGCATACCATGGGGTCTGTTGTACAGCCTAGTATCTGGCATTCCGGACGATATCGGGAAATCATTCGAGCGGTTTTGCCAGAGGTGGTAACCGTAATAATCATCTTTGCATTCAGATCATGTGCTGTGGTTACTGTGGCACGGGAGATTGCATCTGTAATATCAGGAGTTCGTGAGACATCCAGCATATGAAAGCGCTTTTTATAATCGATATCAGCTTCTGTACGAATAGCTATTTTAACCATGGTTTTTAATGCTTCCACAGGATATTTTCCAGCAGCAGTTTCTCCAGATAGCATAATTGCACTGGTTCCATCATAGATCGCATTTGCGACGTCAGTGGTCTCTGCTCTGGTCGGTCTCGGATTTTTTATCATGGAATCCAGCATCTGTGTTGCAGTTATTACCTGCTTACCAGCATTATATACCTTTTTAATAATCATTTTCTGAATAACGGGTACCTCTTCGTATGGAATCTCAACACCCATATCGCCGCGGGCAATCATAATTCCGTCGGATACCTGAATTATCTCGTCAATATTATCAACACCCTGATAATTCTCGATTTTCGCAATGATCTTTGTCTGTGAATTGTGTTTTTTCAGCATTTTGCGAATTTCAAGGACATCTTCAGCAGTTCTTACAAAGGAGGCAGCAATAAAATCATAATTATGTTTAATGCCGAACAGAATGTCCTGGCGGTCCTTTTCGCTGATAAACGGAATGGATAAATGAACACCGGGCACATTTACGCCCTTTTTGCTGGAGATAGTTCCTCCATTTTTCACTTTGCAGACAATATCGGTAGAATTAACGTCAATTACAGTCATTTCGATTAATCCATCATCGATTAATATGGTTGATCCTACATCAATATCATAAATCAAACTGGGATAGGTTATGGATACCTGCGTCTCGTCTCCATCAACTTCTCTTGAGGTCAGGGTAAATGTCTGGCCTTCCTTCAAATGGATTTTCTTATCGTCCTTGAAGTTCCCGATTCGAATCTCAGGTCCTTTGGTATCCAGTAATGTAGCAACCGGAATATTTAGTTCCTTTCTAAGCCTCTCTATTCTCCTTAATCGGCCCAGATGTTCTTCGTGATCTGCATGGGAAAAATTAAAACGAGCAACATCCATTCCGGATTTCATCAATTCTCTTAGGACATTGTCGTTATCGGTTGATGGTCCAAGGGTACATATAATTTTTGTTTTTCTCATAGTTTACCTCCGTAAAGTTATGTGTTTCATAGTTTCAAACCTTTATTTTTACGATATTTTATACTTAAATGCCGCTTACTTTTAATAAAGATAACCAGACATATCATACTCGATAATAAGACAAGAACGATGATCATAAGAGCACAGTGTAGAAAAAAGGTATCTGGGAGGATGGTTATCACCGGGTCGGTGACAGGGTCAAACAGCCAATCATCATTGCGGAAGAATAGTTTATGAAATATTACAAAAGCACGGTCGAAATCAATCATAACAGATAAACCGACTAAAAGGGGTAATACAACAGCAGTAATTGATGTGACCTTTAGATAGCTGAAGTCTTTATACTTTCTTTTCTGAACAGCTATAATAATTGCAAGAATGAGGGTAACGGCACCAAGAATGTAAAAGCATGTAAAAATATTCTTTACTTCATCAAAATGCTTTATACCGCTAGCGGAGGACGGTAAGGAGGGGAACTTTAACTCTCCCCGATAGAAAGGAGAGGAGTAGTCGATTAATGCATTATAGTTCTCCTTTATAACATCCTTACTCAAGCCGGAGGCTGATTCGATATCCAGAAGTCCAATATCAATATAATATAGTGGTCGGAAGTTTATCGTAATCACAACAGCCAGAGATATAAAAAATAAAGTGAATATAATTCCGATCAAGACATCGGTGATCTTAAACCGCTTCATATATGCCTCCATAGACTCCGTATTGCGGCTGTATATACTACAACTACAGGACTATTCTTGTTTTTATACAAACGAATTATAGTATAATTTACAAGTTATTGCAACAATAACCTTATACTTATTAACCCTATTATGATCATAATCTAAATGGGATTCAGCTAAATGGTGATGATTATAACAGTTATAGGTTTGTTTCGATTAATTTCAGGAGGGATAATTACAGATGCTAATATTATATATTAGAAATAACGATAAGATACATTAGTAATAATGAATTGAAATCAAATCAACGTTAGTGTAATATTTTCTATAGTTACTAAACTATTAACATATGCAGGCAATTGCGAAACTCTGAAGAAGCCTTAATTGTGTATACAGCAGATACATATTCCTACGCAAACCCGCTCCTTCCGCTATGGTTTGCTTCGGAATATGTATCCACTGTATCCACAATGATCACAATTATTCATGACAACAGAAAGTTCGCAAAGCGTATTTTCTGTTGTATAGTTTCGCAATTACCTAATTAACATATGGAGAAAAAGGAGATAAGTCATGAGAGCATTAATCAGCGTATCGGACAAAACTGGAATAGTAGAGTTTGCAAAAGAGCTAGTATCCCTTGGAATTGAAATTATATCCACAGGAGGAACCTATGGCAAGCTTAAGGAAGCGGGTATTCCTGCAATTGAGATTTCGGAGTTAACCGGATTTCCGGAATGCCTGGATGGAAGAGTGAAGACACTCCACCCCACTGTCCACGCAGGCTTGCTGGCAATGAGAAGTAATCCTTCCCATATGAAACAGATTGCGGACTTAGGAATTGAAACAATCGATATGGTGGTTGTAAATCTGTATCCGTTTAAAGCTACTATACTAAAAGAGAATGTAACTCGTGCCGAAGCAGTAGAGAATATAGACATTGGCGGGCCTACTATGCTTCGTTCTGCAGCAAAGAACTATCAGGATGTTGCTGTGGTTGTGGATCCTAGAGATTATGAAAAAGTTTTAACGGAGTTAAAGGAGAACAAAGAGGTTTCGCTTGATACCAAGTTTTACCTAATGCAGAAGGTATTTATGCATACTTCCTCCTATGATACCATGATCGCAGATTATTTAAAGAGAGAAAGAAATGATAAGGAACTGCCTGAGACCTTAACAATGACCTTTGAAAAGGTTCAGGATATGAGATATGGTGAGAACCCCCACCAGGCAGCTGCATTTTATAGGGAGATTGGTAATAAGAAGGGTTCCATCACTGATGCGGTTCAGCTACACGGAAAGGAATTATCCTTTAATAATATTAATGATACCAATGGTGCTCTTGAATTGCTGAAAGAATTTACAGAACCGACCGTTGTTGCCTGCAAGCATGGTAATCCTTGTGGTGTCGGAAGTGCTGACAATATCTATGACGCATGGAAGAAAGCCTTTGAAGCGGATAAAACCTCTATCTTCGGCGGAATCGTAGTAATTAATCGTGAGGTTACCCTTGCTATGGCAGAGGAAATGAAGAACATCTTTCTTGAAGTAGTAGTAGCTCCTTCCTACGAGAAGGCCGCTTTGGAGGTATTGACCGTTAAGAAGAATATCAGACTTTTACAGCTGAAGGATATCGAGGTTCCTCAGCAGGAAGATGCTTATGATTTGAAGAAGGTAAATGGTGGATTAATCGTTCAGACCATCGACAGCAAGCTTTACAATGAAGAGGAGTTAATAGTGGTAACAGATCGTGCCCCATCGGCAAAAGAAATGGAAGATCTAAAATTTGCATGGAGAGTTGTAAAGTTTGTAAAGTCCAATGGTATTGCGATTGCCAAGGACAAGCAGACTTTAGGTATCGGACCGGGACAGGTAAATCGTATCTGGGCGACACAGCAATCCGTCGAACATGCCAACGAGCTTATTGGTGAAGGAGTAACCCGGGGCGCAGTACTGGCATCCGATGCATTCTTCCCCTTTGATGACTGTGTAGAAGCAGCTCATAAGGCTGGTATTACGGCAATTATTCAGCCGGGTGGTGCTAACCGGGATGAAGATTCAATTAAAAAGTGTAATGAATATGGAATAGCAATGATCTTTACCGGTATGCGTCATTTTAAACACTAAATAGGGTAATATAAATAGAAATAACACTGTGGTTCAGCCAATCGAGTATATTCGAACAGGCTACCAAACCCAGTGTTATTTCTTTTGTTGTACAATATTAAAAAGAATTGTTCTATTCTGCAAAAGTTGTTATGTATACTGTAGGTTACAATCTTCCACGCATAACTTTTAAATATGGTGACTGTACAAGATATTCACATATATATAAAAATTACTTTTATTTGCTGTGATTATAACTTGGTTACATTTGCTGCCTGAGGACCTTTTTCACCCTCAACAACTTCGAATTCAACCTTTTCGCCTTCTTCAAGCACTTTAAATCCATCCATTAAAAGTGCTGAGAAATGTACGAATACATCATTTCCTTCTTCATCAGAAATAAAACCAAAACCCTTCTTAGCATTGAACCACTTAACTGTACCCGTCTTCATAAAAGCCTCCTAAAACATAATTAATTACATTACCACTATTAGTAATGATAGACTAAATTTAACATAAATGAAGGTAATTGTCAAACAAGTTTTGTTACATTTTGTAATAATTTTAGCATATTGAATATATAATTCGTCATTTTTACCAAAGGATGAATGTAATATTATGGAAAATTTTAAAGCGGAATATCTGTAATTATCAACGGAATACATATATAAATATGGATAAAAGTGGCGAATGATTAAAATGACAAATCCATTATTTTATGTTATTATGAATAAGCACATACTATAAATTACCATACTTAATAATAGGTATCACTACAGATTACTAAGTTATGAATAATAGACTGATAGGACGGAGGCAAATATGATGAATAAGAAAATTCCATCCTCATATGAATTCATATTTGAGGAAAAACTGGAGGATTTAAATGGAATAGGAACCCTGCTGGTTCATAAAAAGACCGGTGCCAGGGTAGCTCTTATTGCGAATGATGATAAAAATAAAGTATTTTCCATAGGATTTCGTACACCACCGGCCAACAGCACTGGTGTTGCTCACATTATTGAGCATTCCGTGTTGTGTGGATCGAAGAATTTCCCTGCTAAGGATCCCTTTGTTGAATTGGCAAAGGGTTCTTTAAATACATTCCTTAATGCAATGACATATCCGGATAAGACAGTATATCCGATCGCTAGCATGAATGATCAGGACTTCAAAAATCTGATGCATGTTTATATGGATGCAGTGCTTTATCCCAATATTTATGATCGTAAGGAAATATTTCTTCAGGAAGGCTGGCATTATGATTTAGAGAGCGAGGATGCAGAATTAAAGTATAACGGAGTCGTTTATAATGAGATGAAGGGAGCATTTTCATCTCCAGAATCCCAGCTATTCCGGTTAATTCAGAATTCATTGTTCCCGGACACTGCATATGGAGTAGAGTCAGGCGGAGATCCGGAGTTTATTCCTGAGTTGTCTTATGAAGAATTTATTGATTTCCATAAGACCTACTATCATCCATCCAACAGCTACATTTATCTATATGGAGATATGGATTTTGAAGAGAGGCTGAATTGGCTGGATAAAGAATACCTGAATCAATATGACCGTTTGGAGGTACCTTCTGAAGTACAAATGCAGAAGGGCTTTGACGTAACAAAGGAAATAGAAGCTTATTATTCTCTCAGTGAAGATGAGGATACCAAGGAGAATACCTACCTAAGTCTGAATACGGTAATCGGAACAACGCTGGATAAAGAGCTAGGGCTTGCCTTTCAAATACTTGACTATGTTTTGCTTCAGGCCCCCGGAGCCCCGATTAAACAGGCTTTATTGGATGAAGGGATAGGCAAGGATATTCTCGGAAGCTATGAGGATGAGATATTACAACCTACTTTTACGATTATTGCGAAGAATTCAGAGGAAAGCAAGAAGGAGCAGTTTATTTCCGTTATTCGGAGGGTTCTGGAGGAGCTTGGTACAAAGGGCTTGGATGAGAAGTCTTTACAGGCAGCCATTAACTTCTATGAGTTTAAGTATCGTGAAGCCGATTATGGTCAATTCCCGAAGGGACTTATGTATGGACTTCGTGCCATGAGCAGCTGGCTCTATGATGATAAGAAACCCTTCCTTCACCTGAAGGATACAACAGGATATGCCTTCCTGAAAGAGAAAATCGGAACAGGCTATTATGAAAAGCTTATTAAAGAATATCTGTTGGAGAATACCCATAACTCCGTAGTGATTTTAAAACCTAAGAAGGGTCTCCTTGCCCAGAAAGAGGAAGAGCTGAAAGCAAAATTAGCTGCTTATAAAGCAACCCTTTCAAAGGAAGAAATCCGCAGATTAGTAAACGACACAATTCAATTGGCTGAGTATCAGGAAACACCTTCTACAAAGGAGGAGTTGGAGAAAATCCCGTTGTTAACCCGTGAGGATATTCGGCGTGAAGTGGAGCCTTTGTACAACACAGAGCATGATGTGAATGGAATTAAGGTTATTCATCATGACATATACACTAATAAAATAGCATATTTAAGACTGTTGTTTCGTGTAGATGATATCCCTAAGGAGTTGTTGCCCTACGCATCATTATTGTCCTTTGTGTTAGGATATTCCGATACTCAGAATTACTCGTATTTAGAGTTGTCAAATGAGGTGAATATTCATACCGGTGGAATATCTGCAAATGTACGAAGCTTTTCTATAAAAGGTAACACGGATACTTACTATCCGGTTTTTGAGTTTTCAACGAAGGTTCTGTATGATAAAATGCAGGAAGCGTTCCGTCTGCTTCAGGAAATGATTCATCGCACTAAATTAGATGATAAAAAACGACTGAAGGAAATTGTCGATGAAATGAAGTCTAAATTGCAGATGCATTTTAATTCTTCCGGCCATTCAGTTGCAGTGGACCGTGCCATGTCCTATTATTCCGTACATGGTCTTTTTAAAGAAGTAACAACAGGTATTGCATTTTATAAATTCATTGAGGATTTGACAGAGAACTTCCAAACTAGGGCAGAGGAAGCAATTGAAAAAATGAAGCAGTTGCTGCAAATGATCTTTACCAGGAAGAACCTGTTAATCAGTATAACTTCAGACGCAGAGGGATATCAACGCTTTGAAGAGAAGCTGCCTGATTTTACAGATACTCTGATTCCTCATGTGGATGAAAAGCTATTTGCCGCTTATGATACTTCATCCTTAAAACCTGTTTGTCTTAATGAAGGCTTTAAGTCGGCAATGCAGGTACAATATGTTGCCAGAACGGGTAACTTCCTGAAAGCAGGTTTTGAGTACACCGGGGCCCTTAAGGTGTTAAAAACCATACTAAGCTATGATTATCTCTGGATTAATGTAAGAGTAAAGGGTGGTGCCTACGGATGTATGTGCGGTTTCTCAGGCGTGGATGGAGATGCATTTTTTACTTCCTATCGTGACCCGAATTTAGCAGAGACCAATGATATCTATAAGAGAATTCCGGAGTATGTAAAGAATTTCTATGCGGATGAGAGGGATATTACCAAGTATATCATCGGAACCTTTAGTACACTGGATACACCGCTTACCCCGCAGGCGAAGGGCAAACGGTCCCTGAGTATGTATCTTGCAGGGCTGACGGAAGCAGATTTACAGAAGGAACGGGATGAGGTATTGAATGTTACCGTCTCAGACATTCAGGCTCTGTATAAGATTGTTCAAGCAGTTCTGGATGCTGGTCATATCTGTGTAATAGGTAATGAAGGTAAAGTAAACGATAATAAAGATTTGTTCAAGGAAGTTAAATACTTAATGAAGAGCTGATTTCACAAGAAAGCAGAAAGATATTGGAGGAAGGATGAAGAATACAAAGTATAAATCAGGGTTTGTAACATTAATCGGGAGACCGAATGTGGGAAAGTCAACTCTGATGAATCAACTGATAGGGCAGAAGATTGCAATTACCTCGGAGAAGCCTCAGACAACAAGAAACCGAATACAGACGGTTTATACAGAGGACCGCGGTCAGATTATCTTCTTAGATACACCTGGAATACACAAGGCTAAGAATAAGCTAGGGGAGTTTATGGTGAATGTTGCCGAGAGGACCATGAACGAGGTTGATTTGGTTCTCTGGCTGGTGGAACCGACTACCTATATCGGAGCAGGAGAGCAATATATAGCAGAGCAGCTGAAAAAGGTGAAAACTCCGATCTTCTTAGTAATTAATAAAATTGACACTGTGAAGAAGGAAGAAATCCTCGCTATTATTGCGACCTACAAGGATATCTGCAATTTTAAAGAGATCATTCCGGTATCCGCCCTGAAAGGAGAGAATACCAAAGTTCTGCTGGATGTATTATTTCAAAATTTGCCGGAAGGTCCTCAATATTATGATGAAGATACGATTACAGATCAGCCAGAGCGTCAGATTGTGGCCGAACTGATCCGAGAGAAGGCATTGCGACTTCTGGATGATGAAATCCCCCACGGGATTGCGGTGGGTATTGAGCGAATGAAGGAGCGGCCGGAAAATCCAAGAAATGATTATGAATCCGGAGGAATGATTGATATTGATGCTACTATAGTTTGCGAACGTGATTCTCATAAGGGAATCATTATCGGAAAGGGCGGAAGCATGTTAAAGAAAATTGGTACTCAGGCGAGACAAGAAATCGAGAATTTACTTGACTGTAAAGTAAACCTGCAGCTATGGGTTAAGGTTAAGAAAGACTGGCGTGATAGTGATTTCTTGATAAAAAACTACGGCTATCGGCGGGATGAGTAATAAAAACGGTATCAATAAATAACTTATGTATTTGTCAAGCAAAATTTAACAATTTTAAATGGGATATTCTAACCAGTTTATTTTCACTAAAAAAGGGAAACCTAATGATATAACAGAAAATGTGAAAAGTACAAAAGGCAAACATATCTGTTTTTAAAAGATATCATGGTTAGGGGGCTCATTTATGAAGAATTATGATTATTGGAAAACATTTGTAAAAACAGGAAAGATAGACGATTACTTACATTACATTGCATGTACACAGGAAGAAAGCATGGAGGATATTATACAAGCCGTGGATACTTCCGGACGGAGCATGGATAGGGATAAAGAAGGTGGAATGGTTGCCGGTATCAACTACCGTGACGGGAATGGTTTTATCGGCCATGCCGGTTGGTGAATATGACAAGCGGCTGGTCATATTAACGAAGGAATACGGAAAAATATCTGCATTTGCCAAAGGCGCTCGTAAACCAAACAGCGCCTTATTGGCGTGTAGCCAACCATTTTCGTTTGGCGAGTTTTCATTATATGTGGGAAGATCCTCTTATAACATTATATCCGCAGAGATATCCAATTATTTCGGAGAACTTCGGGAAGATTTTAGCAGTCTTTGTTATGCCTTTTATTTTTGTGAATTTGCAGATTACTTAACGAAGGAAAATAATGATGAAAAGGAAGTTCTGAAGCTTCTGTATCAAACCATGAGGATTCTATCGAAGAAAACGATTGAAGTAAATTTAATTCGGGTAACATATGAGTTGAAGCTAATATCGGTCTGTGGTGTAACACCTCAGGTTTTCCAATGTGTAAAGTGTAATGGTAAATATACCTCAGAAAACAATCGGAATATTTATTATTTTAGCACGGAACAGGGTGGTATATTATGCGATGCGTGTAAAATAAACGATAAGAGTGCAATACGAATTGGAACCTCAACTCTCTATACAATGCAATACATAATCTCGAAGGAGATTGAAAAGCTGTATACATTCAAGGTAACGGGAGAGGTATTACAGGAACTAAATCGTTGTGTGAAACGATATTTGGAACGTTATGTGGATCATGAGTTTAAGTCCTTGGAAATGATACGGGATATTTAGAACACTTGATACAAACATTTTTAAAATACTGGTTGAAATTATCAAACTTTAAGGTTAAAATGGTATGGACTCATGCAAGGAGTCCTTTTATAGATTTTAATGCCTGTAAGAAGGCAGATGGAGGTTGTTATGAAAAGAGTAGTTCTTTGCTTAACTATGCTGATGATTATAATCGGAACAGCTGGTTGTTCAAGAAAAGAAGTCATAATTACAGTGGATGATGTATCAGTGAATACATTACTTGCCAAAGCAAACGGAGAGTTAAATGTTGCAATGGTGGAGGAGTTTGATAAATCCTATTATGACATTTCCGAAATGGAGGAATTTGCCGCAAATAAGATTAAAGAATATAACCAAAAAGCCGGCGGTGATCATATAGCATTAATGCAGTCAGCAAATCGTGATGGAAAAGCGATATTATTGTTATCATATTCGGGAATGGATCAATATGCTGCGTTTAATCAGGTGACAGCAGCTTATTTCAATGGAGGAGTTAGTGAGATTCCTTTGGAACTGCCGGCAACCTTAAAGAATGTAAAGAAGGATTCAGTTGCTGATACCCAAAAGGTAATACAAAATGAAAAATATAAAGTATTAGTAATCAATGAACCATATGATATTTTCGTTGATGGTAAAGTAATGTTTTACTCCGATAATGCAGTGCTTGTTGATGATAATAAAGTTCAAAGTGCAGCAGAAGGCACTACAGTAGTGGTATTTAAACCTTGAAAATAACTTGATCGTATTGATCGGTTCTGAAAAATAAAATAGGTAATTGCGAAACTCTGAAGATATCTTAATTGTGCATACGGCAGATATATATTCCTGCACAAACCCGCTCCTTCCGCTATGGTTTGCTTCGGAACATGCGTCCACTGTATCCACAATAGCCACAATGATTACGTTTCGTAATTGCCTAAAAAAATATATAATGTGAGGATGAAATATATGGAAAAGACAATGGATAAAATTGTGGCATTAGCAAAAGCAAGAGGATTTGTGTATCCAGGTTCAGAGATTTATGGTGGACTTGCTAACACTTGGGATTACGGAAATCTCGGTGTTGAACTGAAAAACAACGTAAAAAAAGCATGGTGGCAGAAGTTTATTCAAGAGAATCCTTATAATGTTGGTGTTGATTGTGCTATTTTAATGAATCCTCAGACATGGGTGGCATCCGGACACTTAGGAGGCTTTTCCGATCCTTTGATGGATTGTAAAGAGTGCCATGAGCGTTTTCGTGCTGATAAACTAATTGAAGATTATAATCAGGAGAAGGGAATTATTATCGAGGGGTCTGTAGATGCATGGTCCAATGAGGATATGAAAAAATATATCGAGGAGCATAATATCGTATGTCCTACTTGTGGTAAACACAATTTTACCGATATTCGTCAGTTCAACCTGATGTTTAAAACCTTCCAGGGAGTTACAGAAGATGCTAAGAATGTAGTTTATCTGAGACCAGAAACAGCACAGGGTATTTTCGTTAACTTTAAGAATGTGCAGAGAACCTCTCGTAAGAAGATTCCATTCGGCATTGGTCAAATTGGTAAGTCCTTCCGTAATGAGATTACGCCAGGTAACTTTACATTCCGTACCAGAGAATTTGAACAGATGGAATTAGAGTTTTTCTGTGAACCGGATACGGATTTAGAATGGTTTGCATATTGGAGACAGTTCTGTATTGACTGGCTGAAGAGCCTTGGTATGAAAGATGAAGAGATTAGAGTCAGAGATCATGATGCGGCGGAGTTATCCTTCTATAGTAAAGCTACTACGGATATAGAGTTCTTATTCCCATTTGGCTGGGGTGAGCTTTGGGGTATTGCCGATCGTACTGATTACGACTTGACACAACATCAAAATGTATCAAAAGAAGACATGAGCTATTATGATGATGAGAAGAAATTACGCTACATTCCTTATGTAGTAGAGCCTTCACTAGGTGCTGACCGTGTTGTACTGGCATTCTTGTGCGCTGCTTACGATGAGGAAGAGATTGAAGAGGGCGATATTCGTACCGTATTACATTTCCATCCGGCACTGGCTCCTGTGAAGATTGGAGTACTTCCGCTTTCTAAGAAGCTGTCAGAGCCTGCAGAGAAAATTTATATGGAGTTATGTAAGACATATAATTGTGAGTTTGATGACAGAGGAAATATTGGAAAACGCTATCGCAGACAGGATGAAATCGGAACACCATTCTGCATAACCTATGACTTTGAATCAGAGACCGATGGAGCAGTTACTGTTCGCGATAGAGATACTATGCAGCAGGAAAGAATTAAAATAGAAGATTTAAAGACATATTTTGAGAATAAGTTTAAATTTTAGAAAAAAAGTCTTTTCTTCTTTTGATATTATATGCTATAATGCTTCTTGGTGACTAAAAACGTCATAAGAGAGTTATAATTTGAATATAGCATTTATCCTTTGGGTGATAAAAGTATTACGCAAACAGAATGAAGTGGTATATTTTATAGTTTAAGGCTACTTTTCATTTTGTTTGCGGAGTACTTTTGACACCCAAATGATGTCAGGATGATAAAAGTATCTTGTGAATAGTATCACAAAATACTTTTATCGTCCTGACTTGATAATGCATAGGCAAATTGTAAAATATATAATTTAATTAGGAGGGCACTTACAAAATGACAAAATGGGTATATTTGTTTAAAGAAGGTAAGGCAGATATGAAAAACCTTCTTGGTGGTAAAGGCGCTAACTTAGCAGAAATGACTAATTTAGGTCTTCCAATTCCTCAAGGATTTACTGTAACGACAGAAGCTTGTACAGATTACTACAATAGTGGCAAGAAAATTAGAGATGAAATTAAGGATCAGATCTTTGCAGCCTTAAAGCAACTTGAGGAACAGCAGGGAAAGAAATTCGGTGATACCGAGAATCCTTTGTTAGTATCCGTTCGTTCTGGCGCTAGAGCTTCCATGCCTGGTATGATGGATACCATCCTGAACTTAGGTTTAACAGATGTAGCTGTAGAAGGCTTTGCAAAGAAGACAGGAAATCCGAGATTTGCATATGACTCCTATAGAAGATTTATCCAGATGTTCTCTGACGTAGTTATGGAGATCAGCAAATCCAAGTTCGAAAGAGTTTTGGATGAAATCAAAGAAAAGAAGGGTGTTCATTTTGACACCGAGCTTACTGCAGAAGACTTAAAAGAAGTTATTGCACAGTTTAAGGCTCTTTATAAAGAAGAAAAAGGCACCGATTTCCCTCAGAATCCAGAAGATCAGTTAATCGAAGCTGTTACCGCTGTATTCCGTTCTTGGGATAATCCTCGTGCGATCTACTATAGAAGAATGAATGACATCCCTGGTGATTGGGGTACTGCTGTTAACGTTCAGGCTATGGTATTTGGTAACATGGGTGATACTTCCGGTACTGGTGTTGCATTTACTCGTAATCCTTCCACCGGTGAAGCAAAGATTTATGGTGAATACTTAATCAATGCTCAGGGTGAAGACGTAGTTGCTGGTATCAGAACTCCTCAACCTATCACAAAGTTAGAGGAAGATATGCCGGAAGCTTATGCAGAGTTCATGAGAATTGCTACCTTACTTGAGAATCACTACAAAGATATGCAGGATATGGAGTTCACAATTGAGGACAAGAAGCTTTACTTCTTACAGACACGTAACGGTAAGAGAACAGCACCTGCTGCTTTGAAGATTGCTTGTGATTTAGTAGATGAAGGAAAGATTACCAAGGAAGAGGCTATCAAGAGAATTGAAGCAAAATCCTTAGATCAGTTATTACATCCTACCTTTGATGCTGCAGCATTAAAAGCAGCTAAGCCTGTAGGAAGCGCATTACCTGCATCTCCTGGTGCAGCTGCTGGTAGAGTATACTTTACAGCAGAAGATGCTAAGAATCATCATGAAAAAGGCGAGAGAGTAATTCTTGTTCGTCTTGAGACATCACCGGAAGATATCGAAGGTATGCATGCAGCTGAAGGTATCTTAACTGTACGTGGCGGTATGACTTCTCATGCAGCAGTAGTTGCTCGTGGTATGGGTACTGCTTGTGTATCTGGTTGCGGTGATATTACAATTAATGAAGAGGAAAAATACTTTACATTAGCTGGTAATACAGTAAAAGAAGGAGATTATATCTCCCTTGACGGTTCCACAGGTAACATCTACATTGGAGATATTCCTACTGTAGAAGCTTCCATCAGTGGTAACTTTGAAAGAATTATGAAATGGGCTGATGAGATCAGAACCTTAAAGGTAAGAACTAATGCAGATACTCCTGCAGATGCAGCAAATGCTGTAAAATTTGGTGCAGAAGGTATTGGTCTCTGCCGTACAGAGCATATGTTCTTCGAAGCTGATAGAATTCCTAAGATCAGAAAGATGATCTTAAGTAAGACAGTAGAAGCAAGAGAAGCAGCATTAAATGAGTTAATTCCTTTCCAGAAGGGTGACTTTAAGGCTCTTTATGAGGTAATGGAAGGAAGACCGGTTACTATCCGTTTCTTAGATCCTCCGTTACATGAGTTCGTTCCTACGGATGAAGCAGATATCGCTGCATTGGCAAAAGATATGGGTCTTTCCGTACAGGAAGTAAAAGACACCTGTGATTCCTTACATGAGTTCAACCCGATGATGGGTCACAGAGGTTGCCGTCTTGCAGTAACCTATCCTGAAATTGCAAAAATGCAGACCAGAGCCGTTATGGAAGCTGCTATTGAAGTAAAGAAAGAAAAAGGTTACGATATTGTTCCTGAAATCATGATACCTCTTGTTGGTGAGAAGAGAGAGTTAAAATATGTTAAGGAAGTAGTTGTTGAGACAGCAGAAGCAGTTAAGAAGGAAATGGGCTCCGATATCGAGTATCATGTAGGTACTATGATCGAGATTCCTCGTGCAGCATTACTTGCTGATGAAATCGCAGAAGAAGCAGAATTCTTCTCCTTCGGTACCAACGATTTAACACAGATGACATTTGGTTTCTCTCGTGATGATGCTGGTAAGTTCTTAGATGCTTACTACAAGAATAAGATCTATGAATCAGATCCATTTGCAAGACTTGACCAGGAAGGTGTTGGTCAGTTAGTGAAGATGGCATCTGAAAAGGGACGTGCTACCAGACCTACAATTAAGCTTGGTATCTGCGGTGAGCATGGTGGAGATCCTTCTACAGTAGAGTTCTGCCATAAGGTAGGATTGAACTATGTATCCTGTTCACCTTTCCGTGTGCCGATCGCAAGACTTGCAGCAGCACAGGCAGCATTGAATCAAAGATAAGCGAATTCAAACTCTTCGAGCATACGATAAGTTTTGATGAAGCAAAAGAATATAGAAAAAGCTATGGAGCGTATCTGAGACGTAATCAGTGGGATGATATTACTGTTGAGGCTTGGATATAGTTATATGGCAGTAGAAGGCACTATCATATTATGTATGGTAGTGTCTTTTTATTAAAATGTTCATATTTATATTTTGATGGAGGAATTTGTTAGAATGGTTTGATTAAATTTGTAGAAAATGGTATAATAATGTATATATAGGAGAATTGATTTTCGTTAGTGATACTGCAACGATGTACAAGAATGTCAACAGGATATCCAGCTGTATGTTAATTATTATATATACTATAATGTAATAATGATAAGGTAGAATTCTCCTATATATTTTAGAAGGGAAACAAGTCGTAAAATGATTAATGCAAGAACAGATATAGAAACTGAAAAGCTGTTTTATCAAATGCAATCTAGGGAAGATGTCGCTGATATTTTACAAATAGAAGACAAAAGCCTTAGATATTTTTTATATGCAATAAAGCCAGACAATATGTATACAGAATTTAAGATACCTAAGAAAAATGGCGAATATAGAAAAATATCTGCACCCAATAAAAAGCTTAGAAGTATACAACGAAAACTAGCAGACATACTTAATATAGCATATAAGGTGAAACCTGCTTCATATGGATTCGTTAAAAATAAAAGTATTTATCAAAATGCTGATAACCACTGTAAAAGAAAAAATGTTTTGAATATTGATTTAAAAGATTTTTTTACACAAATTCATTTTGGTAGGGTCCGTGGGTTATTCATGAAACCACCATATAATTTGGGAGAAGAAGCGGCGATGGTAATCGCTCAAATTGCGTGTTATCGTGGTGTATTACCTCAAGGAGCTCCTACTTCACCAATTATAACGAATATGATTTGCTCACCATTAGATACGCAGTTGACGCACCTAGCTAAAAAGAACCAAGTTGTTTATACGCGATATGCAGATGATATAACTTTTTCATGTTATAAAAATTCCTTTCCTGAAGCCTTAGTATATCTGGATAAAGGTGATATACATATTGGTAAAGAGCTAGAGTTTATATTAAAAAAGAATAACTTTGTTGTAAATATGAACAAAGTTAGACTGATGGACAACAGACGAAGACAAGAAGTGACAGGGTTGGTTGTCAATAAATTTACTAATTTAAAACGAGAATATATAAAAGAAGTTAGGGCAATATTACATTGTTGTAAGAATAAAGGGATATATGATAGTGCAAAAATATATGTCAATAAGGGAAAATGCAATAATCATCGTATAAAAGCATATATTCAAAATGAAGACAAAGTTGACAGAAAAGAAGATGTGTCTAATTGGTTTGAGCAAGTCTTAAAAGGGAAAATTGGATATATTAAATTAATAAAAGGTAATGATAATCCAACATTTTTAAAATATGCAAAACAACTAAATATAATTTCTAACAAAAAAATATTTAATATTGATGAGTATGACAAATTTCATAATATGATAGACGACAATATATTCATATTGCAATGTACGAGTAAGAACGTTGCAAGGCAAGGTTCCGGATTTTTACTAAAAACATACGGTTTAATGACTAGTTACCATGTTATACCCGATGATAATTTCTACTCTGTTAAAAAAAATACCGGCAAGCAAGTTGGAGTGATAACAAAAAGTTCGAATTTATATAAAGAAAGCTATGAAATTGATTATGCTTGCTATATTAATATATGTAATAATTTTGATAAGTCACAAAACGGTTTTGAATTAGGCGATTCTAGTAATTTAAAAGCTGGAGATAAAGTTATTATTATTGGTTATCCAAATTATATGGATGGAGATACACCATATATACATACATGCTATATTACGAACAAAACTTCGTATTTTGGACAAGAATTATATACAATAAGTGGAAGGATTGCAAAAGGAGCTAGTGGTGGAGTGGTATTGGACCTATTACATGAAGTTGTGGGAATTATTAAAGGTGGAGTCACTAGTTTAGAGGAAGACGATGAGTCTAATGACCCGGAATTTAAACATGGCTTTATTCCAATTCATGATGTTATTGAACATATGAGAAATTAAAACACAATTACAATAAGTACTTTGTATTTTAAAGAATATATATAATTTCCTAAAACCCTGAGGACCCTATCCAACCATGTGTATATTGCCTAATTGAATATTATAGTAAGATTAGATATAATATAAAAAGTTGACCATAAAGAATGGTATAGGCCAACTCATATGGTCGTTGATAGAAAGTACATCATCGTTAAACTATGATAATTCATAAATAAAAAATAGTGGTATAATATTAAGAAAAAGCAGTGAGGTGATTATATGGCTTTTGCATTAGAAAAAGAGATGACACCTAAAATGAAAAGTAATGTAAAAGAATTTTTGTTTAAAACTATTTCTTATCAGGACGATTTTATTATAGCAGAAGAATTACCGGTGTATTATCGTATGATTGATTTGGTAGTCGCTATAATTCAAGATGATAAAATATCTAGTTTATTGGATAGTGAGTATGAGAAAAAATTTAAATATATAGAAAATTATATATTAGATATATTGGCTTTATTCTCAATATATGACGAAATAACTGTAAACAAAGTGCAAAAACATATTTTTATGGATAAGCAAAAAATTGTTGATTGTTTAGAAGTCTTGGAAAAAAGGAAATTAATATTAAAGGTTTCAAGACAGAAGTATATAGCTACTGAATGGAGAAAATTAATACCGGAAGAAATAATCACTTTAGAATTAAAACTTCAAAAATGGCAAGAAGCATTAGAACAAGCAATTTTTAATAAGAGCTTTTCTGACTACTCATTTGTTGTATTGGATAAAGAAAGAGTTACTAAAAAAATAATATTATTAAAGAAGAATATATAAAAAATAATATAGGCCTACTATTACTTGATGAAACTGGATGTTGTCCCGCAGATTAGAAGCTCCTGTTCCATGCAGTTTATTTTATCCTAAATCGGTTTCCTGATTATTCTTTTAGTCACTTTAGTAACTCTAGTTTATGCAAGCTATTTGGTTCAATTCAAAATGGTGCAGATTATTAGAACGACAGAAAAAGCAGGTTACCCTGCTTCTTCTTGGATTGATATATATTCACTGAGTTTTACTAATGCGTCGATAATGCTGATTGCATCCACCGGGATAACTCAGGATAATACGTTGTCAGACACTCGAAATTCCAGAAACGATCAGATAGTCCGGCCAGTTCGGTTCCGATATTCCAATTAGGAATGCAGATGTAGCTTCCATATTCATGTTTCCCACAAAGGATATGAAAGCTGCTATCCCTTGCTGTGACCTCAAGTTCATAAGGATCCGTACTTCTTAATAGGTTGATATGTCCATTCCAACGTATTGGTTCTATGTCCTCTGTCCCGGTACAGATATAGTCAAGGTCCATGATTAATGCCTCCTTTAAAGTTCGCTGTCATTGACAGCTTTCATGACGATATCAGAGGTTATGATATCAGATCTCGTACTGTCTCCAATAAGAAGACAGGCATTGCAAAGTTTGTTTATCATACGAGGTACACCGTCAGCTGCGTTGAGGACAGCTTCTATGGCGTTATCCTCAAAAACAGGCTGATTACAGCCGGCACTTTTTAATTTTTCAGAGATATACTGGCGTCCTTCTTCTTTGGTCAGACCACCGATTTCGTAATTCATGACGATTCGCTGACGAAGAGGTTCATGAATACCAAGCTTAAGCGTGGAATTCAGTGTGGGAAGCCCAGTGAGCAGAATAGCTGCCCGGTCTTTGGAATCCATTTCAAAGTTGAATAGGATCTTCAAATCATTCAGAATTGCATTATTGATGTAATTCGCTTCATCTATGATGATGACAGGAGTTTTGCGTTTTTCCACAGCAAGTCGTGTGATTTCATCCTGGATAATCCGGAAGTTGTCTGGTTTACGAAACACAGGTTGTGCCCCGAGTTCTGTTACAAGATTCCGGTAGAAATCATTGGCAGTAAGGGTGGAAAAGCTGGAGTATACCACTTTGTAAAGAGAAGGATTTAATGTAACTGCCCAGTTTCGGACAGCAGTCGTCTTGCCTCTGCCGGGGCTTCCAGTAAGAAGTCCGAAGCCCTTTGTTTTTGCAAGATAGTCCAGACGGAACTGTGTTTCCTTGTATTCGTTTGTGTGAATCAGTATCTCTTTGGAATTCTTTAAAAATGGATTGAATTCCATACCATAGCGAATCGTATAATCCATTATTCATCACCTCTACATAAATGTATTTTTTCACGTTTTACAAATGCATTCTCATGCTTGTTGAGCAGTCGGATCGGAGTAAGTGTTCCATCCGATTCCACGATAAAGATTTCTTCCATACCCGGAGAATAGCGTAGACGGATACGCTGCTTTGCAAAACGGCAGTCGACTTCGTATTCCACCTGGTCAATGGTAATAACACTGTCGGCAGAAACGCGACGTTCAATTTCAAGCAAGAAGTTATGATCAATCTCTTCTTCGGAAAGACGACGGATGCGTTCCGGTTCTGAGAAAAATCGGTCCTGCGGAGACTTGCCTTTTAAAGAGGAATGAACCGACTGGTTGTAGTGGTTTACATAAGCCATCAAGTTTCCACGAAGCTCGTCAAGTGAGTGAAAGTCGCGGATATCCAGGGCTGCCATCCATTGGTCCTTCATGGTCCGAAACCACCGCTCAATTTTTGCCTTCTGGGTTGGAGTATACGGTTGGTCATAATGGATGATGGAACCAAGACGGGCTGCAAGAAGTTCCATCTGTTTATTCTTATAGGAGGAACCGTTATCGAAATTAAACATCTGTGGACGGCCATACTTTGCAACCGCAGATTTCATAACAGACATCAGATTTACAAAGTTGTCATTGAAGAAGATATCAATTCCAACAATAAAACGACTGGCATCGTCAATGAGGGCAATGATATAGACCTTGTGTTTCTTTCCATCGACTGTCTTAAGGTAAGGACCAACACTACTATCACCACACCAGACTTCATTAATGTGCGGGCGTTCATAACGGCGCATATCCTGATTTGTTGTAGTTTTCATTTCCAGAGCCAGAGAGTTAAGATAGCGGTTCACCGTTGATTCTGACAGGTCATCCGGACGGATACTTCCGTTATCCCGTAGCTGACGGTAAATAGCGGCAGCTGACATTCGTGGATAGTTGGTCTTAAGATATTTTATCTGTTCCTGAAGTTCATCATCAAGTTTTCTGGGTTTTCCAAGGTCAGCTCTTGAGGAAGGAACAAGAGCATCAAAGCCACCTTTATTGTAGTGGTTGTACCATTTCTTAATGGTAGTTGGTGCAAAGTGTTTTGTGGTACCATCCGGTGCCATTACACCTCTTGCAGAGGCATCACGAAAGAAAGCCTCATTGGATGAAAAGCTGTCCTGAAGTCCTGAGATGAGTGGTGCGATGACAGAATAGCGCATTAGTGCGATTTCATGTGTTTGTTCCTGGGTCATAATGGAAACCTCCTTTGTTTTTTTGAAGTGTATTCGGAATACACTTATAGTATAGAAGGTTCCATATGGGATGTCGTGTAAGGTTATGTGGGTGTTAGAAATAAAATATTTGGTGTTTTTTTAACCTGCATAAATTGGCGACCGTAATGTAAAAAACAGATCTGGATGAAGGTGTGGGATGTGGAGACAAAGAGCTTAAAAGACAAAATCCGCTGAAGCCAGTGGTGGATATATCTGCGAACGATAGAGTGAATACAGTTTTCATCAATGGAGGGAGTTCTCTCCATGACATCGGAGTAGTTACCAGAGTTCTCATGACAGGAAATGATATCCACCTGATCAGGTAACGAGATCTGTGAATAAGGAACAATAAACGATGGAAGTAAGGCGTGTGTTGTATTACAATGGTTGCATTTTACGCGGCAGATATGTAAAAGAACAGAATGGTCCTTCAGTTTTATGTTACGATCATAGTAGCCATGAATCGTAAGGCATGCAGAATGCCCACAGGTGCAGGTCAACTGGTGGAATTGAAGAGAATTAATTAAATTTTCGTAGGAATCTTGTGAAATAGGATTGCAATATTCGGTAGATATCGTTATCATAAGCATGTGAGGCTGTGGTTCACCACAGACTTGAGCATGCGGCAGAAATCAAACTTTGGTCGGGGAGATTTCTGCTGCTTAATTTATTAGGAACATAGTTATGATAACATAAGAAGGTACTGGATAAAACAATCTGCCGTAAAATGCATCAGAATGATTTACTCAGTACCTTCTTTTAATTTGCTTGAAAAGGAAAAGAGCTGGGGCATGTAAAATGCCGAATAACAACTGGAGAATTTGAAATTGTAAATATTCCTAAAAAAAATAGAGGCATACAGCCTAATATTTATTCATATGAAAAAACAAGAATATTAAAAGATGTTATTAACGGATACAAGTGGAAAAAGATAGGAGGTAAGTGATGACACTTCCTCCTATTTTTTATAAGTCATGCGTTGACAAAAAGTAAACGGTAAACCACTTGTCTATCATGAAATTCTAGCCACCTTGTGGTGGCTAGTTATTAATTACTTTGTTTTTTGCATTCATCTGGAAGATTTGGAGACCATGGAAGTAGGTCTTCTAGGAACTTTGTATCCTTTCCATCTACATACTTAGGAATCTCTTCTAAGATAAATTTAAAATAATTATAAGGTTTTAAGTTGTTTGCCTTTGCGGTTTCTGCAATACTGTACACAATTGCGCTTGCCTTTGCTCCATTTATAGTATCTATCAGGTGCCAATTATGTTTACCAACGCAAAAACTGCGAATTGCTATTTCAGCAGAATTATTATCCAGGGGCACTGTTGGATCCTCTAGAAAAGTACGTAGGTACTGTTCTTGATTTATGCAATAAGTAAAAGCTTTTCCTGTTTCAGATTTTTCAGGAACTGTATGCCTATTGGCTTTTACCCACGTAAAGAAGGCCTCTACTAAAGGCTTGACATGAAGTTGTCGTTCACGTAGTTTTTCATCTTGTTTAAGATCTGATAGGCTATTATCCACATGGTAGATAGCTGCTATCTGACCAACTGCAGCTTCTGCTAGAGTTCCTTTGGCTTTCTCTTTGCCAAGGGCTTTGCATAGCTGGGCGAAGCGTCTTCTCGCATGAGTCCAGCATCCTGCCACTTTCAGTTCATCAGGCCGCTCATTGGCTATCTTATGATAGCTTTGATAACCATCACAAACCACTACGCCCTGGAACTCCTTTAAGAACTGTGCAGGATGATCTGATTTACGAGTTTTCTGATACTCATATAGGATTGCTGGGGGCCCTCCACCATCCTTACCAGAGCGATATACCCACATGTAACTATTGGTCATGGTATCACGTC